>JBCKZY010000031.1:0-18281 GCA_038918635.1 Thermodesulfovibrionia bacterium | reverse complement strand
TAGCCATCCCATATCTTTTTACAAGTGCATCAATTTTAGAGGATATAAAAAAGGATAGCCTGATTGTTGCACGAGTTACTATATGAGGTTGTAGTACATATCTCTCTGAGCAGGCCTGAAACCGCTCTCTTTTATGGCGTTAAGAATATCCGGTATAGAAACCCTGTATTTTACGCCGGTTGACGCCACGACGTTCTCTTCCAGCATCGTTGAGCCGAAATCATTGGCGCCGAACCTTAAAGCAACCTGGGCGAGTTTTATCCCCTGGGTAACCCATGAAGCCTGAATATTCGGGACATTATCAAGGTAGATCCTTGAGAGAGCGAGCACCCTGAGATAATCTACCCCTGTGGCTGGAAGAAGTTGTGAGTTTTTTGTTCCTGATTCTGGCTTCTGACTTCTGGCTTCTGACTTCTGGCTCAATTCTGTATTTCCCGGCTGAAAGCTCCATGGAATAAATGCCGTGAAACCTCCTGTCCTGTCCTGTAGTCTCCGAATAGAGTCAAGGTGCTCGATAATATCTTCCGGCTCTTCTATGCTTCCGAACATCATTGTTGATGTTGTCTTCATCCCGAGTTTGTGTGCCTCTTCCATCACTTTAAGCCACTTGCTCTTGCCGATTTTTTTTGGGCTCACCTGCTCTCTTATCCTATCTGAGAGGATCTCGGCGCCTCCGCCCGGGATGGAGTCAAGCCCCGCCTCTCTTAATCTCGATATGGTCTTCTTTAAAGTCATACCAGCCTTGTCGGCCATGTAGTGTATCTCCGGCGGTGAAAAGCCGTGCACATGGATATTAAATTTATTTTTTATTGATTCTAAAAGCTCAAGATAATAATCAATCTTAAGGTCAGGGTGGAGTCCTCCCTGTATAAGTATCTGGGTGCCGCCGAGTTTGATCGTCTCCCTGATCTTATTAAAGAGTCTCCTCCGGCTTAAAACATACGCGTCAGGGGCATCGATATCCCTGTAAAAAGCGCAGAACCTGCATTTATTTATGCAGACGTTTGTGTAATTGATGTTGCGGTCGATTATGAATGTTACGTTTCCTTCCGGGTGAAGTCTCTTTCTTGTCCTGTCAGCCATCATACCAAGACCGAGGAGATCAGCGTTCTTTAGCAGTTCAAGGCCTTCTCTTTTCGTGATACGTGAAGGGGCGGGTTTTGTCTTTTTAACCTTTTTTACAGTTTTTTTCTTTTTGGGCATTATAAGCTCTGGAATTCTTCTACAGTTATATCAGCCTGTTTCAGTATTGCCCGGAGGGTGCCCTCGGGCAGGTCACCGGGATGGTTGGGGATAGTGGTTCTTTTACGGGTAGAAGGGTTCCACCAGATCTCGTGGCTTCCCTTTGCGTTGCGGTCAAACTCAAAGCCGGCTTTTTTAAGCTTTTCGACTATCTCTCTATATTTGAAACCTGCAAGTGGGCCCATCAGGTGATTCCGACTGCGATATCAATATTCAGAGTTTTTTTCGCCTCTTTAAGCCCGGAAGGCAGGGGGTCTCCATGTTCCTGATATGACTCTATCAGTTTTCTAGCAACATCATGTGCTATCTCGATCGTTTCAGACATTGTCCTGCCCTGTACGACAAGCCCGGGCAGGTCAGGACTTGTTGCTACATATCCGCCCTCATCAAGGCTTTCAATATGTAATTTCAGGCATATCTCAGACATCATATCCTCCTTCTAAGATATTATATCCAAATAAAGAAATTTAGTCTCTGTTTAATCCCCCCTTTGGGAAAGGGGGGAGAGGGGGGATTTTCTACATAATAATTTTTTTTAAACGATACCCCGCTGTCTCTGCGCCGGGGAGTCTTTGTAATTCAGAATCTATGGAGGTCCGACCTCGATAGTTTATGTTTCCGTCATTCCGTCCCCGTTATAGTGGGTCGGGATAAATTCCAACGGGAATCCAGAAATTATGTGAGTTCAACTTTGATGGCGTCGTAAAAAGTCCGATCTACTGCGTTGCAGCGCATTTTGAAATCCTCGACATACTTTAGCATTTGGCCACAGATAAACGCGGATAAACACCAATAGAACAAAAACTTATGCCTGGTTTTATTTCACTAAATGGTGAAATATGAATTACCTGTAACTCCTTGATAAATCTGCGTCGATCTGCGTAAATCAGTCTACGACTCGTAGAGCGGCTAACGACCGTTATCAGGTTTATGTATAGTCTCGGCTCAAAAAATACACTACGCCTTGTATATCGAAATTTTTTCTTAGCCATCCCATGACTTTTTACGAGTACATCAATACCTATTACCTCTCACAAATCACCTTTTTATTCTTTTGCCAGCATTCTAAGTACAAACGGTAATATCCCATCATTATTATAATACTCAACCTCTATCGCAGTATCTAACCTTACAGTAACTTCAAAACTGACCTTATTTCCATTATCTTTAATTGCATCAATATTTATTGACATCCCGGGTGTAATATCAGAGATACCGTTAATACAGAACTCTTCTCCGCCGTCCAGTCCAAGACTCTTCCAGTTCGATCCGTTTCTGAATTCAAGTGGAAGAACTCCCATACCGACCAGGTTACTTCTGTGAATCCTTTCATACGATTCCGCTATTACCGCCCTGACCCCTAAGAGATGAGTGCCCTTTGCGGCCCAATCCCTTGAGGATCCTGTTCCGTATTCCTTGCCGGCGAGCACGATAAGAGGCCTGGAATCCCGCATGTATCTCATGGCTGCATTATAGGTGAAGACTTCTTCTCTCTCAGGAAATTTTATAGTGAATCCCCCTTCCTTCGGAGCTACAAGCATATTTTTTATCCTTACGTTGGCAAAGGTTCCTCTCAACATCACCTCATGATTACCCCTGCGCGAACCATAAGTATTAAAATCTGAAGGAGAGACATTCTCACTTATAAGATACTGGCCGGCAGGATAATCTTCGGGTATGGCCCCAGCAGGTGATATGTGGTCAGTTGTTACAGAATCACCAAGGAGAAGAAGCGCACTTGCCCTGTCAATATTGCCACGCGAGTCAGGTAAGAGCTTGAAGCCTTTAAAGAACGGCGGTCTCTTTATATAAGTTGAACTTTTATTCCATTTGAAGGATTTACCATCAGGAGAAGGAAGCGTCTTCCAGTGACTATCACCCTCAATTGCATTATGGTACCTTTCTTTAAATATATCGGGAGTCAGCAATGAGCTCATAATCTCACTCACCTCATCATCAGAAGGCCATATGTCGCTTAAATATACCTGTTTCCCGTCAATGCCTTTGCCGAGCGGTTCTGTTGTCAGGTCAATGTCCGCGCTTCCGGCGATAGCAAACGCAACAACCAGAGCCGGCGATGCAAGATAATTGGCCTTTACGTTTTGATGTATCCTGGCCTCAAAATTCCTGTTACCTGACAGGACAGAGGTGAATATAAGTCCTTCTTTGTTCGCGACTCTTTCTATTTCAGGATGCAATGGTCCGCTGTTACCTATGCACGTTGTGCAGCCGATACCGACATTAAAGAATCCAAGATTTTCAAGAGAATTAAGAAGTCCGGATTTTCCGAGGTAATCCAGCACCACGCCTGAACCCGGGGCAAGAGAAGTCTTAACATAAGGTTTAACACGCAGTCCTTTCTCAACTGCCTTCTTTGCCATAATGCCGGCACCGATCATAACAGAAGGATTAGACGTGCTGGTGCATGAAGTTATCGCGGCAATAACGACCGAGCCGTCATGAACCGACATCTCCTCTCCCTTGATTACAATTTTAATCTCCCTCCTTGCGGCTTCAATTTTGCATGTGTTACCTGATTCATCATGACCGGATTCATCACCGAATGCGGAAAGAGACTTCATATCACCTTCATTCTTCTGTCTTGAGGAGAGAAAAATGGAAAATCTTTTTTTCATATCACTGACCGGAATCCTGTCCTGAGGCCTCGAGGGTCCTGCAAGCGAGGGCTTAACCATAGACATATCAAATTCAATGATATTTGAATATTCCGGCTTCTCATCACCGTAATAGAATAAGCCCTGCTCCTTTGTATAGCTTTCAACAAGGTCAGCGGAATCCCCTCTGTTTGTTAATCTGAGATAGCTGATGGTCTCTTCATCAACCGGGAAGAAACCCGTTGTGGCGCCATATTCAGGAGCCATATTAGCGAGCATAGCCCTGTCGGGAAGTGACATGCTCTTAACCCCGGGACCTGAATACTCAACGAACTTACCGACCACGTTATTGCTTCTTAAAAGTTCTGTTATTGTCAGAACGAGGTCTGTAGCTGTTGAACCTTCAGGAAGTTCACCAATAAGGTTTACTCCGACAACTTCAGGTATAGACATATAATAAGGCTGTCCAAGCATGACCGCCTCGGCCTCAATCCCTCCAACACCCCACCCCAATACTCCAAGGCCGTTGATCATTGTCGTATGAGAATCAGTGCCGATAAGAGTATCGGGAAATACTGTAATCCCATCATCATTTTCTGCTGTCATTACAACAGTGGATATATACTCAAGGTTCACCTGATGCACAATACCGGTCCCCGGAGGGAATATCCTCAGATTTTTGAAGGCGTTCTGTGCCCATTTAAGGAGGGTATACCTCTCAGCATTCCTCTTATACTCCATATCCATGTTCATCTTCATAGCACTGCTCGAACCGTGATAATCAACCTGTACTGAATGGTCGATGACCAGGTCAACAGGAATAAGAGGATTGATCCGCATAGCGTCGCCACCATGTTCCAGCATAGCATCCCTCATAGATGCAAGATCAACAACACATGGAACCCCGGTAAAGTCCTGCAAAAGTACTCTGGAGGGATAATAGGCAATCTCTTTCGGCTTATCATATCTCACTTTCCAGTTTGCAATACCTATAAGATCATCACCGGATACCGTTTTCCCGTCCATTTTTCTCAGGATGTTTTCTACGAGCACTCTTATTGAGAACGGAAGGCGTGAGATGTTCGCTATCCCCTCGTCTTCTATACTCTTTAATCGATAATATGTGTATTTCTTTCCAGCTACTTTAATAGTTGATTTTGCTGATATCATATCTATTGACACCTTTCTTTAAGTTTTGTTTTGCTACTTGTATAAATAGCCGGAAACCAGAGTAGTGTACCGGAATTACCTTGAGGGACAGGAAACTATTATAGCGTCTGTCTTGGGTGCTCTTCAAGTACAATTAATGAGAGTTCTATTGATTTAATCAATAAAGATTTGTAAAGAAGTGATACGCCATTAAGACTGTCAGGGCAAGTTTAATAGTCGTTCCTGCAATAAAACCAGCTAATGAACCAATTGCTGATCTGACCGCCTTTGCGGCCTTTTTACCACTAAATATCTCTCCTAGAAAAGCGCCGGCAGCAGGGCCTATTATTATTCCAAACGGTGGGAAGAGTATAAAACCCGCAATCAATCCGATAATGCTTCCGCGGACTCCGTATTTCGTGCCATGGAATTTTTTTGTTGAGTAAACAGGGATTATAAAATCAAGAATCAACACCATGAAAGTAATAACACCATAGACAATAAGAAAATTTATGGTAAAGGGGTTCCTTGAACTGATCTGAAGCATGACAAGGCCCATATAACTTAAAGGAGGACCCGGCAGGAAAGGAAGCATACAGCCTGCGATCCCGGCAATAACCAGAAGACCTCCGGTAACGAGGAGCATGGTTTCAACCACTACTCACCACCGGAAGACCCCCACCTTTTCAGATTGCTATAAATAAAATCAATAACACTTCCATGCTCTTCAACTCCCCTGTTCCTGATGAATATCGGTCTTCCAAAAGCAAGATGAACATCAATGCACGGGTCGATCCTGCCAAAGTCTTTTAGAATACTTCCCTGTCCCCATGCGTCTGTCTTAAGAGCGACAGGTATTACCGGCACCCCGGCCCTTTTTGCCAATTTCACACCGAGCGTATTAAACTTTTTAGGGTCAAATAAAGTACTTCTTGTGGTCTGGGGAAAGACAATAACAGATTTGCCGGCATTGACTTTAAGTACACCCTCCCTGAGGACTTTAACAAGATCATCACGAGGGTTCTTCCGGTCAACAACGATCGCTTCGGTTGCCAGCATAATATGCCTAAATATTGGGTACTTGATAAGACCACGTTTGATTATGAAAGTTAAGTCCTTATATGGCAGAAGAATTGCTGGCAGTATAAAAGTTTCCAGTATACTCATGTGATTTGCAACAAATACACATTGACCGTCAAGTCCCTCAACATTTTCAAGACCCGAGATTTCAATCTTAACACCCACATCTTCAAGAGAACGTATTATTGAATAACTGCTCTTTGCCCATTCAACCCTGTCAAGCAGTGAATGCATGCCCTTTTTCGCTGCTTTGTAGACAATTACAAACATATTAAGATAAAACACAACTGTTGGCATTATTCTGGATAACAGTGCGATCCTGCGATCCTCAGTCCTGTATTCGGGTCCAAACTTCTTAAACTCTTCAGTCATAATGATATATTATAGCGTTTTCTCACATCAGGTTTCTCCGAAACTGCTAATATCCGGCAGATGTTTTACCCTGCCCGTAATTGAGTTGAAGAAAAACGTATAAAATGATTTAAAGTCCGTCTCAGTGGAAAATATTTAATCAATAAAATCCCTCGATGCCTCGCTTAGAAGCGCCTACTTCTGGCTGCATCGGGGTTAATCCAATTTCCCTCCCCCTTGATGGGCCTGTCCCGAGTCTTTTATCGGGGGGAGGGTTAGGGTGGGGGTGGTTTATAAATGATTTCATCACCCTCCCCTTAATCCCCTCCCCTCGAGGGAGGGGAAATACCTCGTCCCGATTCATCGGGACTGCGGGCCTGTCCCGCCTGTCCCGATTCTTCGGGGACTTGTCGGGGGTAGTTCATCGCAGAAAATACCATAATCACATATCTTTCAGTATGTCAGCAATATCCCTTGCAAAATCAGCCAGTGTTTCATCCCGTGCGCCGAAGATCACATACGATTTAAAATCACCGAGTCTCTCTTTAATCTCATCTCTTGATTCAATAACCTCAACGGACTTGCCGCCTGAGCTTATACCATAGGCAAGGTCATTACTTGATATGTCCATAGACGCGGTACCACCTGAATAATATATAGGTAGGATTACAAGATGGTCGGTGTCCCGGAGGTTATCTTTAAATACACTTATATATTCATCCTTCATCAGCCTTGTCGGACCGAAACCGTGAGGCTGAAATATAAAACATATACTCTCCCTAAGCCGCTTAACAGTCTCCATCAGAAACGATATTTTATGCGGGTTATGAGCATAGTCATCAATGACAAGATATTCTCTTTTATCAAGGTATACATCAAAACGTCTATCTATACCCAGAAAACGGGGCAGTATATCAACTATTTGATCAGATGCTGTCCCTGTCTCAGAAAGAAGAGCAATAGATGATAAAGCATTATAGAGATTATGTCTGCCCGGCAGGGAGATAATAAATTTCCTGTTTAATAGTGAGAACTCCGTACTGAAGGATTTGTATTCAACATGATCCGCCCTGTAATCAGAGTCCCTGTTTATGGAAAAGGTTACCGGGTTTCTATTTCCTATTCTCCTAAGGTTGTCATCATCAGCATTAAGAATTACCTTTCCCGCGGTATTACTGATTAGAGATTCAAACCATCCTGCAGTCCTTTCAACAGGATGATGATCAAGTTCAAGATTCAATAAGATTGTATGTTCAGGCCAGTAATTTACAATACTTCCATCGGATTCACATGCCTCGATAATCAAAGAATTTGAGTCACCAGTAAGGTAGTTCCCCGGATTAACAGATGTAATGAACTGCTTTACCCTGCCTCCGCCAATTAAATTGGGAGCAAGACCGGATTCTTTCATAATAAAGGCCAGAAGGCCGGAGGTAGTAGATTTTCCACTGGTCCCTGTGACCGCTATTGTTTTGAAAGAAGAAGAAATTTCAAAGAGAAAATCAGACCGTCTAATGGTCTTTAATCCAATTTTCCCGGCTTTTACTAATTCCGGGTGGGAGAGTTCAACAGCAGTACTATAGACAAGGAGAGAAAATGACCTGTCCAGGCAGCTTCCGTCCTGTGGTACAACTTTAATACCCCTTGATAAAAAGAACCTCTTAAGCGGATGTCCCGGTGAGATATCAAACAACCTGTCAGAACCATAAACATCATGACCCTTATCCGCCATAAAGCAGGCAAGCGCTGATAAGCCGGTCCCACCAATTCCGGATAACAGTATCTTCAATTTATCAGTAATAATATTTCGGTTCATTCGTAAAAAAGTTGAGAATAATGAAAATAGTACTAGCAGAAATGAAATAAATAACTCTCTGTCATTCCCCGACTTCGTCGGGATAAACCGGCTTGCCCTGTACCATACGGTTCAGGGCTTGCCCTGTACCATACGGTTCAGGGCTTGCCTGTCGTAGCTGTGCGGAGATCCCGATTTATCGGGGTCCCGAGTCTCTTTTCGGGGTCCGGAATCTTATTGCAACAATATGGTTTATTAAGGAACGATTCCGGACAAGCCGGAATGACGAACAGGGACAGGCCCAGAGGAAATGACATTTTAAAAAGTATATGAATTATTCTAATTTCAAACATCTTTCGTTAAATGCAATAGATTATATGTTATTTATCAAGAAGTTACGGCCATTAGTTAATGTTTTACCTTAGAAAGAAGGGGATCCTTAATATCTGCCTCTCTGAAACCTTTTGCTCTTAGCAGACAACTGTCACACCTGCGGCATGGATATTTCTCATTTTCCGGGGCATAACAGCTCCATGTTTCTGAAAGATCAACATTAAGCTCAACAGCTTTTTTAATGATTTCAGCCTTGGTCAGATTGATTAACGGGGCATTAATTTTGAATCGTATTGTGCCGTTCACGGACGCCTTTGTGGCAAGATTCGCCATGTCTTCAAAAGATTTAATATACTCAGGCCTGCAGTCAGGATAGCCGCTGTAATCAACAGCATTAGCACCTATAAATATATCTGAAGCGCCAATACTCTCAGCCCATGCCAGGGAGAAAGAGAGAAATATGGTGTTTCTTGCCGGAACATAAGTAACAGGTATGTCATCGGTTTTACTTTCCAGTGATACTGAATCTGACGGCACTGATAAATGGAGCCTGTCTTTTGGCACCTGTATGTCTGAAGTAAGAGCCGAGCCGCCGATATCTCTGAGATTAAAACTAATAACAAGAAAATCCTTTACATCAAATTTCAGAGAATTTGCACGCGCTGAATCAAGCTCAATCACATGCTTTTGCCCATAATCAAAACTGAGTGCGTATACATCAAAGCCTTCGGCTTTGGCTATTGCCAACGTAGTTGTAGAATCAACCCCGCCGCTTAGTAGTACTATCGCTCGTTTCATATAGAATCAGCACCGCCATTCGTTAATATAATGACTAATAGAGTTCTCCGCTTCGGTCAAAGACTCGCCTTGGAGAGCAGATTCGCTGAGGCGAAAAGGGGTCGAGGAGTCAAGCCTGCCTGCCGCAGGCAGGGATTCAAGTGGAATGATCAAGGCACTTACAAAATCGTAGGAAACAAACCCTCGAATCCTTGGACCCTTTACATGCATCTTCAGTAAACATCATCGTCGGTCCCCTCGATGCCGTCCTGTCCATTGCTGAAAAGTATAAAACCTCCATCCTTGAGCCTGTATACATATGGCCTGTCCCATGCATCAGTATCTTTGGTAATTTTACTTAAATTATCCGGATAAACGCCATTGGATATTTCATATACGTCAACCTTTATCTTTATACTCTCTATTGTTGATAAATCCATAGTCTTACTTAAAGCAGTAAACGCGTCAAAATGGCCCTTCAGGGTTAATGCCAGAACTAAAACAGCTACAAAAATAGTTGCTATAATTACCGGCCTTTCAGCTAACTCAATAGCAGGCTTTCTCTCTTCTTCTATATCCTCAAATGTAACAGGTGCAATAACACCTTTTTCTTCTAAAGAGATTAGCGCTCTTGAGGTATCAAAATCTCCAGATGGACTGACGCTTATAAGTGTGCTAACATCGTTCTGCCCGTCGATAAGGTTTAGAATTTCTTTCTCTGTTTCATCAAGCTTTACTGGTTCAGCTTCTATAACAAGTTTATAGACAGTGGAAAGATCCAGCCTTCCTTCGATGAGAGCCCACTCATCAACGGTCCTGAGGCCGTCCATCAGAAGATGCTGTGTATCAATTGATATAGGCAATTCGCTGTCCTGGGATACATTCTCTGCAATAAATTCATAACTGCCCTCAGTCCAGCTGAATATTTGCGCAATGGCCTCGGTAATCTGAGCCTTTATGGTTTCAGTCAGGATCTCCTGTGAAACAAGTCCACGTCTAAGAAAAACAATCCCAAGCTTCACATTTTCCTCTTTCTGAATATCAATTGCGACATTTAGATTATCCTGTGTTATCAGCCCCTTTTTAATCAGGATCTTTCCAAGTCTGGATTCACCCAGTTGCTTCTTCGATTCAATTTTTGTGATATTCCCTTCTATAAGACTAAGCTTTACCACATCAGTACTGCTTGTGACGTTAAGGGTACCGGTCTTTTTCTGAAAGTAAAGCAGCTGGAGAATATCAGTAAGACCAAATTCTTCTAAAACTCCTTCCAATGCCATTTATCAGACACCCTCCCTTATAATGGAAACAATAACAATACTATAAATTAAAACAAGCCCGACAAATGAAAGCAGTTTTACAGTTGATGCCACGACAGCCATGGATTCCGAAGGCATAAAGAAGGTCCAGAGGAACCCGGAGACTAAAAACAGGAAGAACATAAACATTATCATATAACCGCTAAAAGTCTTCCTTTGAAATATATGTCCTCCTCCAGGGATCAGAAACGAAATAATATTGAATATACGGGTTCTGCTGTCACTGTACCTATGGATAGCAACAGTACGTGCCGTCCTATCCCTGGGCTTCACAAGGGATTTCTCAGAGAGAGTTCTATGGCACACAAGACATATGTCATCTACTACAGATTTATCTTCACAGCTCCCACAGTATATCCTTCCACACTTGCTACAACTGTACGCACTGCCCTGAACCATCATGCCGTAAACAGTCAGGAAGACTGCCAGAATAAGTATCAGGATTACTGAAACCCCTCTATTGGTATAAGAATACAGTCTTCCCATCAATCCCAGGGAAGCATCAGACATTGAACGATTTAATATTAGAGACCATAATTCATTAACACCAAATACCTCATCCACAACGGAACTCCCGGCAGAATCTCCCCTAAGTGAAACAAACCCGGAGACCTTATCAGCGTTTATCTGCACTGCGTCTGAATAATATTTTTCAGCGTCTCTAAAATTGAAAACTTCCCTGTTAAGCTGACTCAGGTTATAGTAAGCAGAAGCCAAATCTGATATATTTAACGATTTATTATAGTAAGTTGTGGCAGTTTTAAAATCGGCCAATCCAACATAGCAGTTAGCTATATTGTTGTAAATTATGGCATCTTTTCTTTGCCCTAAAATCGTTTTATATAAATTAATCGCCTCTTGATAATTACCCATCTTCTTTTTGGATAGAGCGAGTGTGAATACACTCTCATAATCATCATGACCTTCCAGTGTATATGACTTATCACCGGTATATAACCCGCTATTGACATTAACAATATCTCTGAGGTTTTGATTACTGTAAGCATTAAGAAAAATGGCATGAAAAGGTAAAGTGATTAATACTGCAAAGACAGCGATGAAAATACCGTATACAAGACCCCTTTCTTTTTCATTCAGATATGTCCAGAACGGTATAATTAAACCAAAAAGGCTGAATATAGGGCCGAAGAAGAGAAGTACTATTGCAGGTACCAGGAGAAATATCTTTTTCGCGTTCTCCATAACATCGTGAATATACAATCTGAACCTGGAGCATATAAATATAAGGAAAAGTGCTGTAACTGACATATATAAAGATAGATACAGGCTGCTCATAAACATGCCGGCGGTCCTAAATGACCACCATACGTTTTTTGTCAGGGCATCCCAGGATTTAAACAGGTAGCCGACTGATGATGTAATTCCATCAAATGAGAAGCTGGCTTTGGCCATATATATATAAGCCTGAGGCATATCAGGCGACATTGCTATCGCATCCTTAAAAAACTTGGCTGCTTTTTTATCATTGCCCTCCTTCATAGCCATTTTACCTTTCTCGATAAGCGCAGAAGAAAACGGCACCATATATCTGAAACCTGTTGTATTTCTGTATGAAGTCAACGCATGAGAATCGTCAAGCGAAGGGTATTTATTACTAATCTCACCGGTAAATTCCTTAGCATCCGGTTCAGCTATCCTGTTCTCTGTATCTGAAAACGCATTATCAGGGGAAAACAGGAAACAGATACAAATGATTATAAGTGCAGAATAGTTTTTAAACGAATTGAAGTTAATCATTTCACGCTATCGCCGATCCTTGGCTCTGTTCGTTTAATCAGTTTTTGTATATTAGATCTATGTCTTAATAGTATCAGAACACAAAGTATTATTCCAAAAAATATTTTTACATCAGACGCCCCATATAAAAAATAAATGAAAGGAAGTGAAATAAGTGAACAGATAGCAGCAAGAGAAGAGTACCTTAAGGCAACCACGGTAAGCACCCAGACCAGAAGAACCATCAACGTCTCAAGAGGACTGTATACAGCAAGAACACCAAAACTGGTAGCGACACCCTTCCCACCTCTGAATGACATAAAGACAGAAAAAATATGCCCCAGCACAACAGTTAACCCGACAAGCCCTTCCCAGACCTCACTGTTATAGATAAAAGTCCCTGATGATTCCGCAATAGGAAAATTGGCAATAACGTACCTGCATAATAAAACCGCAACTGCGCCTTTTAATGAATCCCCGGCAAGTGTTAATAAGGCAGGAACTTTGCCTGAGGTTCTGAGTACATTAGTGGCTCCTATGTTTTTACTGCCCGATTTCGTTAAATCAATACCCTTACACCGGCTAATGATGACCCCGAAAGGGATTGAGCCGATAAAATAGGCAACAGGTAACAGAAAGAATAGCGGATAATATGACATAAAGAGCAAGTCGGTCACAAACGTCTCCAGAAGAGTTTAAAATACTGAATCCCAGAGGCAATCCCGACCAGCATGGCGATCCACAGGATAACTATACCTACACCGTACAGATCAAGAGGGATGATATTTGCCTTATCAACAAGAAGGACAAGTACCGCGGTTATCTGAGCGGTCATCTTCAGCTTACCGCCAGATTCAGCCGGTATTATGATGTCTTCAGAGAGAGCAACGAACCTCAGCCACGTAACCAGCATCTCTCTCACTGTAATAACGATAGCGATCCAGGAGGGGATCATCTCCATATCAACAAAAACGATGAGAGCCGAGATCACTAGCAGCTTATCGGCAATAGGATCAAGGAGAGTACCAAGTTTGGTAACCTGTTTGGACCTCCTCGCGACATATCCGTCAAGCAGGTCGGTTATAGATGCTATAGCAAAGATGACGGCGCCGAGAAAAGGTTTTGAAGCAGCAAAAAGAACGAAAAGAGGGATCATCAAAATTCTTATAAGAGTAATAAGATTGGGAATGTTAAACAAGCAATTCTCCTGATGACGGATCATAGAGTCCGGAGGAACCAAGTATCAGGTTTGTCAGTTCCCTCACAGCGCCTCTCCCCCCCATTTTGGCGGATACAAAGGAAGCCCATTTCATCACTCCTTCTTCCGCGTCAGCAGGGACAGCTGAAAGACCAACTCTGCTAAGAATTCCAATGTCCACTACATCGTCACCCATAAAAGCGATCTCTTCATCTTTGAAATTATACTTTGACAGAATCTTCTCATAAACCGACACCTTATTAAAAACTCCCTGATGCACCTCCGTAATCCCAAGTTCTTCCGCTCTTCTGTCCACTACTTCTGATCTCCTCCCGGTGATTATCGCAGCCTTTATCCCTGCCTTGATTAACATCCTTACTCCATGTCCGTCTCTTACGTTAAAACGTTTAAACTCATTGCCGTTATTATCAAGGATTATACTGCCGTCAGTAAGAACACCATCCACATCGAGGATGACCATCCTTATCTTCTTTGCCTTTTCCCTGATTTCTTCGCTGATATGATTCATTCTGTATTACCTGATTTACCCTAGAACCCTTGAACCCTTGAATCCTAGAACCCTGGCATTCACGCAATCCCTGCTTTTAAAAGATCATGGAGGTGAATAATGCCTTCTATATTATTCTCACTGTCTACAACAACAAGAACCGTAATAGCATATTTTTCCATTATGGAGACGGCTTTCGCGGCAAGAACATTTCCTGTAATAGTTCTCGGCTTATGTGTCATGACATCGCCGGCCCTGAGTGAAAAGAGATCCTCACCCCATTTTTCAAGACCCCTGCGCAGGTCACCGTCTGTTATAACGCCCTTGAGTCTGGAGTCACTATCTGTCACAGCTGTAATACCGAGCCTCTTGGTGGATATTTCAAAGATAGCTTCCTTTATGAGAGTTTCAATATTTACAGACGGTATCGCGTCGCCTTTGTGCGTAAGGTCATCCACTGTGAGAAGTAATCTACGGCCAAGCAGTCCGCCCGGATGGAATAACGCGAAGTCTTCTTTGCAGAACCCCCTTCTGTCCAGAAGAGTCACAGCTATGGCATCTCCCATTGCAAGCGCGGCGGTTGTAGAGGCTGTCGGAACGATTCCCATGGAGCACGCCTCTTTCTTGACGGATACGTCAATATTAATGTCAGATGACCGGGCTAACAGTGACGCGGGATTTCCAGTCATGGAAATAATACTTATATCCATTCTTTTAAGCATGGGAAGCAGGGTGATGATTTCGTCAGTATCCCCGCTGTTAGATATGGCGATCACAACATCACCTCTTGTGACCATACCTATATCACCATGGATTCCCTCAGCAGGATTAAGGAATAATGCCGGAGTTCCTGTTGAGGCGAGTGTAGCGGAAAGTTTCCTTCCGATAATACCTGATTTACCCATACCTGTAACGACAACTCGCCCCTTGCAGGCGTATATTATCTCTATAGCGTCAATGAATTTATCATTAATCCTCTCTACGAGAGCACCCAATGCCTCCGCTTCAATCCTTAAAACATTTCTGGCTATTTCCTTGAAATCTTTCATTTTAAGTAATACTTCGCTCTGTGAATCCCCTGACAACTTCGTTAAGACGAACCAGTTTCACTGCAAGATCCGGAAAGCTATCAAGGCTTAACATATTAGGACCGTCGCATAACGCTTTTTCCGGATACTCATGCACTTCCATAAATACAGCGTCACATCCCGCAACTACAGCGGCCTTTGCAAGCGGCTCTATATACTCCCTCTCCCCTCCGGATGAGCCGCCACGACCGCCGGGCAGCTGAATCCCGTGTGTTGCGTCAAAAACAACCGGAAGACCGTATCCATGCATGATCGTTATGGAACGCATATCAACAACAAGGTTATTGTACCCGAATGAAACACCTCTCTCGGTCAATATTATATCCTTATTGCCGGTAGATAAGACCTTATCTATAACATGCCTGACATCCCAGGGCGCCATAAACTGACCTTTCTTTATATTCACAGGCAGACCTGTATTACCTGCGGCTATAAGCAGATCAGTCTGCCTGCATAAAAAAGCAGGAATCTGTAAAACATCGAGCACATCAGCCGCGGCTTTAACCTCATCAGAAGTATGAACATCGGACAGGACGGGCAGTCCCGTGCTCTTTTTAACGCTATCCAGCACCCTCAATCCCTCATCTATCCCGAGACCTCTGAATGAGTTAATGGAAGTCCTGTTGGCCTTATCATAGGAACTTTTAAAAATTACAGGGATTCCAAGATCTTCTGAATATTTCTTTAGCCTCTCAGCCGCTCTCAGGGTAGAGTCCCTGTCTTCTATAACACACGGGCCGGCGATAAAGACAAGGGGATTATTATCCCCTCCGATTTTTATTTTACCTGCTTTTACTTCTCTTATATTCATAATATATTCAGGGGCTTCGCGTACTTGACATACTTTAGCATTTGGCCACAGATAAACGCGGATAAACACCAATAGAACAAAAACTTATGCCTGGTTTTATTTCACTTAGCCATCCCATGATTTGTTGCAAGTGCATCAATTTTTGGGTGAATGAATTGCTGAACCATGAACATCTTCAGCAGCCTCCATAATACCCTCAGAAAGAGTCGGATGAGCATGGATTGTGTTAGCAATATCTTTTGCGGTAAGCCCTTTTTCCATGGCAAGGGCAACTTCATGTATCAGATCCGAAGCATGAGGTCCTATAATATGGGCACCGAGTATCATGTCTGTCTCTTCGTCGGCTATAATCTTGAAAAGTCCCGATATCTCCCCAATGGCGTGTGCCTTGCCAAGCGACCTGACCTGAAATCTGCCTATCTTAATCTTTAAACCTTTTTCAACGGCCTGTTTTTCTCTCAAACCTACTGATCCAATCTCAGGACTGGTAAAAATAGCCGCTGGGATAACATTGTAATTAATTTCAGTCTCTCTTCCCATGGCGTTTTCTGCCGCAACAGTTCCCTCTTTTGACGCAAGGTGGGCAAGCATAATCCCGCCGGTAACATCGCCAATAGCATATATACCATCAATATTTGTCTGCATACTGCTGTCAACAATGATCTCACCGCGATCGCCTTTTTCTATACCCATATCCTCTAATCCGATATTTTCACTGTTGACCGCTCTACCAATGGATACAAGCACCTGTTCAACCTGGAGAACCTTGCCGCCTGAAAGTCCGACAGAAACACCTTTATCGCTGAGATCAACGTTATTAACGCGTGTATTTTTAATTAATTTTATCTTATTCTTCTTTAACTCCCTTTCAAGAATAGCTGCAATCTCTTCATCTTCAGTCGAAACAGCGTTAGGCATCATCTCGACCATAGTCACGTCAGAGCCGAATTCTTTGTAAATGAAGGCAAACTCACAGCCGATTACACCTGCTCCCACAATGAGAAGACTTTCAGGAATTCTGTCAGGGTTAATCGCGTGGTTGCTTGAAAGTACCTTCTTCCCGTCAAAAGGGAATACCGGAATCTGTGCGGGTCTCGACCCGGTCGCTATGATAATCTTTTCGGTCTCGACATACTCGATCGAACCATCTTTCAGCGTAACAGTTATTTTTTCAGGACTGGATATAACCCCTCTGCCCCTAACTATCCTGATACCCCATGACTTAAACAGACCGCGAATGCCCTTAACCTGTGTGCTGACGACTTTGTCTTTTCTCTCAACGATCTTCTGAATGTCAGGTGATATGGAACCGTCCAGAATCAATCCGAAGTTTTTTGAATTTCTTACCTTATGCAGGAGGTCTGCCGAGGCGATAAGAGTCTTTGTCGGTATACATCCCCAGTTAAGGCATGTCCCGCCTAACTCGCCCTCTTCTATCACAGTGACCTCTGCGCCAAGTTGGGCGGCCCTTATGGCTGCTACATATCCTCCCGGCCCGGCCCCTAGAATGGATATCTTCATTATTTAGATTTTACCTCTTCCTCAAGATATTTTTCATATTCACCGGCATCCATAAGATCCTTTAATTGGGAATCGTCATCAATTTCAAGTACCGCTATCCAGCCCTTCCCATATGGATCTTCATTTATTATTTCAGGAGAATCTGTCAATTCCCCGTTAAACTCAGTGACAGTACCGCTTACAGGGGAAATTACAGATGATGTCGTCTTTGTGGACTCTATCTCTGTCAGTTCATTTCCGGCCTTTACAGCATTCCCGGTTTCAGGTTCATCAATATATACTATATCTCCGAGTGACTCCTGGGCAAAACCGGTAATTCCCACGGTTGCCGTATTTCCGGAGACCTTGACCCAGGTATGTTCTTTGTGATATTTGACATCTTCAGGATTCATCATTTACCCCCTTAAATTATATATATTAGTCATCATCTTAATACAGCAATATTAAGCATAAATTTTGCCAGGCAATTTAATCTTTTAATATTAAAGATATTCTAAATTTATATCAAGTTGTCAGACCTGCTTTTTACGCGGACAAGCCACGCCAAAGGCGGGGAACTTCACTACCTGCCTCTTACGGTGGATAAAGTGAACTATTGATATCATCTTTCGGCATATTGATCTGAGGAATAAATGAAAGGAAAAAATTTTGAATTATAGTTAAATACTATTTATACTGTCAAGAAGTATTGCAGATTTATGACGTGTATTACCCACTCTAACTACTTTTGGCACAATTTTCGGGAATTTTAATCAAA
>JBCKZY010000030.1:0-18700 GCA_038918635.1 Thermodesulfovibrionia bacterium | reverse complement strand
TTTTATAAAATTCCAGGTCATCAATATCATCAACATCATACCAGAACGGAAGGAGTGAGAACCTGACCTTATTGTAATAGAGCTTATCAAGTGTTCTGTTCAGCACATCAGACGAGTCCCATGGAATCCCCCTGAAGACCTTCTCAGAGATCTTCTTTGCTCCAACGAGGTAATAACCGCCGTCTGTACACGGACCCAGAACAAAATCCTTCTTATCCAGTGCCCTGAAAGCCTGCCTGATATACTCAACAGGTATGGTTGGGCTGTCACTCCCTATAATCACAACCTTCTTGTAGCCGTCACTGAAGCGGTCATTAAACGCGTTTATGAACTTCTCGCCAAGGTCTTTCCCCCTCTGATCAAACGGCCGAAGGTTATGTTTCTTTAAGAGCCTTCGTAAAAAAGGACCATCAGACGTGGGAAAGCATCCGAGAAATTTATCAACACCCCTGAGGCTGTCGATTATGCAGAATGTCTCAGATATAAAGGATTTATAGGTCCTCAGTGTCCTTTTGCTTCCAAGTCTCTTCTGCAGCCTTGTCTTCACCCTGCCTTGCTCAGGTGTCCTGACAAATACTATAAATGCTTTTTTCATAGGAATTAATGTTGATGGCGTCGTAAAAAGTCCGATCTACTGCGTTGCAGCGTATTTTGAAATCCTCGACATACTATATGTATAGTCTCGTCTTTAAAAATACACTACGCCTTGTATATCAAATTTTTTACTTAGCCATCCCATGATTTATTACGAGCTTATCAATGTTTAGAAATCAATTATCAGATTTTACTATTGAAAATTAGTGTAATGAATTTATGAAGGATTGTAAACAGGGCTGGTCTTAAAACAGGGTGCGGGTCTACGCCTCGTAGAGAATTCGAGTTGGCGGGGTTCAAGTGAACTACAAAACAAAAGAAGGGCACTTTATCGGAAATACCATGCACGGGTACAAGTCATTAGCATTTTATCTGACATCTGGAAACCGACAACTGATAACCGTCTTTAAGTTCTGAAGAACATGACCCTCTTCCCCTGTCTCTTGGCCCTGCGCTCACGCTTCCGTGACTCACCGATATACAGTTCCTGCTCTTCCGGGTAGAGTTCGAAAAGCTCCCGCCAGAAGGTTATAGAGTTTGTGATATAGACCGGGTTGAATATCTTACGTGCTCTTCCGATCAGGGGACACTCACGCTTACTCACATTTACAAATGCAAGGCCCATTACCTCTCCGTCTTTATCCACATGGGGCTCAAACGGGAAGGTCATGCAGTTCATGGAGCGTTTTGACCTCTGACAGTTCTCTACGCCGGGACACTGCGAAAAGATATAGTATGTTTCCGATTCTTCGATAAACTTCCGGATCTCCCTGGTCTTCGGCATCCTCTTCCAGAATTTGCCGTTATGCCAGTGCCACCTATACTCTTCGTGAAAGAGTATGGGCACAACATCATCATTGTTACAGCAGTGAGGAATGCCGTCATTCGCCGTGGCACAGAGTTTACCGCAGTCAAAATCTATCATCCTCCTAGATAGCAGGCGATAGAACCTGCGAATCTTTTTTTCGGTAATACGTGTCTTCATAAGCAGATTAGTGTAAAAGATTTATCGATGAATGTAAACAGGATTGAGGAGAACTGCAGATTATTTATTTCACTTACAACAATAAATTCAGTGAACCAGGCCCGAAAATTTCCCCTGATTATATTTGATGGCGTCGTAAAAAGTCCGATCTACTGCGTTGCAGCGTATTTTGAAATCCTCGACATACTATATGTATAGTCTCGTCTTTAAAAATACACTACGCCTTGTATATCAAAATTTTTACTTAGCCATCCCATGATTTATTACGAGCTTATCATATTTTGTTTTACAGATAATTAAATATTCACGTAACAAACGGGGATCTTTGTTAAATTACTCACTTATTGTAATGTTAATATTTTCAATCAAACCGATATCTTTTAAAGGTGAAACCATCCCTTTCAATGTACTTGCAACCAGTTTTTGTATAAACTCCTTATTGACAGGGACCTCCTGATCTCCTGCAAATATCTTCAGATCATCCTTATTCAAGAATATTTCAATCTTTTTACCGCTGGAGCCAAGAGATGCAACAATACCATAAATAACATTCCGTATGTACTGTTGCGTGAAATCATTCAGGGGAATGATCATATCGTCCACAACCAGATGTGTTTCCTGCTTCATAGTATCACTCATGATGAGTCCTCGCTGATTTAGAGTGTCCCGCTGAGAATTTGCTGCTCTTCCGCGACAAACTCTTTGGTAAGTTTCGCAATTTTCCGGTAAAAATCCAGATCTGCCGACTTTATTATCTTATCGCAAAAACCGGGGACTCCACGTACTCCCGGCAAACCTCATTCTTGAACAGCGGGATGGTTCTATTTTCAGGAATCCATCTGTAGCAACACGGAGTCTGTCGAGCGCTGTATCACTGATCATATAGCCTCTAACATCTCCATAGATGTGTTTACGCATTTCACATACGCTTCGAGGCAGTCAGCGAGAGAAGTGTAGAATCTGTTCCCTGTTCCCTGCCTGATCCTCTCGGCAAATGCTGGCACCCACGGGGCAAGGTAGCTTACAAGAAACAATTTCTGCTGATTTCGCCACTGCCCTGACTGCTCTATGTTCCCTTTTTCGCCGGCTTCAAGTTCCTTGTGTATCAAGTAGTACATAAACTCGAGTTCGAGCGAGATATGGTCATCCGGCTGTTTTACGTCATTATCAAGAGAAAGTCCAGCTTCCCCGTACATCTTTCGCACAGCAAGAGTGGTTTTACCCATGACACGGCCGCCTTCTTCAAGATATACAGAGCCGTAAGGTGGCGCCAGCAGTTCGTTTGGTCCGACAAAAAGCCTTGAATATTCAACTAGCAAATCCTCCTCCGGATATGCCACAAAAGCTTTAGCCAACTTTTGGGCATTAGACTTCGCGCTGGCGCAAACAGGGCCTAAAAGTGTCACAAGGTTTTCGAAAAGTCTTTCCTCAACGTAGAGGGCCGTGTCGGGGAGGTAGAAGCTCGCGGAAAAAATTCTGAATATATCGGCAGACGCCATTCTCTCAGGTTTATTCATCTTCAGGGATATAACGTCCATAATAATTGTCTATCGGTTCAGTGCAGATCAAGGGGGGCAGTTATAATAACTGCCCCCCCTGATACGGCAGTGAAACTGTTATGCCTTGACCTTGAAGCTCCTGATGTAGTGGACGTTTGGATCGGTTCCTTCTTCCGGCTTCAGGACTTCAGACTTATGCTTTTTCAGCAGTTTGCTGACTTTACTGTTCTTATCACTGAGATCACCAAAAACCCTTGCACTTGCCGGGCAGGCTTCGACACAGTACGGGTCTTTACCCTTTTTTACCCTGTGATCACAGAATATGCACTTCTCAACGATACCCTTCCGCCGGACGCTCTTATAATCGGGGTGATTATACATTGTCCGCATAGGAGGTGTATCGCCCGCCTTTTTGGCAATCTCGGCTCCTGACGCGGTGCAGCCCTTTATCAGCTCTGTACGATCTCTATAGACTCCATGGGTCTCCTTCTCGAAATCATTGAAGCTGATGACGCTCCATTCGTCTGACTCCACTTTTTTCTGACTGTAGGGACACTCCTCCTGGCACTGGAGGCAGCCGATGCAGCGATCTTGGTTGATCATGGTGATCCCATCCTCGGTCTTGAAGATGGCCTTCGGGGTGACAGGACAGGACTCTACACACGGGGCATCTGTGCAGTGATTACAGAGTACCGGACGATTCGTATATTTCACGTCCGGAAACTTCCCGCCTGTCTCAATAAGATAATCCGCCCAGTTAAAAGACTGCCCATTGGCTCTGTTCTGCGTATTATTTTCAGTCTTACAGGCTATTGCACAGGCGCCGCAACCAACACACTTCTGTAAATCAATAACCATTCCATATTTTGGCATTATTTTTTCCTCCTTCCCTTTCTAGTTATATCTTCTCAATCCTTACGCCTGTGAATCCGCCGTTTCTGACCGTGCTTCCACTAAGGCGATCATAGTCATCAGGCATCAGTATGTTGTTGTTGCCGCCTCTTGGCTCTGCCTTGCTGTAATCCTTTGCAGCAGTCCTTCCATAGGCCCAGTGTCCCTGACCATAGCTCTTTGCGACTGTGCCCGGACGGATACCTTCCGATAGTTTTGCATTGACTACAATGCTGGCTACAACGGAAGTAACTTTTATTGTGTCGCCATCCTTTATCCCGAGCTTTGTGGCATCCGCAGGGTTGATCTGCAATACGTCATCATCCCTCTTGTCGCCAACGTCCACTTTCTTGAACTCATAATACCATGTGCAGTTCTGGCTCCTGCCCTCCCTGTTCAGCTTTGATTTGAAGTCAATAAAGGTGAATGGATACTCCTTCATACTTCCATGCCTGAACGGGGCCTCGTAGTGAGGGACAAATGCCTGCTCTCCTCTTGCCTCGTAATTACAGGTCTTGAGGATATCATCAACATCTGTCTCGTGTTTCTTGGCGTGTTCCCCAAGGGTCTTTTTAAGTGTCTCGGCATAGAATTCAAACTTGTGCGTCTCGGTTTTGAAATTGCCTCCCCAGCGTTTTTTGTACTTGTAGGGATCAGAGTTCCACATACCGCGCTTCTTGAAATCCTCCCATCCGTTGATCTTATCACCGCCGACATCCTTCTTGCCGTCCCAGAGGGGGGCTGTCTGGATCTTCAGGCTATACTCTGCAAATTCCAGACCGTTTGTCGGCATTTTCCCGGTTTCAGGATCTTTGAACTCTTTAGTAAAATAGTCGAGGAGATTTGAAAAACCCTTCTCTTTCAGCTTCTCGGCTATCTGCCATACGACTTCTGTCTCATCCGCTCTGACATCCCATAAAGGTTTGACCACAGGAAGAATCAGCGTTGCAGTTGCATACCTGTTAGCTTTGGTCTTGACATAGCCGAGTTTCTCAAACTGGGTTATTGACGACGGCAGCACAATGTCGGCATACTGGGTCATTTCCGCAGCCATGGTTGTAATATGCGCAAAGAACGGCAGCTGCTCCATTGCCTTTTCCCAGCGGTCCGCGCCGGTGCATGAGAAAACCCAGTTGTTCATGTAGCCGATAGCTACTTTAATCTCGTAGGGGTCCTTTTGCAGCATTCCATTGGCAGTATTGTTTGTAATAACGCCGCCACCGGGTTTTCCTTTACTTAAAGCAGGAAACGCCTTATAGCCACGCTGGTCTATCTTCTGCATCTTGGTGTGCTTCTTTGACAGCTCGTCCTGGTATTTGTCAAATTTCGGGATCTTGTCCACGGGAATCTTGGAGCTTGACATAACACCGCCTTCGTGATCAACGCAGCCTAACAGGCCGGTCAATGCCTGGACAGCCATTGAACTGTAACAGCCCCTTACATGCATTGCAGCGCCCGGACCGCACCAAACGACTACATTGGGAGCGGCCTTCCCCAAACCTTTTGCAACACTTATTATCTGCTTTTTGGATATAAGAGTTACTTTTTCAGCCCATTCCGGTGTCCTGTCCTTTAGCTCAATGTTCCACCACTTTACAAGCCCATGGGTTTCCTTCTCTTCAAAAGAGGCCTCGTCTACAGTCTGTCCGGCCTTGAAGAGGTTCTTGCCGTCCTTGAAGTTTCCTACAAACTCCTTGTTCCAGATACCCTCGGTTAAAATCACATGAGCTATTGCTGTTGCCAGCGCGCCGTCTTCACCCGGCTTAATTGGCAGCCAGTTATGCGCCTTGGCCGCAGATGACTGAAGTTTCGGGTCAACTACCGTAACAGTTGCATGATCAAGCATGTCGCCAAACCTTTTGATAGTAGCAGGGATCATCCTGTTGCTGCTGAGAGGGTCACAGCCCCAGATAAGCGCATACTTTGTCTTTGAGAGATCGTAATCCCTGTATTCCCAGCTGCCTGTGGTGTAGAATGCACCGAATTTTTCTGCTTCAGCACATATTGCGCTGTGAGATATTCCATTTGGAGAGCCAAAGACCTTTGGCAGGGCGCCATAAAGGGTGTCCCTCATGTATGAGTATCTTCCACGCATGAGCAGGAACTTCTCAGGCTCGCCATTATTTCTGAGCTCCATCATCTTGTCTGCAATGGTGTCAAGTGCTTCATCCCATGATATGGGAACAAATTTCGGATCAACACCTTTGCCTTTCTTCGGATTCGTCCTCTTCATGGGCACCTTAACCCTGTCAGGATCATAGAGTTCCTGAAGTGAAATGTGTCCCTTCGGGCACAGGTACCCATCATTCTGCTTTGAGTGCCTGTTTCCTTTTACCTTTACAGCACGACCGTCCTGAACGAAGACCTCCGCAGGGCACCACGTAGTACATCCCTGGCATGATGTAGGCTTCCACTCCCCCGGTGCCTCACCAATCATTTTAGTGCCTTTCCCTTCAGCAAAGGCGTTCAGCTTCGGCATCCCGATTGCGACCGCCGCTCCGGCCGCCGCGCTTGTCTTGAGAAAATCCCTTCTGTTGATTTTCATAAACAAACCCCCTTTCATTACTAATGATTAAGATTTACAGAAAATTCATAAAAAACATAGTTTTCCAATGTAATATATTAGTATACCTGATATTATTGAATTGTCAAGTCATACTATTACCCAAACCCTGATTAATACCCCCATATTTTAATTAATATTGGCACGATCAGCAGTGCAACGATATTCATGACCTTGATCATGGGGTTGATTGCAGGACCAGCTGTGTCTTTGTAAGGATCGCCGACCGTGTCGCCGGTAACAGCGGCCTTATGGGCGTCAGAACCCTTGCCCCCGAGATTACCGTCTTCAATATACTTCTTGGCGTTATCCCATGCACCTCCGCCGGATGTCATGGCGATAGCCTGGAAGAGACCGGTAACGATAGCGCCGATGAGCAGTCCGCCCAGCGCTTCAGGACCGAGCAGCGTGCCGACAAAAATTGGAAGCAGAACAGGAATGAGCGCCGGAACCATCATCTGCTTGAGGGCGCTCTGGGTAACGATATCAACACACTTGCCATACTCAGGCTTCTGCGTATAATCCATTATGCCCGGGAATGCCTTGAACTGACGGCGGACCTCGTCAACAACACCGCCTGCCGCCTTACCAACAGCCTCCATCAGGAGGGCGCTGAAATAATAGGATGCCAGTCCGCCGAGAAAGAGGCCGATAAGCACCTTCGGGTTTGAAAGATCAAAATAAACTTCTACAGGAAAGCTCCTTGAATACTCCGCAAAGAGCACAAGGGCCGCGAGAGCTGCTGAACCGATGGCATAACCCTTTGTGACAGCCTTTGTTGTGTTGCCGACTGCGTCAAGAGGGTCTGTAATGTTCCTGATCTCTTCAGGAAGATCCGCCATCTCAGCGATACCACCTGCGTTGTCAGTGATCGGGCCGTATGAGTCGATGGCCACGACTATCCCTGTCATTGAGAGCATGGAGACAGCTGACAAAGCGATTGCAAAAAGACCGCCAACGGCAGCATCGGCACTACCAGAGAAGCCTCCGCCAAGACTGTAGGCCGAGTAAATGGCGATAGCGATGACGATAACAGGTGCGGCTGTAGACTTCATACTGACCGAAAGTCCCTGTATAACGTTTGTGCCGTCACCCGTGGTGCTTGCCTGTGCTATACTCTTGACCGGGCCATACATGCCGGTAAAGTACTCTGTTATGACAACGATAAGCCAGGTAAGAAGAACACCTATAAGGGTAGTCGTCCATATGGCGGTTACGCTCATGTAACTGCCGGCGCCCGGAAGACCGACGAACCAGTTAGTGACAACAGCAAATCCTGCAAGGGCCAGAAGGCCGGCGACTGCAAGTCCCTTGTAAAGGGCGCCCATTATGTACTGTTTCTTTCCGAGTTTAACAAAGAATGTACCGATTATTGATGCGATGATCGAGACAGCGCCTAAAAGGAGCGGGAACTCAACCCACGGGCTGTCAGCACCGAATACCGTCTTTGCAAGGAGCATCGCGGCGACGAGCGTAACGGTATATGTCTCATAAAGGTCAGCTGCCATTCCCGCGCAGTCACCCACGTTGTCACCGACGTTGTCAGCGATAACCGCAGGGTTCCTCGGGTCATCCTCTGGGATACCCGCCTCAACCTTACCCACGATGTCAGCGCCAACGTCAGCTGCCTTTGTGTAGATGCCGCCCGCAATACGCGCGAAGACGCTCATGAGTGAGCAGCCGAATCCCAGGCCGATGAGTGCATGGAACGTCTCATCACCAGCCATATTCAATGCAATGGCATAAAACCCCGCAAGGCCCAGAAGACCGAGGCCCACAACCATGACCCCTGTGACAGAGCCGCCCTTAAAAGCAACGTTCAGAGCTGCCTGTATGCCTTTGGACGCGGCCTGCGCCACCCTGACATTCGCGCTCACAGATACCATCATTCCGTAATAACCGGCAAATGCCGAGCCGGCAACACCGATGACAAAGCCGATGGCTGTCCATAAGCCAAGGAAATAACCTAGAAGACCAGTCATTACCACAGCCACAATCGCTACCGTCTTGTACTCACGGGCAAGGAATGCCTTCGCCCCTTCTGCAACAGCATCGGAGATGGATATCATCTTCTCGTTGCCGGCATCCTGTTTCTTGACCCAGGCGCTGGTTACCAGGGCGTATGCAACGCCTACCGCGCCGCTGATCAAAGCAAGTAAGATTATACTACTCATTCGTTTACCTCCCCTTCTTTTTTTATTGAAACAATTAATTGTTGATGGCGTCGTAAAAAGTCCGATCTACTGCGTTGCAGCGTATTTTGAAATCCTCGACATACTATATGTATAGTCTCGGCTTTAAAAATACACTACGCCTTGTATATCAAAATTTTTACTTAGCCATCCCATGATATTTTACGAGTGCATCAATTGTTAAGGAAATATTATTCTGTCTTTTCTTCAGCCTTTGGAACTTCAGACTCCGCAGCGGCTATCTCAGCTTCAGCCGCGGGTTGTGCCTCAACCTGTATAGCCACAACAGCATCCTCTCTTCCGGAATACCTGTTAAAAGTCAATGCAGCGCCCCTGTAGAACATATGGGCAAGTTTTGAGAACGGAAGATAAACAAAAAGAGAAAATACAACCACAAGATGAATAAAATAGATCGGGTAAGCAAGACCGCCTATTCCTGCAACCCTGGTAATCCATGAAAGAGCGCCCGAGATACCGATCGTTCCTATTAATCCTATAAGAAGCCAGTCAAAATAGCTTCCTAATCCTGCCTTCTCCGCGTTCTTAAACCTGTTGCTCATCATAAGGAAGGTCCCGGCGATAATAGCTATGGCGCCTGCAAGCCCGAATATCTTGATGGGTGTGCCGTATCCAAAGCGGAACGGAGACTCCAGATGAAGAAAATCAATATAAACAACACCTAAACCGGTTGCAATCCCCAGCGCGATGAAACTGTAGAATACCAGCAGATGTGAAGTGTACCTGTCTTTGCTGACATCACAGTCCTTGAATTTATTGTGACTCAACAGCTCTGTCACCATGGCGATAATACTTCCCTTGAGATCTCCTGAGGTTACTCCGTTAGCCTCTTTCATATCGCCCCAGAATTTTTTCATTCCCAGAAAACCTACGCCAACACCAAAAATCAGCGCAAGGGTAAAGGTGATCTGTATCGGAAAAACAGGCATGAACTTGGTAAATACGATTTCACCATCAGGGGACAAATTGCCTGTAGCAGAGATGATCAAAAATAAAAGTATCGCGGGAAGGATGAAAAGAAAGGGCATAAACTTCCTGCTGTTCACAAGGTTGACCAGAAAAGCCGGCTTTGAATACTGGGAGATCGTCTGCTTCCTGATGGCTCCCAGCACCTCACCGGGCTTCGCGCCTCTCGGACAGTAGACGGTGCAGTCGTTGCATTGATGGCAGAGCCACACATCGGGATTACCTACGAACTTCTCCTTCAGCCCCCACTGCGCCCAGATCATCTCTTTTCTGGGGAAAGGATTTTTGTCTGGACTTACGTTGCAGACGACTGAGCAGGTCGCGCACTGATAACACTTCTTTAGTGAATCCCCGCCTGCCGCGATAACGCCTTTTACAAAATCAAGATCCGGTTTTATTACTGTCGCTTCAGCCATCTATACCTCCCATTAAATCAAGTCATTGAGTCAATAAGTTATTTAGTTATTAACTTAGCATCTCCTGCTTTTCAATGACTTAATTGCTCAATTACTTAATAACCTGCTGTTGTAAAATTCTTTGAACATATTAATGACACAATTACTCAATAACTTAATAACCTGCTGTTTTAGAATTCCTTAAACGGATTCGGTTCAAAACCTTCCATCTTCTCAACATAATCATTCAGCATTTCAGGAAGTTTATCATAATCTGAAATAGAGAGCTGCATCAGCTCAACCCTCTCAGGCTCCAGCATAAGCCTGCCGAGCGTCTCCTGGAGTTTGCCAAGCCTCTCCTGAGCAAGCTCACTGCCACTGACAAAGTGGCACTGGTAATTCTCGCCGAACTTGCAGCCAAGGAGCAGCATTCCGTCAACACCCCGTGAGAGCGCATCAGCGATCCACGCAAGGTTCAGGTTACCCAGGCACCTCACTGGTATGATCCTTATGGATGAAGGAAGTTTCTCCCTCTTCTTTGCCATTGCGTCCAGGGCAGGATAAGCGTCGTTTTCACACGCAAGGGCGACAATTCTCAGGCCTTCTTCAGGCACATCCAGATTCTTCATCATTGAAGAAATCATATTGATATTAAAGTCTTTGAAGTTGATAACACGCTCAGGGCATGATCCAAGACAGGTACCGCACCTCCTGCAGCGAGTCATCTTATGAAACGGTGTGCCTTTTTCGTCTTCCTCTATAGCGCCGAAGGGACACTCTTCAGTGCACCTCTTACATGATGTGCACTTCTGAAGATTCACCTCAGGGTAGGTCTGGTCCCATGCCCTTGGATGGATCGAATATCCGTTGGCTGTTGCCTCCACGCACTGGACCGCCTTCATGGCAGCTCCGAGAGCGTCATCAATACTCCCCATCATGTTCATCGGCTGCCTTATACTTCCAGCGGTGAAGATCCCTGTTCTTCGGGTCTCGTACTGAAAGCAGATATAATTTGAATCGGTAAAGCCATATGCCTCATCAAGAATCGGCAGTTCAGGCCCCTGCTTGTAGTCAAGGTTAAGAATATTGGGCACCTTATGCGGCTCCAGTACCGCGTTCGGGTCCGGCTTCCCCCCCGATGCCTTTAATACTTCATCAAACTTCACCTTCCACTCAGCCAATACCTCTGTATCAATCTTTGTATTAGGCACCATGCCTGTAGCAAGGACAACAAGGTCCGCTTCAATCTTGACATCTTCACCCAGAAGAGTATCTTTAACATCAACGTAGAGTGCTCCGCCGGGCGCCTCGCTTACACCTGTCACCTCACCCTTGGTCAGCATAACACCGGGGTCATCCTGCATCTTCTTATAGAACAGCTCATACTGGCCCGGGGTTCTTATGTCCTTATACAATATAAAAGCCAGGGCATCAGGATTTTTCTCCCTTACATACGCGGCCTGTTTTAAAGAAGTCTGACAGCAGTATGACGAACAATAAGGCAGATGGTTTGAATCGCGTGAGCCGGCACATTGTATAAAAGCCACCCTCTTTGCCTCTTTTCCGTCAGACCGGGTGATCTTGCCCTTTGATGCCATCTCCTCCATCTCGACATTTGTAATTACATTGGGTTTGCCGTATCCCAGGTGTTCAAGCTTGTTTGCATCATAAGGCCTCCAGCCGGCTGCAAGTATGATAGAACCGGCCTTCTTCTCCTGTGTGCCGCCGTTACTCTTAACGGAGATATCATACTGGCCGGGAAAACCGGCTATCTTTTCTATCTCAGAAGATGTCAGCACTTCGATATTATCGTGGGCTTTTACCTTCTCTGCAGTCGCTTTAACTGTCGGCTCTTCAAGACTCTCAAATGGATACCTCTGGGGTAACTGCTTATATACCTTCGCGCCCCATCCGCCAAGTTCTTCTTCTTTTTCAACAAGGATAACTTTATAACCGGCTTCAGCGGCGCCGAGAGCGGAGGTCATTCCTGTAATACCGCCTCCAATAACCAGTATATCCTTGTTCGTCTCCTCAAGCAGGAATGGTTCCGGGAGGGCTCCGGTCTTGGCTTTGGTAATACCCATCCTGATATAATCCTCAGCCAGCGCCTGTGTATCTTCTGTTTTCGGTTCCTGGGTCCAGGAGACAAACTCTCTGATATTAATCCTGTCAACCTGGCTGCCGGGAAAGGTGAATTCCTTATGTTTGACACGGGGAGAACACGCCGCTATTACAACAGTGTTTACACCCTCTCCGCTTATATCATTCTTTATTACATCAATACCTTCAGGACTGCAGAGAATATCATGGGCCTTGAATACCGGGACCTTGTATTCCTTCTCGGCAACTACCAGAAGTTTATCAACCTCAACCGTATCTGCTATCTCACATCCCTTACATATATAAACACCTATCTTTTTCTCAACCTTCTTTTCCACCTTCTCCATCAGGCGTTCCTCCTTATCGTCTGAATGGCCTTGAGAGCCGCTCCAGTGGCTTCCTGCACTGACTTGGCAACATCAGCGGGGTTCTTGGCACAACCGACCGCGTATATCCCGCTGCCGTTATCTCCGGGGACTACAAAACCGTGTTCATTGATTTTGACCTGATCAGGAAGTTTCACTTTGTCGACGGTCGGGACCATCCCTGTGGCCAGTACGCAAAGGTCAACATTTACCTTGATCTTGCCGCCGGCAAGGATATCCTCAACCTCCACAATAATATCCTTTGTCGCAGGGTCCAGGGTAACTTTGGCCACCTTGCCCTTAACAAGGGAGACATTCTCGTCATCCTTAACCTTATTCAGAAACCTCTCGTAGGCTGTCCCCGGGGTACGGATATCAATATAGAACATGTAAGCCTTTGAGTCGGGATACTGCTCCCTTACATAAGTTGCCTGCTTAAGTGAAGCCAGACAGCAGACCGCGGAACAGAAGGCAAGGTGATTTTCGTCCCTTGAACCGGCACACTGGACAAAGGCAACTGACTTTACCTCCCTGCCGTCAGAAGGCCTGAGCAGTTTTCCCTGCGTCGGGCCGGTGCTTGATGCCAGCCTCTCCATCATCACGTTCGTTATGATATCCGGGCTGGTACCAAAACCGAGATTATCTATTTTTGACGCGTCATAAGGGTCCCATCCGGTAGCAAGCACGATAGCGCCCGCGTTCACCTCAATAACTTCCGGCTTCATATTCAGGTCAATCGCATCATATTTGCAAACTTCAGCGCACTTTCCGCACTCGGACTTTTTACATGCTGCATTATCTATCGTATACATGAATGGAAACGATTGTTCAAAAGGTATGTACGCCGCCTTCCTTTTATCAAGACCGGCGTTCACGTCATTGGGGACTTCAACAGGACATGCCTCGGCACACTCATTACAGGAAACACATTTGTCGTTGATATAGCGGGGGTTAAGCTGGATCGATACATTATAGTTCCCGGCGCTCCCTTCAATGCGCTCAATCTCCGCAAGTGTATAAAATGTTATACGGGGATTAAACTTTACCCTCCTGTAGTTTATCTCAAGACCACACGATGGGGGGCAGAGCTTTGGGAAGTACTTGTTCATCCTTGAGACCCTTCCGCCGAGGTAAGGGGTCTTCTCAACTATTACAACATTATAACCGGCCTCAGCCGCCTCAACAGCGGTTGTAAGCCCGCTAATACCGCCTCCTACTACCAAAATAGTCTTTTCTTGCTCAGACATACAATTCCTCCATTTGCTACAGAGTTACTAAAACTATCAACTGAATGGTTATGGGTAATTGGTTATGGGTCACAGGGATTAATCTAGAGGATATTTTATCACCCATAACCCCTGACCTATGACCTTTTTTCTTTTGATAACTTTAATAACTCCGGGTGCCGTTACCGGCACCCGGAAATTATCAGTCTGAATCGAACTAGTCAGGGAATACGTTCTTGTGTTCTCTGGTGGACATTGTGAATTCGCCTGATTCCATGTCGTACGTGGAGCATGTGAATACTTTCCACTTATCGTCATCAATGAAGTTGAAGTCACCCCTGTAGTAGTAGCCAGGGTACCTGGTCTCTTCTCTGTAGCGAATGTGGCGAGCGTGTGCTTCAAGTGAAAGTATCCTGTGATAGTTTTCCCAGCATCTCATGAGCTCGTGCAGGTCAGCTGCGCCCATTTTGGCGGAATCTTCCTTGAGCAGTGTAAGCTGCTTCAGACCTTCTTCAAGCATGGTCTCTGATGTCATGTAGTATGTTGAGATACCGGCGAAGTACTCGTCACCAATCTTCTGGAGCCTTGCCTGCAGCATATCCGGCTTAATGTAGAACGGATTTACCTTGGGGTCAGTTGAGTATGTCTTGTGCTGTTCATACACCTCAAACGGCATATAGAGCTCAGCAGCCATTTCATCGGGGGTCTTTCTCGTGGCAGGTGCATAGTCAGGATTGTCGAGGATGAAAGCTATGGCAGCCTTTGCAGCGATTCTGCCTTCAGCATGTGAACCTGAGGAGAACTTGTGACCTGAAGCACCGCAGATGTCACCGGCCATGAAGAGGCCCGGTACTGTTGACATCCTGTTGTAACCCCAGTGGTAGTGATCCGGCGTGCCCGGTATGTCGCCAGGTCCGCTACACCAGAATCCTGCGCAGCCTGCATGAGAACCGAGGAGATACGGCTCTGTCGGCATGATCTCGGAATGTTCGGCAGCCGGATCAACGCTCTTACCAGCCCAGAGTCCTGCCTGGCCGATACACATGTCAAGAAAGTCTTCCCATGCCTCTGCTTCGAGGTGCTTGATCTTCTTCTTGCCTTCTTTTTCACCGAGCTCGTCGAGGAATTTCTTGTTTATTGCCTGCATTGCCAAATCAGTCCTCATCATGATAGGACCTTTACCTTCTTTCATGGCATTCATCATCAGGTGGTTCCTGATGGCTGTACCCATAGCGTCAACATACTTGCCGTACTTCTTCCTGGCGTCAGCAAGGTACTCCTCATTCTCGCAGTAGTCCTCACCAAGGCTGTTTGTTGCCTTGCATTTAAAGAAGAGGAACCATGCACCGACAGGACCGTAACCGTCTTTGAACCTTGCGGGGACCATCCTGTTTTCCATAAGGGTCAGTTCAGCACCAGCCTGCATGCCGAGCGCATAACCGGAACCTGAGTTCCATACCGGGTACCATGCACGTCCCTGACCTTCGGCGACAGACCTGGGCCTGAAGCAGTTAACAGCACCGCCTGCGGCAAGGACCATTCCCTTGGCCTTGAAGATGTACATCTTGTTTTCCCTTACACTGAAACCAACAGCAGCTGCAACCCTGTTAGGGTCATTGGCATCTTTGAAGAGCCTTACGATAAAGACCCTTTCAAAGTGGTTCTGCTCAACACCTGTTGCCTCCCTGTTGACCTCAAGCGCCTTCTTTGCCGCCTCTGCAACGATAGCCTTATAAGACTCACCGTTGATCATTATCTGCCATTTCCCGGACCTGACAGGTGTACCTCCGTCCTTCAGGCTCGACTTTTCGGCGGCTTTTGCCTGAAAGCCGTCAAGAGAAAAACCATCGTCTCCCTTCTTCCAGATCGGGAGGCCCCACTCCTCAAAGAGGTGAACACTGTCGTCTACGTGCCTTCCGAGGTCATATACAAGGTCGTCCCTGGTGATGCCCATAAGGTCTGCTCTTACGTACCTGACGTAGTCCTCAACCTTGTTCTCACCAATGTAAGTATTGATAGCAGACAGACCCATCGCTACCGCGCCGCTTCTGTCTGTTGCAGCCTTGTCAACCATTGTGATCTTTAAACCCTTGGGAGCTGCCCACCTGGCCGCCTCATAAGCTGCGCCACAGCAAGCCATGCCGCCGCCGATCAGGAGCAGGTCGGTCTCATGCTCAACAATTTCGGGCTTTGCACAATACGAAAAAGTGCAAGTTTCCTTTTCCATTATCATTCCTCCTTTATTATTTATTCTTTTCTGGCTTCGTAGTTAAAGAAGCCGGATTCTTTTATTTTTGACATATCAACTTCCGGCTTGCCGCCGTACGGATCGATAGAGTCTTCTTCAGTGGTCCTGATAGGGAACTTGAACCTCTTGAGAACCCCGTTACGGAACTTTACAGTCCACATAATTGAGTCGGTTCCCCTGAGAGGGATAACAGCTCCTCCCAATGGAACAAAGTCAGCATAACCCCTGACTTCGATCGCCTGCGTAGGGCATATCTTTACACAGTTGTAGCACTCCCAGCACTGGTTCGGCTCCTGGTTGAATGCCTTCATGAGGTCCCTGTCAAGGGCCATGAGGTCATTAGGGCAGATATACTGACATGCAGTCTTATCCTGCGCCTTACATCCGTCGCACTTTTCAGTGATTACAAAACTTGGCATTTTACTTCCTCCTTTCCAAACTATCTTTGGATTTTCTAGACTTAAATTAAGTCTATGTTAATTGCCTTTAATAAGACATTAATTTATTTTGCAATACTCTGATAATAACTAATCAGAATATCAGCCACTTCAGGACGTGAGAATTCTTTAGGCGGTGCAATACCTTTACTTAACATTTCACGAACCTTTGTGCCTGAAAGCAGAACAAAGTCTTCTTTTACATGATTAGGCGCTTCACACATCATCACAACCTTGTCCAGTTTCTTCGAGTATGCGGTGTGGTCCGCTTTGAAGATTTCAATTTCAAGCGCCCCGGCTGGAACTTCATTCTCAAAGATTGTTTGAGCGTCGAATGCACCGTAGTGGTCACCAACACCCGCATGGTCACGCCCAACGATGAAGTGAGTCGCGCCCATGTTCTGACGGAATACTGCATGCAGAACACCTTCACGTGGACCGGCATAAAGCATATCAAAACCGTAACCGGTGACCATCGCGCTATTTGGCGGGAAGTACAGCTCAACCATTTTACGGATGGCGGCATCACGAACAGGCGCCGGGATGTCTCCCGGTTTCAATTTACCGAGTAACATATGAATAACCAGGCCGTCACAACCTAAACGGTCCATCGCCATGTGGCAAAGTTCTTCGTGAGCCAGATGCATCGGGTTACGAGTCTGGAAAGCAACAATTTTCTTCCAGCCGTGCTCAGTAATTTCATTACGAATTTCAACCGCGGTACGAAAAGTGTCCGGGAATTCATCCTGGAAGTAAGAGAAGTTCAGTACTTTGATTGGACCGGAAAGACAAACTTTACCTTGAGCGTTGAATGCCTCAACCCCTGGATGTGCTTCATCAGGGCTGGGGCGGTAAACTTTTTCAGACATCAGCGCCATATCTGCATCGCTGAATTCTTCAACCGCTTCAACATCCATAACTGCCAGTACAGGATTGCCTTCGACATTTGGATCTTTCAGGGCGATACGGTCACCGGCTTTTATAGAACCCGCATCTTTAACAAGATTCAAAATTGGTGTAGGCCAGAACAGACCTGAAGCAGTCTTCATCTCATTGGCAACAGACAGTGCATCGGCCCTGTTCATATAGCCGGTTAGCGGGTTGAAGTAACCACCACCCATCATAACCGCATTAGCTGCGGTAGCTGAGCTAACAACAATAGAGACCAGACCTTCAGCTTCTTTATGCAGGGCTTCATTTTCAGCCGTGTCATATACAAATAGCGGGTTCAGTTCGTCTGAACCATGTGGTTTAATTAATGCCATTTCTTCCTCCTTAATGTAACGTACTGAATTTTAACCAAGAATCGAACAGACTTTATTGAAAATATCGTCTATACTTCCTGTTCCTTCAACTGACTTGAGAATGCCTTTTCCATTATAATAATCAATAAGGGGAGCGGTTGATTTCTCATAAACTTCAAGCCTGTTTTTTATTGTTTCTTCCTTGTCATCGTCCCTCTGCGTAAGCTCGCCGCCGCACTTGTCACAGACACCCTCTTTTGCGGGTGCGGAAAAATGGACATTGTACATCTGCTGGCAGCCTGAGCATGTCCTTCTGCCGGTAAGTCTCTTCATGAGGTCTTCCATAGGAACATCAACACTTAGTGCGTCTGTCAGTGGTGTATTCATTGAAGCAAGTTCAGCATCAAGGGCCTCTGCCTGAGGAGTTGTCCTCGGGAAACCGTCGAGTATATAACCTTTTTTACAGTCATCCTGAGCCAGCCTCTCCTTGACAAGACCTATTACAACAGAGTCAGGGACAAGCCCTCCGCTATCCATGTAAGATTTTGCCTCCTTACCCAGAGGTGTGCCGTCCGCAACTGCCTTACGGAGAATATCACCTGTAGAGATTTGAGGGACAACGTACTTATCAATCAATTTTTTGGCCTGAGTGCCTTTACCCGCACCAGGAGCGCCTAACAAGACTATTCTCATTTAACCCCCTATATTTAATAAATTACTATGAACTCCAACACTTCAAAACCAGCAAAGACAATACATCTGTAAGAACCTGTAAATTGGATTTATCCGTCAAAGATATCTCCTGAAATAAGGAACAACATGGTATATTATGAAAGAGATGATTGATGAGTCAATTTAAAAATTATAATTAATTTATAACATTTACTTATAAAATAGGGTGTTAACCCTGAACAGGCTGTTAAAAAAGCCCTTTCATTATATTCCTTCATCTTTTGCCGTCATTCTCGTCCCGTATC
>JBCKZY010000029.1:0-18984 GCA_038918635.1 Thermodesulfovibrionia bacterium | reverse complement strand
ATAGTCGACTTCTTCATCTGTGAGTTCGGCGTATATAGGAAGACTCAAGCATGTTTTTGAATAATGTATGGCCTGGCTGAAAGATTCAGGATTATTACAGCCGAATATCGGTTCAGAGGGCAGTGGCACTTTGTAGTGTACCTGAGTCTGTATTCCTTTATTTGCAAGGTGCTTTTGTAATTCATCACGCTTTGATGTTCTAATAATAAATTTATGCCAGCAATGGACCGCGCCATTTCTTGTTTTAGGAGTTATGATATCTCTTACTCCATCGAGACCGGCTATAAATTGATCTGCAATTATTGATCTCCTCTCCTGCCACTGATCCATATATTGCAGGCTTACGTTAAGTTGGGCGGCTTTGTCAGCAGGTATTACGCTGTTGTACCCCAGCATAACTGATGATGGGCTCTCTTTTACTTTTCCGTGCAGTCTTAAACTGCTGCACTTATCGAAAACGTCTTCATCATCTGTAACTACGGCACCGGCTATACCAAAACAGGGAAGGGTTTTCATCGGAGAGAAACTGAGGGCAGAAGCAAGACCGAGACTGCCGCTGGGAGTGTTCCCATATCTCGTCCCGAATGATTGAGCGGCATCTTCGATAAGGAGTAAATTATTGCTTTTGCAGTATTCCTCAAAAGCAGTAAAGTTTATACAGTCACCGAGCAGGTTTACAGCGAGTATGGCCCTTGTTTTCTCTGTTTTGGCTTTAATAACCAGTGCTAAATCTAAATGGTAATGCTCATCCACATCTACGAAAATTGGAGTTGCACCAGTACGCAGGATGGCCGATGCAGTTGCAATAAAACTATAAGACGTTGTTATTACTTCGTCACCTTTTCCGATGCCGCATGCAGTTAAAATAAAAAAGAGTGCATCAGTACATGAAGCGACCGATATTGCATACTTTCTCTGAGTAATTTTCGCAAGGTGTTTTTCGAATTTGTCGACGTGTGGCCCTCCGACAACCAATCCGGAATTCAATACGTTTTCTGTTGCTTCCATGTATTCATCATGGTAATTACTGAACAGTCTGTTAAGTCCGATGAATTTGATATTAAATTGAGTCATAGAATATTTTAAGTCCTTCTTTGATAGGGTATTTGGGTTCATATCCAAGCAGCTTCTTTGCCTTCTCAATATTCAGCGCCCCTCTTTTTGGATATAACGGGTCTGCTTCTTCTACTTTCACCTTCACGTCCGGATTCAGAGTCTTGAGGTAATTCGCTATATCTGTCAGTTTGCTGGCGATTCCTGATCCAATATTGAAAGACTTGTTGTCTGCTTCCTGCATTGTAGCGGCATTGAAAATGCCTTGAGCCATATCATCAACAAAGGTAAAACTGAGTTTTGTATCTTTCCCCTTTATCGTAATAGTACCTGAGTCTTTGGTTGCCTTTATGAATTTTGTTATGACAAATGCGTCATGGCCCGTTGGCCCATAGACTGCAATTGGTCGTATAATAGAGTGGGTCAGGTTGTATAATCTCGTATAGCTTCTTACCATATGTTCGGCAGTGGCTTTAAAGACACCGTATAGTTCTTTTGGTTTAATCTGATGGTCTTCTTTAACACTGTCTGTCTGGAAATCCCCATAAACCATGCTGGAAGAGATATAAACAAATTTCTGAACATTTGTATTTTTGGCAGCTTCCAGCAAAGACAACGTACCTTCTACTATCTGTTCAAGGGCAAAGAATGGCTGTTTTGCGGCTATAGTTGCAACAGGAAAATTTGCAAGGTGCACCACCAGGTCAGGTCTCTCTTCTTCAAATATTTGTTGGATAGTTATGGTATTGCAGATATTTTTTTGAAATATTAAGGCGCCAGCTAGCGTTTGCATCCTTTTCTGGTATTTTTCTTCAATCTCACGTATAAGATGCACATTGTAATTATTCCAGTTGTCAACTATAACAACGTCATACTTTGCCTCCAGAAACTTATGTGCAACTTTATGTCCGATAAAGCCACATCCACCAGCTATTAAAACTTTTTTCAAGTGATTTCCCCTGGATAAATTATTATGATAACATTGAAGATAGCTCATCGAGCGAGGTATTTCAATTTCTTATGTTAGCATAAATATTAATTAATATATTGAGTTGGTTTGTATTCCTGTTCTTTACAGGCAGGAGCAGGTTAGCTTGTGAATGTATCGTAAATTCGAGCTACTCTGATACATAATTTCTGTGCCAGTTTACCAAAGCAACTAAAGCCCAGATCAGCCTGCTGTTCTCAGCCTTCCCGTTCAGATGCGCATTTATTATTTTAGTTATGTGTGCATGGTTTAAAAAACCCAGTTTTGAAATGGAATCAGGTGACAGGGAAGAAAGCATGTAATCCTTTAAGCCGTTCTTTATCCATAAGGCCAGTGGTGGAGTGAAGCCCCTTTTCTTTCCAAAGGCTATTTCCCGCGGCTGGAATCTGGATAATGCCTTTCTTAGAATATATTTAGTCTGAAATCCCTTTATTTTCATGCTTTCAGGTACTGTACGGGAAAAATCAATAATAGCATTATCCAGAAGCGGCACCCTGACTTCCAGACTGTTTGCCATACTCATTCTGTCGGTTTTTTGTAAAAAATCATCCTGAAGATGTGTCTTGAAATCAACATACATGAGTTCATCCATAGTTTTGAAGTTTCTTTCTTTAGCTTTCAGGAAGTATTGTTCCATAATATGAAATGATTCCAGATCTGAAATGTCATTTATAAAATCACTGCTAAGAAGATTTATCTTTTCTTCTGCATCAAATAATAATTTCCATCTGTAATGCGCCTGATCATAGGGGAATTCTGAGCCATAGGTAAATCTCTTCAGCTTATAAGATGTACTCATATAGCTGTGTGATTCAGGCAGGTTGTTTACAATTGATCCTATACCATTGCGAATAATTTGCGGTATTTTTCTGTATTTTTCTGTGATTCTATGAATATAATGAGTTGGATATCCCCCGAACAGTTCGTCCCCGCCGTCCCCGCCTATAACTGTTTTTACATATGAACGGGCCAATTTTGATACAAAATATACCGGGATAGTGGAATAGTCAAAAAAAGGCTCATCGAGATAAGACATTATATGGTCAATTTCTCTGACAATATCACTTTCTGATAATACAATTTCGTGCAGAGGGAGTCCGAGTCTTTTTGCTACAGATCTTGCATTGACCAGTTCATTGTATGACTCTTCCTTGAAGCCTACAGTAAACGCGTTCAGTTTTAAATTGCATTTCTCTGCTGCAACAGATGCAATCAGGGAAGAGTCTATACCACCACTCAAGAAAATTCCTACTGGTACATCACTTCTGGTCTGTCTGAAAAGAACCATCTTTAATTCACCAATGAAAAGGTCTATGATTTCTTCTTCGCCGAGATTCTCTTTTGAAAGGTCAATACGTGATATATCCCAAAATTCTTTTTCGGAGAAGGTTTTATTGGAACATATAATCATATGGCCTGCTGTTAACTTTCTGATTCCTTTGAACCCGGTTAGAGGGGAGGGGACAAAACCGTATGACAGATACTGATTAATGGCTTCATAGTCCGGCTCTCTGCTGATACCGGCTTTTAGCAGCGCCTTTATCTCTGAGGCAAACATTAACCCATTCTCAGTTTCAGCATAATAAAGAGGCTTGATACCCGGCCTGTCCCTTACAAGAAGGAGAGTTTTCCTTTTCTCATCCCAGAGTGCGATGCCGTACATCCCGTTTAAATGTGCTGGGAAATCCTTTCCATATTCTTCATACAGGTGGACAATGACTTCTGTGTCGGACTTTGTATAGAAAGAGTGTCCCTTTTTGATAAGGTTGTCCCTTAGTTCAACATAGTTATATATCTCGCCGTTAAAGACCACCCATACGGTTTTGTCCTCGTTGTGGATCGGCTGGTTGCCTGTATGCAGGTCAATGATACTGAGTCTCCGGAACGCGAGGGCGATATTGTCTTTAACGTAATACCCCTCATCATCCGGCCCGCGGTGGAGGAGCTCATGGTTCATCCTCTTAATGACGTCCATAGAGACAGGACGGTTATTCTTATAATTGAAGGTGCCTGATATGCCGCACATTTATTGCTCCTGAATAATGAATAGGCCTTTGAATAAACTGCTTATGCCTTGTCGGGTTAAGCAGACAGTGGTAAATGAAAATACTTAGCTTTATATTATAAGTGAAAAAGCCTGTTAAATTAAATGGAAAGGAAGTGTACCTGTCTGCCCGCTCGCCTCGGGGCGAAGCAACTGGCCTCGATTCGGCGAAGCTGGCAGACAGGCAGGTTTCCCGTGGTCTTTGCCACGGGAAATAACGAGCGAATGTAATAATCAAAGCCATTGCATTAGATTCTCTGTGGTCTCGCTTAGATGCGCCTACTTCTGGTGCCATAGGGAAGATCAATGAATAATGGAAATATAAGATCATGAATTTGATATAATAATCAATTGCATTAATTATAACACCCCAAATATAGACTATTGACAGGAAGGGTAATATGAGCCATCCAGAAGGTTTCAGTGTGCTTGTGCCGGCATTCAATGAAGAGGACTGCATAGAACAATTCTTGCAGGATTTAGTACTTGCACTTAAAGATACAGACAGAAAGTATGAAATTATTGTAATTGACGACGGTTCTACGGACAGGACTTATTCCATTGCAAGCAAGTTCCATGACATAAAGGTTGTCAGACATCCCTACAATAAAGGTTATGGGGCCTCCGTAAAGACCGGCGTGCAGGAGGCTAAAGAAGAAACGATAGTTACCATTGACGCTGACGGGCAGCATGATCCCGTACATATACTCGAAATGCTAAAGCTTATGGGAGAATACGACCTGGTGGCTGGGGCAAGACATGGTTTTATATCGGGCCGCAGGGGCTTTGGGAATAAATTCTTCTGCTGGCTTGCCACTTATCTCTCTAACATTAAAGTCCCTGATCTTACCTGCGGACTTCGAGTATTTACAAAAGAGAAGTTTGCTGAGTTTGCACACATATTCCCGAACAAATCTTCGCTTCCTTCAACAACGATACTTTCTTTTGCAATAACGGGATATAATATCAAATTTGTCCCGATAAAAGACCAGCCACGGACAGGCGGGATAAGCAAAGTAACAATAATCAAGGACGGTATGAGATTTACAGGGCTTATTTTACGAATGATTTCACTATTTAACCCCCTCAAGATATTTATGCCGATAAGCATTTTCCTGTTTTTCTTTGGTTTTCTCTGGTCATTAAGGGCCTATTCCATGACCGAAACAATATCCAGTCTTGGGACCATGATATTCCTGTCCGGGGCATTAGTCTTTGTATTTGGACTTCTTGCCGACCAACTGGCTGCAATAAGGCTATCTATAGGCAGGATCAACAGGACTTTGAAGAAGAGCACACAAGAAGACATAGATTGACTTCTAAATGAAAGATAGATTGTCTCAGAAACTAAGTCAATTATATAATTCTGATAAACTGCCGTGGATCATTATCGGTATTGGCATAATACTTCGTCTTATCAGGTATCTCTATAATCCTTCCTTATGGTTCGATGAATCCGATACCGCAGTAGATATTATTAACCGGCCTTTTTCAAACCTTATCGAGCCTTCACCCGACTGGAGTTCAAAATATCCTTACGGTTTCCTGTTGCTTATCAAGTCAGCTATCCATCTATTCGGCACCAGTGAGTATGCTCTCAGGCTGGTTCCCCTTTTGTTCGGAATTTTATCGGTATTCCTGTTTTACAGGGTTGCCAAGAAATATATTGAGCCTGCTGCTGTACTCGTTGCCATCGGCCTCTTTGCTTTTGCAGACCCCCTTATCTTTCAATCAGCAAACCTTAAGCCTTATTCAGGAGACCTGGCGTTTGGATTGATAGTTTATATATGGGTAGACCATATAAGATTAAAAAAGATGAATACTCCAGATATGGTTCTCGGGGGCATGATGGGGGCCGTTATGGTCTGGTTTTCATATCCTGCGTTGTTTGTCTTTTCCGGAGTGGGAGTTTGTCTGGCCGTATCCGGTTTTCGGGCCAGGGACTGGTCAAGGATCGGAAGGCTTGCAGTTATATATTTAATGTGGGCTATGAGTTTTACCGCCTCCTATTTCATTTACATCCGGAACCTCGTATCTAATTTTGGAAGGAGCATGGACGACCTTCTGGCTATGGAACAGGCTTTTGTCCCCTTTCCACCAGCGTCTCTTAATGATATTAAATGGATAATGGATAATTTTTTCGAGATGTTCATCAATCCCGCTGGATTGATTTTCAGCGGAATAGCCGCTTTTGCCTTTCTCGTTGGCTGTATCTCAATATTCAATGATAATAAAGAGAAGTTTTACCTGCTAATCTCACCGATCCTTTTCACTGTACTGGCTTCAATTCTGCACCAGTACCCTTTTAAGAACAGGCTGATCGTCTTCCTGGTCCCTTTTGTGTTGATCTTTATCGGTGAAGGTGTTGAGTACGTGAGGAAGAGGCTTAGTGCAGGTTCCGCCATTGCCGGAATGGTCCTGGTCGTTGTATTATTCGCTTATCCGGTATCCTGGGCAGCTTATCATGCCAAGTCACCGACCAATCATGAGGAAATAAGGCCCCCCATAAGATATGTTAAAGATAACTGGCAGAGCGGCGATATCATATACGTACATTACTACGCACAGTACGCCTTTGAATACTATACAAAGCACCATCCGGATAAATATCTCTTTGATGAGAATGACTATTTTGTAAGTATAGCCCCCCGCGGCTGGTACAGGACTTGGAGAAAACAGCATGTCGATAAATTTTATCCACCGGACACACCGATACGCCAGACTAATACAGAGATTTTCAGGACATATATTAAAGACATGGATAAAATAAAGGGCCATAAAAGGGTCTGGGTGCTGTTCTCATCTAAAATAGTAAAGGATGGAATACAGGAGGAAAAGTTTATCTCTTTTCATCTCGATACAACCGGCAAGAGACTCGATTCCTTTGGCAAGCCGGGGGTAGGATCTGTTTACCTTTATGACCTGAGCGAACAGGAAACGGTGGTTGACGAAAAATGAACATGTCCGTGCCTGGAAATGAAGCGGAAAGGATATATCATGCTATTTTTAACCGGAAGATCCCTGCATCCGTTCAGTATCATTTTGAAATCCTTTTAAAAAAGATCGAGAGCCGTTATTCAAATGAAGAGGTTAGTAAGTATTTTGAGGCTATAAATAAAACCTGTGACCTGGAGGCATTGGAGGTAGCATCAAGACATTTAAAGAAGCTGCCTGTTCTTACTGAAAAATTTAAGATCATGGTGTATCTGGCTGAAACGTGTCCTGAGAATTACAGGGTCTTTATCAATGAAGAACAGGGCTTTATTAGTGCAGGTATTTCGTTAATCTCATCCCTGTTCCGCACCGGTTACAAGTCCGTAAAGGGCATGGCTATCATAACTGTTAATAAAATATGACCTACGAAATTATTATTGTCGGTTCAGGTCCTTCAGGCGTTGCCGCAGCACTGGGTTTTGCTGAGAACGGGATAGTTCCGCTCATGCTGGATGTCGGCCATGAAGCGCCGGATGTTAAGCCCCCGGATATAAATTTCTATGATTACCGTAAAACCAATGATGTCTTTGATGTCATGATCGGCAGGGGCCATGAGGCTCTCAATCATGTTATTGATAAGAAGACCGCATCTCCCAAAGTGTCGTCACCATATATGCAGTTTGTGACAAGGGATGCCGAACAATTATCCCCGGTGGCCGGGAGCTCCGCCGTCTTACAAAGCTTTGCAAAAGGCGGATTGGCCAGCGCCTGGGGTGCCGGTCTTTACAGATGTATTGATGATGACCTGGTTAATCTCCCGATCAATGCTGCTGACCTTTCGCCGTACTATGACAGACTTACCCGCGAGATCGGCATCTCAGGTGATGATGACGACCTGACGCCTTTTTTTGGATCAACGGAAGGTCTGTTGAAACCTGTCCGGTTATCCAGAAAACTATCGAGACTCCTTTCCGTATATCAGCAAAAGAGAGAAGAACTTAATGCCGACGGAACATTTGTCGGAAGGTCGCGCCTCGGGGTCCTTACGAGTGCCTACGATGGCCGGTATGCATGCGATTACAATAACTTTGAAATGTGGTACCCTGACCTCCAGTATATTTATACTCCGGCGTTTACTCTAGAGAAGCTTATACGTGAGGAAAAGGTTCTATACCATAAATCCGTTATGGTCAGAAACTGGTCAAGAGAAGAAGGGCTGATAGTTGTAAATGCACAGAATATTAAAGACAGTTCTGATATCTCGTTCAAGTGTAAAAGGCTGGTTCTTGCGGCCGGAACGATCAACAGTACCAGGATTGTGCTTAACTCAAAGAAGGACTTTAAAACAAGTCTGCCTTTGAAGGATAACTCGTTGGTCCAGTTTCCTTTGGTATTCCCTTCGTTTATAGGTAGTAAACTTGAAAAAGACGCTCTTTCATTGGCAAATCTGAATGTTGTTTTTGATCTGCAGGAAATTAATATGAGATTGCAGGGAAGTATTATCGAGTTATCCTCTCCAGCCCGATCAGTTTTTTTTGATAAACTTCCTTTTTCGGCAAAGGACAATCTGACTTTTATCAGGCTGTTCCTTCCAGCTCTTGCAGTGCTATTCCTGTATATACCGTCACGTAAAGAGAACGAGGGGCATATAAAACTGGGGCATGGCAATGAACTTGAGGTCTGCAACCAGCATGGTAATGTTGACAAGAGGATACTAAAAAAGGTTGCCCGAGCTTTTTGTAAAATGGGAGCTTTCACACATCCACTTTTTGTCGAACCTCCTGAGCATGCGATACATTACGGGGGCACATTGCCAATGGTACTGAACCCTGACAGTGACTATCACTGCAGTACAGAGGGTGAAATATTTGGAGAACCGGGAGTCCATGTTGTAGACGGTTCGGTGCTTTCATATATACCCGCGAAGAATCTTTCATTCACTTTAATGGCAAATGCCATGAGAATTGCCGACCACATTTCAAAGGGGATAAAAGAAAAATGAAACACTTATGTCTCAAAAAGACACAAAGGAGAATGAAAATTCCCCCTCCCCCATCCCCCTCCCTCAAGGGGAGGGGGTAAGGGGGAGGGGGAAAGGGAAAGATTATTTTCAGATGAAAAAAATACTTATTACCGGTGCAAACGGCTTTATTGCAAAGAAGATAGCGCTCGTGATGAGAGAAGAGGGGGTTTTTGTGATAGGCACATCCAGAAGTCCCGTTTCTCTCCCTGAGTATGATGAAGTCATCAGGGGAGTTTTAGGTGAACCGCTTGAGGATATTTTTACAAACCACAGGGTTGATGCTGTTGTACATTGCGCCTATGATAAAGATGATCTTGATAACGTCAGGAATGCGGAGGGGACCGTGATATGGGCGGAACAGGCTAAAAAGAACGGTGCCGGATTCCAGATCTTTATGAGTTCAATTTCTGCAGACGCCGATTCCTTTTCCCCTTATGGACAAAAAAAATATGAGGTCGAGCAGTGGTTTATTGAACATAATAAAATTGTCCTCCGGCTCGGCCTTGTGGTCGGGGACGGAGGGTTGTTCGGAAGGATTGTATCAACAGTGAAAAAAAGTCCTATTATCCCGTTAATTGATAGTGGGAAAACATTAATGTATTTATCAGATGTTGACATGGTAAGTGAGATCGTCTGTGATACTATTATGGAAAAAAGCAAAATTGAAAAAGGCAGGGTCTGGTATCTCAATCAGAGGGACCCGGTTTATTTTATTGATATTCTCAGGGAAATAAGGAAGCAGTATGGTCTTTTCCGGATATTCATCCCGGTTCCCTATTTTGCGGTATCAGCTTTGTTGAGCATGACTGAAAAGATCAAGTTCCTGAAAGTCGGAATCAATACCAACAATTTGAAATGGTCAAGGCAGGACAGGGACAGGGAATATAAATCGGACCTGGATTATCTTGGGTATCAGGGACTCTCGATCGAAATGATGATAAAGAAACTGGTGGGTTGATCCTATGAAAAGCATTTGGCCACAGATTAACGCGGATAAAAACTTATAGAATAAAAACCTATACAGATAAAGAAACTGGTGGGTTGATCCTATGGAAAGCATTTGGCCACAGATAAACGCGGATAAACACCTATAGAACAAAAACTTATTCTGGTTTATATTCCAGGTTCTTCTCCCAATTAGTTGGTAGAAAGGGTTCAAGGATTCTAGGATTCAAGGGTTCTTCGCCTCAGCGAATCCGCCGGGGCGGAAAGTGTTTTCTAAGGATTCTATAAGAGCATTGCGTATCCATTCATCCTCTTCTATATTATCTTATCTATCGTTAAAGATTGAACACATAACTAAGTGAGAATCTGCGGCTAACACCAGTTGTGTCTCTCATCAACAGATTGAACCATAAACGACATATAAATACCCAGAGTGTTAGGATATGACTTTAATCCCTTGTATTTTAACGCATTTCACTAGAATCCTTGACCCCTTGACCCCTCGAATCCTCATGATCATCGCAACTTTTTAGGAGATGATCCATATTCCACTGAAATAGTGAAATATGAATTTCCTGTAACTCATTGAAGAAAATGCGACGATCTGCGTAAATCAGCGGCTAACTGCCGTTTTTAGTTTAATAGCAGTGTACGGCAGATAGTGAATCTACTTTTCTTTTTCCACAACAAAATCACCGATTATAAGTACGTCAATTCCTGTCCCGTAAAAACATCTCAATGCATCGCTCGGGGTGCATACGACAGGTTCTCCCTTGATATTAAATGATGTATTTAAGACAGCGGGTATGCCGCTGAGCTTTTTGAATTCATTGATCAGGTCCCAGTATATCTGATTTGTCTTCCTGCTCACGCTTTGCGGGCGTGTTGTGTTATCGCCAAGGTGCAGTGAACTCTGGATCTCGTTTACTTTCTCCTCAACAACGTCAAACGCCATCATCATAAATGGGGCACTCGCTGGTTTCTTAAGGTAATCAGCAATATGTTCCTCCAGAATAGAGACGGCAAAAGGACGCCAGTTTTCCCTGAACTTTACATAATCATTGACCTTGTCCTTCATGTCAGGATCACTCGGGTCTGCCAGGATCGAGCGGGTGCCCAATGCTCTTGCTCCGGCTTCCATACGGCCCTGGAACCAGCCGATGATTTTACCTTCCTTAATCAGTTTCGCGCCGTAGGCCGCAATATCGTCCCTCTGTGTATATCTTATTTTGTTTCGGTCGAGCACTATCCTGATCTCATCATCAGTATAGGTTGTACCGTAATAGGCGTGTTCCATCTTGAACCTGCAGTCATCTCCCTTTTGCATCGAAACTACCATGGCCGCTCCTAAAGCAGCGCCTGTGTCGTAGGAGACGGGCTGAACAAAGATCTTTTCAGCGATACCGCTATTATGTATAACGCCGTTTGTCTTGCAGTTCAGGGCTACACCACCGGACAGGCATAAGTTCCTGCTTCCGGAAAGCCTCAGGGCCAGTTTCGAGAGGAATAAACCAACTTTTTCCATCATTGCCTGAGCCGCGAATGCGATGTTTTTATGACGTTCGGTTATTTCCTCGTTAGTCCCTCTGGGAGGCCCTAGTTTCTGAACGAGCAGGTCACTGAAGAATTCTCCGTAGCTCCTCTTATTGTAGAATAGATAATCGGGATTTATGGATATATCATCTCCGCTGATCGTGACCATGTCGTCAACTACCTTCTGAATCTCCGGGTCAGATGAACCATAAGGGGCCAGGCCCATTAGTTTGACTTCGCCTTCGTTAGGGCTCCAGCCAAGGTATTCCGTGAACGCTGAATAGAACCATCCGAGTGAATTCGGGATATTGATCTCCTTTAAAAGTTTCAGTTCCTTGTCCACACCCTTGTATATGGTGGCCGTATTGTGCTCGCCGTGGCCGTCGTATGTAAGGACCGCTGCTTCGTCAAAACCGGAACAGTAAAAAGCTGTTGCAGCGTGGGTAAGGTGGTGCTTCACAAAAATGATAGGGGGGACCTTTTCATGTATATATCCCGCGTCATTAAGGCCGAGCCGTATGCTCTGTCTGACACTTGCCGGATGATAGTTCAGTATGGATTTGATCCCTGACAACACCGCGGAGCCCATATCTGGCCTGTCATTTGAGACAGCTTTTGATCCTGAGAAAGGCTGTTTAATGAGATGCTTTAGAAATGAACGGGCCTGAAAAAGCGGGTAATGGAATTTATAGAGATTCGAATCCCATCCGAATGCGATGTAGTCAACATCATTAAGTCCTATATTGCCCTCTTTCAGGCAGGCGGTTATGGCGTGTGAAGGGAAATATCCTTTTGCCTGCTTTGTCCTGATAAGGCGCTCTTCTTCCATGAACAGGACAAGCTTGCCGTCTTTCAATAAACAGGCCGCAGGATGAATTGAACCTTCAAAATATATGATCCCTAAGATATTCATTTATTCAATGTTAATTATAACTTCAACAGAGTTCCGTCAAATGCCGCTAGTTTTAGAGATAAATCATATTCAGGAACGAGAAGCGTCAAAGAATTGGCGGAAGCTCATGATATTGCACCTCTTGTTTATATAGTCAAGAAACTCCAGTGTGGTCTCCAGCGCTTTTTCTCTCCTCCAAAAACCCGGTTTATCGATTTTCATATTTACAAAATCTCTGGCATGGAAATTAAGGACAATCACTTTGTTTATTTTTAAAAGATATTCAAAGATCAATTTTGCAACAGTGAGTCCCAAGAAAATTATGGATGTCCCATTGAAGGGAATGATAAAGCTTGTAAGAGGAAATTCGAATTTATCCCTGAAAAGAGATCTCTGTTTTATATAGTTTATCAGATAGCCCGGGGGCATTAAAACCTTGATCATAGACGAGTCGCCTCTATACCCCAGGTCCTTCAGTATTTTGATTATATCAGCGTCGATTTGATAGTCCGGCGCCCTGAACATTATTGGCGTAATGCCGTAAAAGTCTTTGATTATAGAATGTGCTTTATCAATTTCATATTTCTTTTCTTTAAAGGGTTTCCTTGTTAAATAATAAGGATGTGAATATGTATGATTCCCGATTTCAAAATCCTTTAAATCTTTATGAACATCGGGGAACTCAATAATGTTTTTTCCAACAGTAAAAAATGTAGCATCCAATCTGTTGTTTTTAAGGAACTCTACAGCCCTGGGTAGTCCTTCTTCAAGAAAAAAATCTTTTTCCAAATGGTCCAGAAAATCAAAAACCCTCTGTCCATCGACATCGAATGAAAGGATAACTTTGTTTGGTAGCTTCATATATGGCTGATAAAAAGAGACGTATGATAAAATAGGTAACTTTAGATAATAACATTTTTCATGTTGAATATTACATAAATCGATTGAGAACGGTCACATGACATGAGACAGGCCATTTCAATCTGGGATTTGTTGAAAGATGGAGAGTTAGGAATTACAGTAATTAACTGTCTGTTTTCTTCAGAATTGCTACAATCTGTGTCTCAGCGAATCTTGTCCTTTTCATATTACCTTCTGACGTTTATTTTGCCAGAAAGTTCTATTTATAATCTGTCTTATTTTATGGTAAGCGTATAGCCCGACTTTTGACTTCTGAATAGTTCTACATCCAGTTGCGCACCTCCATACCAATGGGTAGCATTATAACGTGCCAAGAGAGATGTAACAATAACGAGCATTATTAGTAGTACTGTTATTGTTTTGTTTCTTAATTCTGGTGAAAAGGTAGGTATAAATTTGAAAAATTCTATGATATGAATAAGTCCAAAACAAAACATTACAGAAAGAACTGCTGCAAGGGGGAGTAAAGTACGATAATCGTAAGCTTGTTCCAATATTACCAGATTTGGGAGATAGCTTAGCATTAATAAACATAAGATTAGAAAATTCTTTTGAAAGAGATTAATTAACATAAATCTTTTCTTCTCTTTAATCTCCTTTAATGAACTAAATATGATTCCACAAAAAATAATTACAATAATAAAACTTGCGAAAAGATAAGTTGGATAAGTATTCCATAAATTTAGCGCGTTCTTAAAAGGCACCTGTAGAAATGTCAAGAATTTTATGGGAAACATATAGATGGGTAGAAATCCTCCTCTGTTAGGTAAGATGTTCATAACAGAAAGCAGTATTTTATAAAAAACAACATAATAAATCCCGATAGAAACAAATCCAACTAAAAAATACTTGAGTAATAACCGGCGATATTTCCTGAAAAAATCATAATTATCCCAGTTGAGAGCAAGGATTGCTCCGATAGCCCAATACGCCATTGCCATGGACTGATGTATAGTGAGAGCGATTACTAACAGAATAATTGCTGATATAATTCCAATTATTTCATATGTTTTGCCTTTATTATTTTCTTGATATGCAATATTAAATATTATTAGCGCTGATATTGAAGATAGTACTGCACCATAAATATAGGGAATTATAATTAACCATAAAATATACATTTGAGAACAGGGCAATATACAAATTAATGCGCTTATTAAAAGGGCATGATCAGACCTGATTCGGGATAATTTTAAAATAGACCATATCACGGATGCGAATAAAGCCACGCCAATAATGGCAAATAAACGTACTGCTCTGGTAGACTCGGAAGATCTTACATGGCTGACCACAAGATAATCAAGAAAGGCAAGTGTGAATCTTCCCTCTTTTTTGGCCTGGAGTACGGTTTTTGCCGGAGCCTCTGATGGTAGATATATTCGGGCATGATCAAAACGATGAAAATAAGCTTCCTGGAGCACCGGAGCATATACCAGCAATAAAATCGTGGAGAAGAAAAGCATAACCCCGATAATGCGAATAGGATTTGATATGAAACCACGACTCTCAAACATGCTGTTATCACCTCTCTTCATGTAGACAGATACTAAAATCAGATGCTCCATGACATAAGTCAATTCTTAATATTTAAACAATAATTAGCAGCTTTTGTCAATACTGGAATTCAATCATGGGCTTAGTTTGAGGGAACTGACAAACAGATATTTACCTATGCCTGGGAGCAACCGTGGATATAATCTGTCAGTATATTTGGAGATGCTGGTGATGTTGCACGGCGGGGGCAGGAGCTTTGAGGACATAAGGGAATTAAAATATGAAAAGGGCTTGATGAAGCTAATAGATATTAATACTATACATGATCCTGACAGCGTGGGGAACTGGTGCCGGAGAATGGGCAGTGTACAGAGGGTGCAAAAGGATTAAAGGGATTAGGAGTAGTAAGAGACGAACTGAATCACAGGATGATGAAGTGGGATAAGACGACGGAGGCATATACATTAGACGCAGACGCAACGGAAATAGTAGGGGAGAAAGCTGATGCATATTATACGTATAAGGGGAATAAAGGGTATATGCCGATGGCGGGATTCATATATGAACTAAAGTTTTACCTTATAGAATATACAGTCAAACCACACGATGATATAACGTTCCTGTAACGGCCGGTTCTGCCATTCTTCAAGCCGGGGAAGCACCCTATCAGTAAGCCTTGATATCAGAGATGGACTAATCTCCATCCCGTACATATCTCCAAGGATCTCCTGTATATCTCGCGTGGTCATCCCCTTGACGGTAGTGTCAAGAATCTTTCGCACTTTTTGAGCCAAGTTTTCAGTGTTTTGACTTTGAGTTCTCCTACCACCTCATCAAAATGGTTCCGCGTTTTAGGATATTTTGAATTATAGTGAAAGTCATTACTGTAATAATCCAAGTCCCAAAATGACTCACATATTTTACATTTGGCCCTATACCCATTTTTATTAATGTTTTGAGGTTTATGACCACACAAAAGATAATCAATTTGTTTCATTATTCTTAATTATAACCAAATTATATGGCAAAAAATACAGTAATTCTATGATTTATTTGTTAATAGGTTTATGTTAAATATATAGGTTTTTAGTATAATAACTTATTATCCAATGGAAAGTAGAATATGAAAAATGTAGTATTAGGAGATAGAGTCATCACCTGAACTACTAATAGCAAATCCCACAATGAGAAAACACGAAAAGTTTTTACAATATTATAAATCTGTGGCATTGATCCTACTAAATGTATTTATTTCTCTGGTGTTTTTCAATGCCGTTTTTTTTGTGGGTTTTAAGATTAAAGACCATTTTTTTAGTGTTAAAAATGATAATCCCATAACTAAAATATATGACATTTCTACATTAAAGAAAGTTTATCCGCAGTGGGATAAAGATGAAATTCTTGGATTACTTCATGAAACTTACTCCAGGCCCTATATTTACGAACCTTTTACGCAGTTCAAAGAACGTCCTTTTAAAGGTAAGTATGTAAATGTTGATGAAAATGGCTTCAGGGTTATAAAAGATCAAGGACCATGGCCTCCTGTCTCAGAAAATTTCAATATATTTCTTTTTGGAGGTTCTACTATCTTCGGCAACGGAGTATCAGATGAACAAACTGTTGCAAGTTATTTACAACAAATTCTATCTAACAAGCTAAACCGTGATGTTCGAGTCTATAACTTCGGAAGGAGAGCCTATTATTCTTCCCAGGAACTTATTCTACTTGAGAGATTATTGGTTAAAGGTACAGTTCCTGATGTAGCAATATTTATTGATGGCTTAAATGAGTTCTTCTTCTTTGATGATAAACCAACATTAACTACCTCTCTCACTCAGTATGTCAATGGTACAACACAAGAGGCAAAAAGTGATTTTCTTAACAATCTGCCAATGTTTAGGGTGGCTAGATTTGCAAGAAATCAAATTAGCAGATATTTAGATGATAGCAACCTTGTTAATGAGAAAAGTGAGAATCCAAGTTATGATAATGAAGTTTCTATTAGTATAGTTAAAAGATACATTGAAAATAAAAAAATAATTGAGGCAATATCTACCGCTTATGGGGTTCAACCTATATTTGTGTGGCAGCCAGTACCTACTTATAAATATGATTTAAGTTATCACTTATTTGGTAACGCTGACACATTAAAAGAAAGTTGGCTTTTTAAATTAAAATATGGATATACATACATGGGAAAACTTTACAGGGAAAAGCAGTTGGGGGATAATTTTTTCTGGTGTGCGGATATACAAGAACATTTACAAGAGCCGCTTTATGTCGACGGAGTCCATTATACTGCAAAAATGTCTCAGATGCTTGCTAATTGTATTGCTATGCAAAAGTTAGAAAAATTCTTTTAATGTCTTTAGATCAATTAAAAACAAGACATAATACTCAAATTTTACTATGTCAAAAACATATGGAGTGTTTATCAGTTATAATCTCTCAGGTATAGTAAGACAATAACTTTGTGGTTGGGTGATAGAGCTATAATATTTATTTAAATAATCGAATTTTGTCATGTCAATAGCTAAAATATTTTCTCCTGTTGGAATTGCTTCATTGTAGGCACCTTGAGTAATTTTTATATTTGTTTGTATTCCTAATTCTCGCAATGCAACTTTTGTTACATTTGGCACTCCCCATGGATGAGCAGTTGTAATGAGCCCGAACTCATAATGAAATCCTCTTGCTGCAATTTTTTTATCATCAGCTCTTCTTACATATATTTCCGAGATCCTTGAGAGATTGGAAACGCCGAATTCTGAAATGACACTTTTCACATATTGTAAGTCGCTTGCCTGAAGCATGGCAAAGTCATTAACGTTCTTATTTGCATGATAACCCGATATCAGAGTAAATATTATTAATGACAAAGTTGTGGCTTTATACTTTATATTTTCAGTAAATCCCGGTAGGTGTTTTAGCAGGTTGAGAACACTAATGAATCCAAAATAAAACAAAAACAAAATGGTTATTGTAAGTGGACCGAGGGTTCTATATGGCGGCACATTGTCAGTGACAATCAGATTGGGAAGAAAACTTAGAAGTATAAGGCCAATGGTAAGCAGCAGCCGTTTAAAACCATTCCAAGCTGAGTTCGAACCGTTTGTCTTTCGAATAAGTGACAGTATTTCTAATAATATGCCGAAACCGATAACCAGGGCAACTATATATGCAAGTGTATATGTAGGAGAAATATTCCATAGATTGAGCGCATAGTTAAGGGGACAGAAAAAGAACCATTTTAATTTTACCGGGATTTTTGTTAGTTCAATTAATCCGCCGCGCCCGACAAATCCGGTCTTGAAAATGAAATGCAATATCTTTACGGAAAAGAAATAAAAGACTATGGCGGTGAATCCAGCGAAGAAAAACTTAATAAAAGGCAACTGCCATTTTTTCATCAGGTTATTATCTTTTAATAATGAGAGAGGGATGATACCGGCGGTCCAGTAGATCATGGCAGTTGGTTGATAGATATGCATGGCAATTACCAGCAAAACAATCACGATTAAAAGTGAGCCTGCTGTATGAAATGGTTTAGCGTTACCTTCTTTTGTGGCAAAGTTAAACATTAATGTTCCTGCTATAAATGAAAGTATTGCACTGTAGAGATAAGGTAAGCAGGTTAACCAAGCAATCAGGATTTGAATTGACGGTAAAGTGCATGCCAGTAAGCTCAGAAGAAATGCGTGCTCTGACCGGACACTGTATCTTTTTAAAGTCGTATATAGAATGTATGCGAATAGTCCCAAACTGATAACTCCAAATAAACGAATTAATCTGGCTGAACTGATGTGGGATATTGCATAGTAATAAAAACCATACAGCAATTTACCGGCCCTTGTTCTATCTATGAGCAGGTTGGCAAGAGAGATATCTTGAGTTGAACTGGCGTTAACAAAAAGATAATCCTCCATAAACAAGTAGTTTGTTTTAATCGCCGGGTAATATATCAATAAAAGAATTACTATCAAAGAAAAGAAGATACCGAAATTTATAATGAGTTTTGAGGGGTTGTTCTGGCTGTATTGTTCTGGCTGTATTGTTCTTGATGGCATATCTTGGCGTCAGAGAAGATATTAAGGGCTGGACTGAAATCCGCCCGCGCTCTTATTAATTAAAGTTTTTAAATCTTAAACCAATATAGT
>JBCKZY010000028.1:0-19569 GCA_038918635.1 Thermodesulfovibrionia bacterium | reverse complement strand
TGGTTGTCTGACGGCTGATAGTCAAAAATAATAATATTCAACCTTATGGCATAATATACGGGCCCTGGTTTCCTGCTGATAATATAACTGCAAATAATGATCCCGGTACCGTCATTATCAGGTTTTGCAATCATAAGTGTTTAATGGATAAATATATACGATCTCTAAATCCTTCACAGAAAGAAGCGGTTACAATGACAGATGGCCCGCTTCTTGTCCTTGCAGGCGCAGGTTCAGGCAAGACGAGGGTTATAACAGTAAGGTCAGCATATCTCATTGATAAAGGTGTGCCTCCTGGTTCTATCATCGCAGTAACCTTTACAAACAGGGCAGCGCGTGAGATGAGAGAGAGGATAACCGCTCTATTAAAGAAGAGGAAGAATAAACCGCCTATAGTTTCGACCTTTCATTCCATCTGCCTTCGGATACTTAGAAAAGAGATGAAGCACATCGGCCTGAGGAAGAACTTCACTATCTATAGCACATCAGAGCAGGCGGCTTTATTAAAGAACCTTCTTATAGATATCAGCTTATATAACAGGCAGTTCAAACCTGAGGTGATACTTGAGAGGATAGGGAGGCTCAAGAACTCTTTTATCTCTCCTGAGGATATGAATAGTTCAGGAGATGACCCGCTCTCGATCATAGTGGCAAGTGTATATCCTGAGTATCAGAAGACGCTCAGGGCGCTGAATGCTGTTGACTTTGATGACCTGCTTCTTCTTGTGATTGAGCTATTCAGGAAAGTTCCCGGAGTACTCGATGAGTACAGGGAGAGGTACAGGTATATCATGGTTGATGAGTATCAGGATACGAACAGGGTTCAGTACTCACTTCTTAAGCTACTTGCAGGCAAAAGGAAAAACCTCTGCGTGGTCGGTGATGATGACCAGTCAGTCTACTCATGGAGGGGGGCGAACCTCGGCAATATCCTTGATTTTGAAGATGATTTTAAGGGAACAAAAGTGGTTCGCCTTGAGCAGAACTACCGTTCGATGGGAAATATACTGGAGGTTGCAAACAGCCTAATCACCAATAACAGAAGAAGGATGGAGAAATCACTCTGGACATCTGATGGTGCGGGTCCAAAAGTAAAAATAATGAAAGCTGTTGACGGTGAGGGTGAGGCCCGGCTTGTTGTGAGCAGGATACTGAATCTGATGAGTTCTAAAAATCTATCCTGCAAAGATTTTGCGATTATTTACAGGGCAAACGTTTTTTCAAGGCTCTTTGAAGTGGAACTGCGCAGAAAGAAGGTGCCGTACACTGTGATAGGAGGAACAAGCTATTTTGACCGGAAGGAGGTTAAGGACCTTGCATCCTATATGAAGATCATCCTTAACAGGTATGATGATGTGAACCTTCTGAGGATTGCCAACCTTCCGAGAAGGGGTATAGGCATAACCTCAATCGGAAAACTGCACAATCATGCCGGAAACAGGAATATACCTCTTATTGACGTCTTCAGCAACGCCTCCGGGGTGGAAGGAATTAATGCAAAGACTGTCCCTAAGGCGGCAGCTCTTGCAGATTTGATTAAGCGCTATAGGTCAGCCTTTTTAAAGGGAAGTGGGATGGCAAAGCTGCTTGCCGGGCTTATAGATGAGATAGGTTTCCTCGATCATATAAGAAGCTTCTATAAGACCGATGATGTGGTTGTAAAGCGTATAGATAATGTGAATGCATTTATTGAATCGCTTAAATATTATGAAGAAAATGAAAAGTCACCGTCTCTTCAGGGCTTTATCGAGACCCTCGCTCTGGATGACAGGCCGGAACGAGAGAAGGAGAAGAACGGTGTCACGCTCGTCTCGCTTCACTCTTCAAAAGGGCTTGAATTCCCTGTTGTCTTTATAGTCGGGGTTGAGGAAGATATGATCCCCCACAGTAAGTCGCTTGATGATGAGGGCGGGCTTGAGGAGGAGCGGAGACTGATGTATGTCGGTATCACGAGGGCGATGAAGGAACTCTTCCTCACTTATACAACATACAGGTTTAAGTACGGCACAAAGACCATTAGTATCCCGTCCCAGTTTATCGGGGAGATGCCTGATGAGGTAATCGAGCATATTGAGACTGAAGATGCCGATGAAGAGGAGATTCCTGAGGATATAGATATAAAAGAAGAATATGAAAGGGTTATGGGTATCCTCAACAGCTGATTGGACATCTCCCGCAGTCTCAGCTTTACAAGGATTTTAATGTTCACGGGAGCAGGTCCCCATAGTGATATTATGAACAATATATTGAGGGAGTGATAGCGGGAATCATATTCCTCTTTGATTCCGGACCCCGAAAAAAGACTCGGGACAGGCAAGCCGGTCTGTCCCGCCTGTCCCGATTCCTCGGGGATTCTTCGGGGGTTTGTCGGGGAATGACACTTTACACTTGAAGGGGTGGTTAGCCGATATCACCCAGTTCATACTGGATTATGCTTATGGCTGAAATGGGCGCTGTTTCTGTCCTGAGGATCCTCGGGCCAAGGGATGCTGACACAAAACCCTTTTGTATCACGGTGCTTACCTCATCTTTTGAGAAACCGCCTTCAGGCCCGATGAGAAGGGTAATACCTGTAGTACCTTGAAAGCAACTTAGAATCTTCTTGAGGTTCATCTCCTTCTCATCTTCTGAGAGGATTATCCCTGCTTGAGTAAATCCCCCCTTGACCTCTTTTGATAAAGGGGGGGAGGGTAAAGAATTATCATTAATAAATTCATTAAAATCAACAGGCTCTTCTATTTCAGGTATCCTCTCCCTACCGGACTGCCGGGAAGCTGAATGTGCTATTTTTCTCCATCGGTCGGCTTTTCCGGTACTCCTTACCTGTGAACGTTCTGTTATTAGAGGGATGATCCTGTTTACTCCCAGTTCAGTTGCTTTCTGTATTATAAAGTCCATTTTACTTCCCTTGGGCAAGCCCTGCGCAAGGGTGATCGAGACAGGGGATTCAGCGGAGCAGTGGGCTTTAGCGATTATTTCTGCCCGTACCTCCTTCTTATGGATGGTGATCAGTCTGCATTCGTAGCTGAATCCTCTCCCGTCCAGTATCGTTACGGGATCTCCGGCATCTGCACGTAGCACGAGCGCGAGGTGTCGAGCATCATTACCGGTGATTGAAATTTCCTTTGAGGTGAGAGCTTCAGGTGGGAGGAATAATCTAATCATAAGGAAGAATAAGATATAAAGGGTTCAAGGGGTCGAGGAGTCAAGTCCACCTGCTTTCTTGCGAAAGCAAGAAGGGGGACAGGGATTCAAGTGAAAAGATAAAGGCGATTACAAAATTGTAGAAAGCTAACCCTGGAACCCTCGAACCCTGGAATCCTTGAACCCTATTGATCATTTGATGCTGTTCAGTTTGCTTCTTTTTGGTGATGAAATATATCCTTGACCTTATCCATAAACTTTTTTGAAATATCGTCACCGCTGATTTCAGCAAACTCCCTTAACAGTTCCTTCTGCCGCTTGGTAAGTTTCTTGGGAACATCAATAAAGACGCTCACGTACTGGTCGCCTCTTCCATAACCTCCCAGTTTTGGCGCCCCTTTCCCTCTGAAATGAAAGACCTTGCCGGAAGGGGTGCCGGAGGGTATCTTGAGAGATTCTTTGCCGTAGACCGTGGGGATATCTATCTCCGTGCCCAACGCGGCCTGGACAAAAGAGACAGGAACATCGCAGTGAAGGTCATTGCCTTTTCTTTTGAAGAACGGATGAGGTGTAACATTTATTATTACAAACAGATCTCCATTGGGTCCGCCAAGACTGCCTGCCTCTCCTTCACCGGAAACCCTCAATCTTATGCCGGTATCAACCCCCGGCGGGATCTTAAGTGAAATGGAATGTTTTTTCTTTATCTTTCCCTGTCCACGGCATTCGGTGCAAGGATCTGTGATAATGCTGCCGGTGCCGTCGCACCTGCCGCATGTCCTTGCTATTGAAAAGAAACCCTGCTGAAGCCTTGTCTGACCGGTACCATTACATGTCTGGCATACCTCCGGACCTTTGCCGGGCTTTGAACCGCTGCCGCTGCAGACGTCACAGTTTTCCCATCTGGGGATATTGATCTCTTTTTCAATACCGGAAACCGCGTCTTTCAGATTGAGTTCAAGGTCATACCTGAGGTCATGCCCTTTGACCGGCCTGTTTCTGCCTCTGGAGCCACCGAAAATATCTCCAAAAATATCTCCAAAGACATCACCAAAGTTCGATGAGAAGTCACCGAAACCGGCTCCAGCTCCTTCAGCAGAGCCGAAATTATCAAAATTCGCCTTCTTTTGTGGGTCGCTCAGGCACGCGTATGCCTCATTTATCTCCTTGAACTTATCCTCGCTGCTTACATCACCGGAGTTCCTGTCCGGATGGTGCTTGAGGGCCAGTCTTCTGTAGGCCTTTTTTATGTCTGCTTCAGATGCGTTTCTCTCTATTTCCAGTGTCTGATAGTAGTCTTTTGCCATATGTATGAGTTCAGGTATGAGTTGCACGACAGCAAGACCTAAGTGTAATGAGTATCAAGTTCTGTGCTTTGCCGTATAGTCCGCTTGTGCCCTGAAGTTAGTCTCCTTTATTTAGTAGTAATTATTTGACGTCTCTGTGTCTTTGCGACTTTGTGCCTTCCTGCCTGTCCCGAGTCTCTTTTCGGGGTCCCGACCCGGTCGGGGTGTGACTTGCAGTTAATCTGCCTTTACTTGTATTATCTGAAATAGTGTCCTTGTTTATTTGAAGAAAAAAAGGTCTTTTAGTCTGTGAAAGTCAGTGGCTAAAAGTTACTCTTTCTTGTCCTTATCTACCTCTTCAAATTCCGCATCAACAACGTCTTCCTTATCTTTCTGCCCCTCTTCCTCTGGAGGCGGAGCTGCTCCGGCCTGCTGTTGTGCATCAGACTCCTGCTGGGCTTTATACATCTCTTCCGCGATCTTGTGAGAGGCGGTTGTCAGTTCCGTAATAGCCTCTTTTAGCGCTTCAAGGTCGCTTCCGGACTCTTTGAGCTTTTTACACTTCTCAAGGGCATCGTTAATCTTCGTCTTTTCATCCGCGGCAACTTTATCACCATACTCTGTCAGGGATTTTCCGACGGAGTAGATAAGGGTATCTGCTTCGTTCACCGTCTCTATGAGCTCTCGCTTCTTTTTGTCTTCATCAGAGTGCATATCTGCATCTTTGGTCATCTTCTCAATATCTTCTTTTGAAAGACCGCTTGATGCGGTGATCTTTATGGATTGCTCCTTTCCGGTACCCTTGTCTTTGGCTGAAACGTGGAGAATTCCGTTAGCGTCGATATCAAATGATACCTCTATCTGCGGGAGGCCTCTTGGCGCGGGCGGGATGCCGACGAGTTCGAAATTACCGAGAAGTTTGTTATCAGCCACCATCTCCCTCTCACCCTGATGTATCTTGATAGTAACAGCAGGCTGGTTATCTGCAGCCGTTGAAAATGTCTGACTCTTTTTTACGGGTATTGTTGTGTTTCTTTCAATAAGTTTCGTGAATATCCCTCCAAGGGTCTCAATGCCGAGTGACAGAGGGGTAACGTCAAGGAGCAGAACGTCTTTCACATCTCCTTTTAATACGCCAGCCTGTATAGCAGCGCCTGAGGCAACGACCTCATCGGGGTTGACGCCTTTAGAAGGTTCCTTTTTGAAGAAATCTTTTACTACCTGCTGAACCTTGGGCGTTCTTGTTTGTCCTCCCACCAGCAGAACTTCGTTAATATCATCAGCGGTCAGTTCAGCATCGGAAAGGGCTTTTCTGCATGGGGTCACAGAACGTTGTATTAAATCATCAACGAGCTGTTCGAATTTGGATCTCGTCAGTTTTATCAGGAGGTGTTTGGGGCCTGTAGCGTCCGCAGTAATAAAAGGCAGATTGATTTCTGTTTCTGTTGCAGACGAAAGCTCTACCTTTGCCTTCTCCGCGCTCTCCTTTAACCTCTGAAGAGCCATCTTGTCCTGACTCAGGTCGATGCCCGAATCTTTCTTGAACTCGGCAACAAGCCAGTCCATTATCTCATGGTCGAAGTCGTCTCCACCGAGGAATGTGTCGCCGTTTGTTGACTTTACCTCTACAACGCCTTCGCCGATCTCAAGGATTGATATATCAAAAGTTCCTCCTCCAAGGTCATAAACAGCTATCTTCTCTTCCTTCTTCTTGTCCATCCCGTACGCGAGGGAAGCAGCTGTCGGCTCATTAATAATTCTAAGAACATTCAGCCCCGCGATCTTTCCGGCGTCCGTTGTAGCCTGGCGCTGGTTATCATCGAAATATGCCGGCACCGTTATTACAGCGTCAGTTACCGGTTCACCAAGATAATCCTCTGCTGCCTGTTTGAGTTTCTGCAGTATCATTGCCGATATTTCAGGTGGAGAATATGTTTTGCCGAATGATTCAATATGCGCGTCGCCGTTGGCCGAGCTGACTATTTTATACGGGAGTTTTTTTCTCGCGATTTCAGCTTCTTTAGAATCAAACTTTCTTCCCATCAGTCTCTTAATGGAGAAGATGGTGTTTTCAGGGTTTGTTATTGCCTGTCTCTTTGCGGCCTGACCGACCAGTCTTTCACCTTTTTCCGTGAATGCAACAACAGAAGGTGTTGTTCGGGCGCCCTCCTGGTTGGCTACTATAACAGCCTCTCCCCCCTGCATTACCGATACAACTGAATTGGTTGTACCCAGATCTATTCCGATTACTCTTCCCATATCTATAAATCCTCCTCTTCCGGTTCTATTGAATCATTTGTATTTGTAGGTTTTTTTGATACCTCGACAAGTGAGGCCCTTAAAACTCTGTCTTTGAACATATAGCCTTTTCTGAATTCCTTGATCACTCTGTTTTCATCAACTTCTTCAGTCTCTATCTGGGACATCGCCTGGTGCAGGTTTGGATCAAAGGGTTCATCAATTGTATTTATATAGGATAAACCGTGTTTGTTAAGAATTGAAGTCAGCTCCTTCAGTGTCATCTCCACGCCTTCGGCAAGGGAAGACTTCCCGGTATCTCCTGACGCGTGCTGGAGTGCCAGTTCCAGGTGGTCAATTACGGTAAGGAGGTCGTTCATGATATTCTCATTCGAATACTGTAACAGTTCCCCCCTGTTTTTTGCGGCGAACTTTTTGTAGTTTTCGAAGTCCGCATACAGCCTTAGATATTTGTCATTCAGCTCGGATAATGATTCAGGCGTCTCTTCATCCTGTTCATTTACTTCCAGTTCATCTTCTTCCTCGATTACTGGTTCTATATCATCGGGAGCACCGTTGACAGTGTCCTCCTGATCGTCACTTTTGCTTTTATCCATAAAGTAAGATCTCCTAATTTATGTTTCTGATAAAACCTGTGTCAGCGCTCTTGCAGTATGGTCAACAATAGGGATGAGCTGCTTATAGTTCATTCTGGCTGGCCCTATAATTCCCATTGTTCCGCGGGCGTTTTTATTGTCTGTGTAGGGAGATATGACCATGCTCATTTTTTTCATTGAGGGAATAATGCTTCCAAGATCGACAAAGACCTGGATACCTTTTGAGTAATCAACTTCGCTAAGAAGTTTAAGCATCAGTTTTTTGTCTTCAATTGTCTTTAACACCTCTTTTATCTGTTTAATATCAACAAAATCAGGAAGGTTGCTTGCTCCGGTAAGTCCCTCTAACAGCATATTATCACTCTCCCAGATTATCAGTTCCTTGCATATAATTAATGCATTGGAAATTAACCTGTCACAAGCCTGCTTTTCCCTGGAGAGCTGGTAAGCGATCCTTTTCTTTATCTCCAGCATCGTCAGTCCCGCAAAGGAATCATTTAAGTAGTTGGCTATCTTTCTTAGTTGACTCTGAGTATACGGACTGTCCAGGTTGACCACATTATTGTTTACCGTCCCGTCCTCAGAGATCAGGATGCTTAACGCCCTGTTCTTCTCATATTTAATAAGCTTTATGTGTTTCAGAACTTTTTCTTCAGCTTTGGGTGGCGTAACAATCCCGATACAATTTGAGTAAAAAGAGAGTGTCCTTGAGGTTTCAATGACCATAACATTCAGGTTTTTTTGTATACCTCGAAGCCTCTTGTAAAGCTTATGCAGTAACACGCTATTTATATTCATATTGTTCTTCATTAATAGAGAGTCTACGTAGTATCTGTACCCCATCATGGTTGGTATCCTGCCGGCTGATGTATGAGGCTGTGTTAAATATCCCAGGTTCTCAAGGCCGGCCATTGTGCTGCGGATAGTGGCAGGGGATAGACCGAATGAAAATCGTCTCTTGACCATAAAAGAACCAACAGGGACATTCAGGTCGATATAGCTCTGTATAATTGCACAGAGAACTTTTTTTGTTCTTTCGTTAAGCTCTTTCATGTTGATATTAGCACTCCTACGTATAGAGTGCTATTACTATACCAACAAATCTGAATTTGTGTCAAGAATCCTGACTCATTTACCTAATATGTATATGAAATCAAAGAAAATAGGAGAAAACAAGAGAAAAACAAATATATTTACTGTTTTTAACTGAAAATCGATAAGAACAAGACTTTTATTATTATTAGATGCGTGCTATATTACTCTGCTATGTAAGTGTATTTCGTATTGATTTACACCTGTTTAGCTCTGTTTCTTTGAACTTTATATTTATTTGTTTTTGTGGTATAATAAATTCTCACAATATATTGCTTCATAGTAGAATGTTCTTTGAAAATTAAAGGCAGGTCCGCAAGTCAATTTTCAATTTGAGAGTTTGATCCTGGCTCAGAACGAACGCTGGCGGCGCGCCTAACACATGCAAGTCGAACGGGGTTATTTTTTGAAACCGACTTCGGTTGGTGGATAATTATAACCTAGTGGCGGACGGGTGAGTAACACGTAGGTAACCTACCCTTGGGATCGGGATACTCCCGAGAAATCGGGGACAATACCGGGTATCATTACAGGGCGAAATTCCCAGTAATAAAAGCTGCGAGCAATCGTGGCGCCTAAGGATGGGCCTGCGGCCTATCAGCTTGTTGGTGAGGTAACGGCTTACCAAGGCTATGACGGGTAACCGGACTGAGAGGTCGATCGGTCACACTGGAACTGAGACACGGTCCAGACTCCTACGGGAGGCAGCAGTGGGGAATTTTGCGCAATGGGCGAAAGCCTGACGCAGCGACGCCGCGTGGAGGAAGAAGGCCTTTGGGTTGTAAACTCCTTTCGTGAGGGAAAAAGTCCCGAGCAATCGGGATGATGGTACCTCAAGAAGAAGCCACGGCTAACTCTGTGCCAGCAGCCGCGGTAATACAGAGGTGGCAAGCGTTGTTCGGATTTACTGGGCTTAAAGGGCGTGTAGGCGTCCTGATAAGTCAGATGTGGAAGCCTTGGGCTTAACCCAAGAAGTGCATTTGATACTGTCGGGATTGAGTCGTACATGGGAGGGCGGAATTCCTGGTGTAGCGGTGAAATGCGTAGATATCAGGAGGAAGGCCAGTGGTGAAGACGGCCCTCTGGGTAATGACTGACGCTGAGGCGCGAAAGCGTGGGTAGCAAACAGGATTAGATACCCTGGTAGTCCACGCCCTAAACGGTGGGTACTAAGTGTGGGTGGCGATAGTCATCCGTGTCAAAGGGAAACCGATAAGTACCCCGCCTGGGGAGTACGGCCGCAAGGTTAAAACTCAAAGGAATTGACGGGGGCCCGCACAAGCGGTGGAGCATGTGGTTTAATTCGACGCTACGCGAAAAACCTTACCTGGGCTTGACATGCAGGTGGTAGGAACCCGAAAGGATAACGATCCTGACTTCGGTCAGGAAGCCTGCACAGGTGCTGCATGGCTGTCGTCAGCTCGTGCCGTGAGGTGTTGGGTTAAGTCCCGCAACGAGCGCAACCCTCATCCTCTGTTGGTCTTTTAGATCTCTCTGAGGAAACTGCCGGCGAAGAGCCGGAGGAAGGTGGGGATGACGTCAAGTCCTCATGGCCCTTATGCCCAGGGCTACACACGTGCTACAATGGTAGATACAAAGGGTCGCCAACCCGCGAGGGGGAGCTAATCCCATAAAGTCTATCCAAGTTGGGATCGGAGTCTGCAACTCGACTCCGTGAACCTGGAATCGCTAGTAATCGTGGATCAGCACGCCACGGTGAATACGTTCCCGGGCCTTGTACACACCGCCCGTCACACCACGAAAGTCTGTTGTACCCGAAGTGGGTGAGCTAACTCGCAAGAGAGGCAGCCTCCGAAGGTATGGCCGGTGATTGGGGTGAAGTCGTAACAAGGTAGCCGTAGGGGAACCTGCGGCTGGATCACCTCCTTTCTAAGGAGTAGGTGAAGTACGAGACTTACAAAGATACAAAGAGTATATGCTTGTCGGACCTGCCTTTAATATAATTTGCTAATATATATCATTAGCGATGTTCTTTGATAACTGTAGGAATTAGAGTAAAGGGGTCAAGGAAGTAAGGGCAAATGGTGGATGCCTTGGCATCAGAGGACGAAGAAGGACGCGACCAACTGCGATAATCCACGGGGAGGAGTAAGTATCCTTTGATCCGTGGGATTCCGAATGGGGCAACCCATCCCGAGTTAAGTCGGGATATCATATGCTGAATACATAGGCATATGAAGTGAACCCGGAGAAGTGAAATATCTCAGTATCCGGAGGAAAAGAAATCAACAGAGATTCCCTTAGTAGCGACGAGCGGAAGGGGAATAGCCCAAACCCAGACTACAACTAAAAGTTCAAGCAGTGCTAATATTAATATGCTAGATCACTTGCATGGACATGTAAATGGACATGCCGGTTTGAACTATTAGTTGTAGTCTGGGGGTTGTAGGACCGTATAAGTAGGACTGTTACAAGGTAGCTGAACGAGTTGGAAAGCTCGCCCATAGACGGTGATAGGCCGGTAAGCGAAACCTTGTAGCTGCCGAAACGGTATCCTGAGTACCACGAGACACGAGAAATCTTGTGGGAATCTGGGGGGACCACCCTCCAAGGCTAAATACCAACTGATGACCGATAGTGTACTAGTACCGTGAGGGAAAGGCGAAAAGAACCCCTGTGAGGGGAGTGAAATAGAACCTGAAACCATTTGCCTACAAGCAATCGGAGTTCCGATTCGTCGGAATGACGGTGTGCCTTTTGATTAATGAGCCGGCGAGTTACTGAATGTTGCAAGGTTAAGGTCATAACGACTGGAGCCGTAGGGAAACCAAGTCCTAATAGGGCGATTTAGTTGCATTTAGTAGACCCGAAACCAGGTGATCTACCCATGGTCAGGGTGAAGTGCCGAGAAGTCGGCATGGAGGCCCGAACCGTTGTCTGTTGCAAAAGGCTCGGATGAACTGTGGGTCGGAGTGAAAGGCTAATCAAACCTGGTGATAGCTGGTTCTCCCCGAAATGTATTGAGGTACAGCCTTATGTATGCCTTTAGGAGGTAGGGCACTGGATGGACTATGGCCCCGTAAGGGGTACAAAATCCAACCAAACCACGAATGCCTTAAGGTTTAGCATAGGAGTGAGACTGCGGGTGCTAAGATTCGTAGTCGAGAGGGAAACAGCCCAGAACGTCAGCTAAGGTCCCAAAGTAGAGCTAAGTGGAAAAGGATGTGAGATTACTTAAACAACCAGGAGGTTGGCTTAGAAGCAGCCACCCTTTAAAGAAAGCGTAATAGCTCACTGGACTAGTGATCTTGTGCCGAAAATTTACCGGGGCTCAAGCTCTACACCGAAGCTACGTATTTGATAAAAGGGTTCGCCTTTTTATTAAGTGGTAGGGGAGCATTCCAAGGTCATTGAAGTTCAGACGTGAGTCTGGATGGAGAGCTTGGAAGAGATTATGCCGGCATAAGTAGCATAAAAACTGATGAAAAATCAGTTCGCCGTAAACCTAAGGTTTCCTGGGGTAGGATAATCCGCCCAGGGTTAGTCGGGCCTAAGTCGAGGCCGAAGGGAGTAGACGATGGACAACTGGTTAATATTCCAGTACCGTCTGTAGTGCGTTATACCTAAGGGGGGACGCAGAAGGATAGGTTCAGCCGGGCGCTGGTTGTCCCGGTAAAAGCCCTCAGGGCAGTGGTTAGGCAAATCCGGCCACTATTTAAGCCCGAAAGGTTACTTGGATCCCGAGTAATCGGGAGAACTGGCTGATTCCACACTGTCAAGAAAAACCTCTATGGAAGTGCTATGGATGACCGTACCGTAAACCGACACAGGTAGGTGGGTAGAAGATACCAAGGCGAACGAGTGATCCCTCGCAAAGGAACTCGGCAAAATAGCCCCGTAACTTCGGGAGAAGGGGTGCTCCGGGTAACCGGAGCTTCAATAAAGAGGCTCAAGCGACTGTTTAGCAAAAACACAGGTGTCTGCTAACTGGCAACAGGATGTATAGGCACTGACGCCTGCCCGGTGCCGGAAGGTTAACAGGATGGGTTATCCCGATTCGTCGGGAGAAGCTTTGAATCGAAGCCCCGGTAAACGGCGGCCGTAACTATAACGGTCCTAAGGTAGCGAAATTCCTTGTCGGGTAAGTTCCGACCTGCACGAATGGCGTAACGACTTGAGCACTGTCTCTGCGAGGGGCTCGGCGAACTTGAGATACCGGTGAAGACGCCGGTAACCTGCGACTAGACGGAAAGACCCTGTGCACCTTTACTACAACTTGACAGTGAATTTTGGTGCAACATGTGTAGAATAGGTGGGAGGCTATGAAGTTTCGACGCTAGTCGGGATGGAGCCAACTTTGAAATACCACCCTTGTTTTATTGAGATTCTAACTCGTCCCCATTATCTGGGGAGAGGACATTGTCTGGTGGGTAGTTTGACTGGGGCGGTCGCCTCCCAAAAAGTAACGGAGGCGTCCAAAGGTCTCCTCAGGCTGGACGGAAATCAGCCATTGAGTGCAAAGGCATAAGGAGGCTTAACTGCGAGGCATACAGGCCGAGCAGATGGGAAACCAGGGCTTAGTGATCCGGTGGTTCCTTGTGGAAGGGCCATCGCTCATCGGATAAAAGGTACGCCGGGGATAACAGGCTTATAGCATCCAAGAGTTCATATCGACGATGCTGTTTGGCACCTCGATGTCGGCTCATCGCATCCTGGGGCTGAAGTGGGTCCCAAGGGTTGGGCTGTTCGCCCATTAAAGCGGTACGCGAGCTGGGTTCAGAACGTCGTGAGACAGTTCGGTCCCTATCTGTCGTGGGCGCAGGAGACTTGAAGGGATCTGTCCTTAGTACGAGAGGACCAGGATGGACGAACCTCTGGTGTGTGGGTTGTTCTGCCAAGAGCAGCGCCCAGTAGCTATGTTCGGAAAGGATAACCGCTGAAAGCATCTAAGCGGGAAACCAACCCTAAGACTAGGTCTCCCTACCGAGTAATCGGTACTGAAGGTCCGTGGAAGACTACCACGTTGATAGGCTGGGTGTGTAAGTTCGGTGACGGATTTAGCTAACCAGTACTAATAGACCGTGAGCCTTGACCCCTTTACTCTGATTCCAACAGTTATTCTACTGAAACGCTTTCAGCACAGTTACAGCATTATTATTTATTGATGTCCACTTGTGTGTGGGCTTTTTTTGTGATATAAAGATAAATAGGGTGTTTTAGGTTATGAAAGAAAAAGAAATCTTCGACGAGATAATTGAGCTTGGGAAAAAACGTGGTGTACTGACCTATGATGAAATAAATGATGCCCTGCCTTCTGAATTTTTTTCTCCTGATGAGATCGAAGAACTTATGGATCTCCTTCATGATATGGGAGTTCGCATTGTTGATTCAGATAGCGAGACTCCCGCCCCTGATGTAACTGAAACTGTCCATGTTGTTGAAAAGGCCGAGGATCTTGTTCAGGCGTATTTTCATTCAATGGGTGATATATCTATCCTCACCAAGGCAGAGGAAGTTGAACTTGCCAAGAAGCTTTTAGAAGGCAAGGAGATACAGAGGGAGATAGTTAAGCCTATCCCGCTGACCAGGATTACCGCCAAGACCGTGAGAACTGAGGATGAAGATAATTTACTTGATGAAGATGAGCGAAAAGAAGAGGTTCTTGTCAGGGTTTTACTCAGGCTTAATTCATTAACAGAAGAGATTGATAATTTAAATGCCATGATGTCTCTATACGGAGGTTCACTGAAGAGCCTAAGGGGTCTTATTAAACACGAAAAGAGTAAGAGAAGGGTGAGGGTTGCAATATTGGAAGAGATGGAGACGCTTGCAAAAAAGGTTCAGAAAAGGTTTAAGGAGATAGCGTCAGAGTCTGGTATAAAGGTTGAAGAAATTATTGAAGTTTGGGACAAGATACGTAAGGTCCAGGCATTCATGACTGAAGCAAAAAACGAATTAATTACCAGAAATCTCAGGCTGGTTGTTAACATCGCAAAAAATTACGTAGGAAGAGGGCTCCCACTTCTGGACCTTATCCAGGAGGGTAATATCGGCCTTATGAAGGCGGTTGATAAATTTAAGCACGAAAAAGGTTTTAAGTTCAGCACTTATGCCACATGGTGGATCAGGCAGGCTATAACCAGGGCGCTTATTGATCAGACCAAGACGATCAGGGTGCCGGTTCACATGATGGAGTTCTATAACAGGGTCACAAAGGGATCCAGGGAACTTACCCAAGTACTTGGCAGGGAGCCGACTGATGAAGAGATAGCAAAGAAACTACAGGTTCCTACAAAAAAAGTTGAGGATGTATACAGGGCCATACAGGATCCTATTGCACTTCAAACACCTGTTGGGGACGAGGACACCGAACTTGAGGATTTCATCGGCGACAAGAACAGTCCATCACCTTATAATGAAGCCGAAATCAAGGAAGTTTCTACATATATTCAGAAGGTTTTGTGCACGCTTACCCCTAAAGAGGAGAGGGTCATAAGGATGAGGTTTGGCATAGGAGTCGACAGGGATCACACTCTTGAAGAGGTCGGCAGGCATCTTACCATAACACGTGAGAGAGTTAGGCAGATAGAGGCTAAGGCTCTGAGAAAGCTGAAGCATCCGAGTAGGCTGAAAGCATTAAAAACTCTTGTTACGATGTAAATTCGGTTATTTATTTCCCCAGGAATCCCCTATTAATGATTCCCTTCTGCTATCAATTACTATCGCAGCAGATGTTTCAGGTTTAAGAGATACGACCTGTATGGTCCCTTCGGTTGTTCTGATTTCCCCATCTGAGAAGACTGAGAAGGTATCACCAGGCTCCAGGCCGTCGTTGATGCCTTTGTCGAGAAATACAACATCCCGCTCACTTGTCATTTGAGTAGTATTGTATGATTCAACAATATAACCGCTTATGTCTGGTGTCCTTATGATTTCAGGGACAACCGGAGGCAAAGTCTCCATGAAGGGTATTACAACATAACCTGACTTGCTCTCCCGAAAGCCCTGTGTGATGTTTGCTTTAAAGTAACCGTCTTGAATTCCGGTTACTTCAAGGATTCCTGTAATATGTATCAGAAGGCCGAGTTTTTTATCTGTCCTGGGGTGTCTCACTGTTTTAACTTTGTTGATAGCTAAGAGCCTTTCTCCCTTTGAGAATTTCTCATCAGTCTTCAGATAGACAGTATCGTGTTTCCCGAATACTGTTCTTCCCGAGGGACCCTGCATAATCTCTCCTATCCCCTGGTAATCTGCTGCTATCCATCCGAGAGAGTTATAAAAATCCTGATCAACAAGGTACCTGGGAGGTATTATCTCAGGTGCCTTAATAACCGTTTTGCTTCTCTTTGCTATGGGTTTTGTTGCAACGGGAACCTCTTTGATGCCCATCAGTTCCTCTCTGCTGGGAATCGTGATTATGTCTCCCGGGTATATAAGGTCCGGGTTTTTCACCTGAGGGTTAAATTTCCAGACTTTGGGCCAGAGGAAATTATCTTCAATTTTATCACTTGAAATATCCCAAAGAGTGTCGCCCTTTATTACTATGTGCTTCCTGCGGCCTTTATCCTCATCACTTAAAGAGAGTATGTCGCCTTTTGTTATGGTGCTTTCATTCATTGCAGTATCATCGGCGCCAATTGAAAAAGAGAAAGACAGTAAAAAAATAATTAGTATGAATGATAATTTCTTCATTTGCACTCCTCCGGTTTTTTTAATAATATATGAATAACATAGCCGAGTAAGCATCTCGTGTCAAGTAAATTCTTGATGGCGTCGTAAAAAGTCCGATCTACTGCGTTGCAGCGCATTTTGAAATCCTCGACATACTATATGTATAGTCTCGGTCTTAAAAACAGACTACGCCTTGTATATCGAAATTTTTTCTTAGCCATCCCATGACTTTTTACGAATGCATCAATTCTTAAAGTGTACTTGAATCTGATATGCCAGCATGGAGTTGCCAGCTGATTTGTCAGCCATCTCATGTGCTGTAGGCTGAATTTATCTTAACATATTCTTCAGTTAAGTCACAGGTCATGATGCTTGCTGATCCCCTGCCGATTCCAAGATTGACCGTAATGATCACCTCTTTCTTTGAAAGCGCCTTTCTCGCGGCAGATTCTTTTCCGGTCCCAAGTCCTTTACTGAACACTTTACAGGCATTTATAGATATATCTATCTTCTTCTCGACAATTTTACTCCCTGAGTAGCCTGCCGCGGCGATAATCCTTCCCCAGTTTGGATCTCTTCCGTATATGGCAGTCTTAACAAGCGGAGAGCCGGCAATTGATCTTGCGGCTCTCTCGGCGTCGCGCTCTGACATGGCTCCGTTAACGACCACATTTATCATCTTTGTCGCACCCTCTCCGTCAAGTGCGATCATGGTGGATAGCTCATAAGTTACTTCATTAAGGAGATCTCTAAATTTAGAATAAGAAGAAGATCCTCCTGATATAAGACTGTTTCCTGATACGCCGTTAGCCATGGCAATAACGGTATCGTTGGTGCTCATCTCGTTGTCTATTGTAAGTCTGTTAAATGATTTATTTACCGATTCCTTTAAAGCCTGATCAAGTGCATCGGGATTGATGGCAATATCTGAAAATATGAAACATAACATTGTTGCCATATCAGGGCAGATCATCCCAGCGCCTTTGGCTATACCCGCAATGATTCCGGTCTTTCTGCCAAGTTTTAATTTTCTGCAAACAAGCTTGGGAAAGGTGTCGGTTGTCATGATCGCACAGGCAGCGTCATGAATAGAGTAGGGGGAGAGCTTCTTTACGGCCTTCGGAATCCCTCTTTTTATATTTGGCATCGGCATTGGTCTTCCGATTATGCCGGTTGACGCGACATAAACAAGATCAGAAGAGATGCCAATTTCTCCAGCTGTTATCTCACACATATCTTTTGCGTCCCTGAGACCATCTGAACCCGTGCATGCATTTGCGTTACCGCTGTTCACTATAATCGCCTGGCCTTTTTTTGAGGCTATTCGTTTGATATCAAGTTGTACTGGGGAGGCCTTTATGGAATTTGTGGTAAAGACGCCGGCTACCGAGGCTTCTTTCTCGGAATAAATAACGGCAAGGTCCCTTTTACCACCTTTTTTTATCCCTGCAGATATACCTGAAAACTTAAAGCCGGGCACAGAGATTATTTTCTTTTTAGAGGGTGGGGTCATCAGGGGATCGGAGGAGAATCTGTTAATCCTGCTGTTTCATCGAACCCATACATAATATTCATGTTATGCACGGCCTGGCCGGAAGCCCCTTTTATCAGGTTGTCTATCGCGGAAATAATTATAAGGGTTTGGTTCTCCCTGTTTCGTTTTTCAAGAAAAAGGGATATGTCACAGAAGTTGCTTCCCCTAACGGCTTTTGTGCTGGGGAATAAGCCGTTATTTAGAACCCTCACGAATGGTTCGTCTTTATATGATTTCTTGTAAAGCCTGATTATTTGCTGAAGGGAAGTTTTCTCTTTAAGCTTAACGTAGGTAGTGCTGAGGATTCCCCTGTCCATCGGTACAAGATGAGGCGTAAAGACTACATTTATCTTCTTTCGGGACAATGAGCTCAACTCCTGCTCAATTTCAGGAGTATGTCGGTGAGTGGTGACACCATAGGCCATAGTCGATTCATTGACTTCGCTGAACATAAAAGGTTGTGCTGGTGTCCTTCCAGCTCCGGACAGACCTGACTTTGAATCTATAATAATGGAGCCGATGTCAATCATGTTCTCTCTGATTACAGGAATAAGCGCAAGTAATGCGCTCGTTGGGTAACATCCGGGGTTAGCGATTATCGAGGCTTTCCTCAAAGAGTCCCTGTGGATTTCAGGAAGGCCGTAGACAGCATCTTTAATAAGAGATGCGTGCCTGTGGCTGGTCTTGTACCATCTCTTGTATACAGATGGTTTTTTCAGCCTGTAGTCGGCTGAAAAATCAATCACCTTTTTCCCGGCTCTGTTGAGAAATGCAACCGCGTCCTGTGAGGCTTTGTGAGGAAGACAGAGGAAGAAGAGGTCAGCCTTCTTAACAAGACTGGTTAAATGCAACGGTTCGAATTTAATGCCGGTATTCCTGAAATTGAGAAAGACATTTGATATCGGGAGACCTGAATAACGCTCTGAGGTGACGGAAGTCACAGTTACATGAGGGTGTTTCAGGAGCAGCCTTAGGAGCTCACATCCCGCATAACCGCTTCCACCGAGTATGGCAACTTTTAGCATTTAATAATCGTAAAATGTGATGAGTGACGCCCTGTACCGTCCGGTACAGGGTGACGAGTGAATATTAAAAGAACAGGAATAGAAATAAAAATTCGTTACGCGTAACTCGCCACGGTTATTAAATTATCTCTTTGAGAACTGGAAACGTGCCCTTGCACCCTTCTGTCCGTACTTCTTCCTCTCTACAACTCTTGAGTCTCTGGTCAGAAGTCCTTCTTTTTTCAGTTGTCCCCTGAAATCCGAATTTATCTTGAGGAGCGCCCTGGAAATTCCGTGTCTGATAGCAGATGCCTGCCCGCTTATTCCACCACCTTTTACCCTGATGGTGATATCGTACTTGCCGTTGACCGCAACCAGATTAAGGGGTTGCTGCACAATCATCTTCAGAGTTTCGTATGGGTAGTATTTATCAAGAGGACGCTTGTTTATTGTAATGGTGCCTTTGCCGGGTTTCATAAATACCTGTGCAATTGCTGATTTTCTTCTGCCGGTAGCGTTGTACTCTAATTCAGGCATTCTCTTCTCCTAATTGTTAAAGTCGAGTATTTCAGGGCTTTGAGCATTGTGTGGATGGTCTGTGCCTCTGTATACTTTAAGTTTCTTAAGCTGCTCTCTTCCGAGCACATTATGCGGCAGCATGCCCTTGACTGCTGATTTGATAACTCTTTCGGGAGTTTTATCCATTAACTCCTTGGCGGTTTTCCTCTTTATGCCGCCCTGGTAGCCTGTGTGATGAAAGTATTCCTTCTGCTCAAGCTTTCTGCCTGTAAAACGGACCTTCGCAGCGTTGAGAACGATTACGTAGTCTCCGGTGTCAACATTAGGGGTGTATACAGGTTTGTTTTTACCTCTAAGTATCGATGCTACCTTTGTTGCGAGCCTGCCTACAACCTTTCCATCAGCATCAATTACATGCCACTTTTTCTGGATATCTGATTTTTTTGCGAAAATAGTCTTCATTATCTCCCTGCTTAAAATTTCGTATTAATATTTAGCTATAT
>JBCKZY010000027.1:0-19639 GCA_038918635.1 Thermodesulfovibrionia bacterium | reverse complement strand
CTTCAACATCAGTATATCAAAACAGGTTGTGATGTCAAAGAAAAATTTTAAGCAAACCGTTATCTGACTTTACACTTTGCCAAAACCGTGACTGTCACAATCGCACCTGAACTGACGAAGACTCCTTAGGGCTTTTCTTTGCCGCCTGTTATGATTAGAATAAGGCATGAAACTTTTTCTCACTCTTCTTATCGTTTCTGCTGGGTCTGTCATAACGGGTAAGATGCCCCGAGTGTGCATGAGAATTGTATGGTATGCCATAAAGAGAGTTGAGAGATTAAGGTTGAGGTTAAGGTTTAGGAAGAATAATGAGATAATAATACAATGGTTATTGGACATTGGTTATTCCTCGAACCCTTGCGATTATGGAACGATTCTTTATAAAATTAACTGAATATAATTAAAGGAGGAAATATGAAAAATATATTAAAGCCTTTGACTAAGACCCTGATTTTTGTTTTATCATTTTTCGTGATCGCATTTATTTCACTGCAGGACGTAGCAGACGCGTCTTCTGCGGAGGAGATTAATATACGTGTCGATGGCGCTCTGGAGCGGTTCGTCAAGGAAGTGAGCGGAGGCAGCGCGTTTCTGAAGAAGGCCGATGGAGTACTGGTGTTTCCGAAGGTCATCAAGGCAGGCATAGGGATCGGCGGCGAATATGGTGAAGGTGCGCTTCGTATCAAAGGTAAGACCGTAGAGTATTACAGCACAGCGGCTGCTTCCATAGGGTTTCAGTTAGGCGCGCAATCCAAATCTGTAGTCCTGGTATTTTTAGCAGAGAAGGCCCTTTCCGATTTCAGAAAGAGCGAAGGATGGAAAGCAGGCGTAGACGGCTCGGTTGCCCTGGTCGAGTGGGGGGTTGGCGAGGACATAAATACCGTTGATATCAAGGACCCGATTATCGGTTTTGTCTTCAGTAACAAGGGGTTGATGTATAACCTGACTATAGAGGGATCAAAGTTCACGAAGATTGTTCGCTAAACTGTCTCTGTAAGTCACACTCTTTGCATTTTGCAGGCCTGAGAACAACGGATAATACTGGGGAGGACAACAGTCATTCTTGCCTGTCCAGTTACTTCGGGGCTTATCCAGAATCTTTATTTGAAATAGTGAAACGATTCCCGACTAGCGGGCCTGTCCCGCCTGTCGTAGCGAAGCGGAGATCCCGATTTATCGGGGTCCCGATTCTTCGGGGATACTTCGGGGAATGACAGGCTTTATTTGTCATACGCACTTGGGGAGATTGCTTCGTATCTTTAACGGGGGCATCTAGACATTTTTTAATATTTAAATAATTTTCTCGAACCCTTAATCTCAACACTATCAGTATCACTCAACCTTAACCTGAATCTTAATCCTGTCAGGATTTTACGCCCGGCCTGATGGTTGAAGTCCTCTTTTTACCCTTTTGAACGGGGCGGGGCTTCCCTGATCCGCCGGAGGTCTTTCCCGCTTGCGGTCTTCTCTCTTTCTGGCGTGGTTGTCGGGACTCTCTTGAACGGAGACTGGTCGCTGGCTTCTTTGGATATCTCACCCTCCTGCGATAATCGGTTACGATCATATCTTCTGTTATAGGCATAACAGGGATCTTCCCTCTGATGAATTCCTCGATATCAGTGAGGGAGTGGACGTACTCTTCGCAGGCGAGGCTTATCGCCCTGCCGTCGGCGCCGGCCCGCGCTGTCCTGCCGATCCGGTGCACATAATCCTCCCGGTCCTGTGGAAGATCGTAGTTTATAACGTGTGTTACACCATCGATATGGAGCCCCCGGCTTGCCACATCGGTTGCCACAAGGATCGGTAATTTGCCATCCTTGAACCGCGTCAGCACCTTTAACCGTTTCGTCTGGTGAATCTCTCCTGTTATAGCCGCGGTCTCGCAACTATTGGCATTAAGAGTTGCCTCGAGCCGTTCGACAGCAGCCCTGGTGTTGCAGAAGATCAGATAGCGTCCGGCGGGTTCACGCCTGAGGATCCAGAGGAGAAGCCCGAGCTTTTCGGACTTGCCGATGTGATATAGCTCCTGCTGTATCTTCTCTACTGTAATCGTCTCGGGAGTTACGACGAACTGCTCCGGCAGATTCATGTGTTCATAGCACAACTCGTGCACGCGCTGGGAGAGGGTAGCGGAGAAGAGCATGGACTGCCGCTGATCGTAAGGAGACATCCTCCTTAGCATAAAACGCAGGTCGCTGATGAAACCCATGTCAAAGAGACGGTCGGCTTCGTCAATCACGAGGTACTGTGTCTTACGCAGACTGTAGACCTTCTGCTTCAGGTAGTCGATGAGCCGGCCCGGCGTGCCTATAAGCACGTCAACTTTATCTTCGAGATCCTTGCGCTGTTTCAGATAGTCAATGCCGCCATAAACAGATAAGATCCTGAATCCTGCGGGACCGCCAAGCAGTTTTGCCTCTGCATGTATCTGGACTGCCAGTTCCCGTGTCGGGGCGATGATTAGTACCCGGGGGGAGTTGCTCCTTTTCTGCGGAGGCGCCTGGAGCATACGTGAAAATATCGCGATCAGGAAGGAGGCGGTCTTGCCGGTTCCTGTCTGGGCCTGCGCGGCGATGTCCTTACCTTGCAGAGCGCTGGGAAGAGTATGGGCCTGGACAGGGGTGCATTCAGTAAATCCTGCTGCTCTAATTCCCTCAAGAATCTTCTCGTGTATATTCAGCTCTTCAAATTTCACAGTATCTACTATACCTTAACTGCCACCAATTCTTAAAGCGGCGCTTCCAAACGAGAACACAACATAACCACAGAGCACACAGAGATGATGTGTAAAAAAATCAGGTAACTGCTAAGGGATCCCCCTTTGGAAAAGGGGGTTTACCCGCCTCTGGCGGCGCCGAAGGCGACCAGGGATTAAGGGGGATTATTAAATGAGATATACATTAATAAAATCTCCCCTACCCCCCTCGCCTCGGGGCGGAGCAACGGGTCTTTGCTAAAGAGGGGGATAAAGAAAATATACCTGATTAGTTACAATATATCTGCTATGAGAAGAATAATTCTTGCGTCAGCATCACCGAGGAGAAAGGAGATCCTGAAGATAACAGGCCTGGATTTTGATGTTTGTGCCGGTGATTATGAAGAGGATCTTAGTCTCTCGTTGAAACCGCGTCAACTTGCAAGGTTCATATCGCGCAAAAAGGCGGAAGCGGTTGCTCCTAAATATAAAGAGACGATAATCATAGCGGCTGATACGTTTATTCTCTTTAAGGACAGACTGCTCGGCAAGCCCGGCACCGGGAAAGATGCTGTTAAGATGTTGAGTACCCTGAACGGAAAAATACATTCGGTGATCACAGGTTTTACCGTTATGGATACAGGCAGCGGCAGGATAATATCAAGATCAGTGGAGACAAAAGTATACTTCAGGAAGCTCACGGCAGAAGAGATAATCGCGTATGTCGCTACAGGAGAGCCTATGGATAAGGCAGGAGCATACGCGATCCAGGGACTTGGTGCTATTTTAATTGAGAAGATTGACGGGGATTTTTTTAATGTAATGGGCCTTCCTCTCTGCGCGCTGACCAGGAGTCTGAAGGAGTTTGGGGTTTTTGTGCTAAAAAGGAGAAGGCGCATAGCGCATAGCGCAGGGCGCACTGCCAATAACCAATAACCAATAACCAATGACCAACCATTTTAAAGGTTATAATACCCTATGCTTCAGATCGGAGATATAAAAGTCCCTTCTTCCCTTGTCCTTGCCCCTATGTCCGGGATAAGCGACCTGCCGTTCCGCCTGCTCAACAGATCGTTCGGGTGCGAACTGGCGTTCACAGAGATGATTAGCGCGAGCGCGCTGGCGCACAGAAGCAAAAACACATTAAAAATGCTCTCCACAACGGGTGATGACAGACCTCTGGGTTTACAGATCCTTGGCAATGATCCCGATATCATAAGGATGGCGCTTGATAATGTATTGGAAGCTGATTTCGATTTAATTGATTTAAACGCGGCGTGTCCATCAAGAAAAGTTGTATCAGGGGGGAGGGGGGCCGGGCTGCTCAGGGACCCCCTGAAACTGCAGAGACTGCTGGAGATGATAGTCGGATACACAGATAAGCCTGTTACGGTCAAGATACGTTCCGGCTGGGATGAAACATCAGTCAACGCTGTAGAGGTGGCCCTCCGGGCGCGGGACGCGGGTGTGAACGGACTATTTATTCACGGCAGGACGAGGAAGCAGGGTTACAGCGGCAATGTCGATTACAACGTAATAAGGGAAGTAAAAGAGTCTGTGGATATACCCGTGATCGCAAGCGGTGACGCGCTGTCGCCGGATCTCATAAGTAAACTCTTTGATGAGACGGGATGCGACGGTGTGATAGTGGCAAGGGGCGCTCTCGGCAATCCATGGATATTCCGTGATACGGCTGATTATCTGAAGAGCGGGATATTACCAGTAAGGCCCGATGCTGATGAAATAGTTCGAACGATGAAAGAGCATTTTCTCTCCAGTATAGATTTCAGTGGAGAGAAGATAGGCGTGATACGTTTCCGGAAATTTTTTGCATGGTATACGAGGGGAATGGTTGCAAAGGAGCTGAAGGGAAGGGTTTTCCGCGCGGGCTCACGAGATGAAATACTGCGATTGATAGGAGAAGTACAGTCCTGCCCGGCTGGTAGGGGCAGCAGTCTTATTAGCGGGAAATATCTGTGAGAGACTGGCCGGACTTAGATCCTCAATTATCAGGAAGCGGCCCAAATCTTTTTTCTGATAATAAAGTATGATGCACTCGTAAAAAGTCCAAAAACCCCCTCTCCCTTGATGGGAGAGGGTTGGGGTGAGGGTGAAAAAGGTTTTATTTCAAATGTTTATATCCCCCTCCCCTTAATCCCCTCCCACCCCGAAGCGGGTCTCCGCGAAGGGTCGCTCCGACAGGGGAGGGGAAACAAGACTTTTTACGAGCTTGTCAAGTATGATGCACTCGTAAAATATCATGGGATGGCTAAGTAAAAATTTCGATATACAAGGCGTAGTGTATTTTTTAAGCCGAGACAATACATATAGTATGTCGAGGATTTCAAAATGCGCTGCAACGCAGTAGATCGGACTTTTTACGACGCCATTAAGTATTATATATATCTGGGATTTACATGCTTAAAGGAATAAATTATAGGAGATATGAAATGAAGAGATTTTTTGTCTTATTTGTCTTAATCTTAACATCAGTACTGATATTATCGACAAACGGTCTTTATGCCGGTTCAGCTGAGTCAGGAGATTTGAAATCCATTTCAGGCAAGGCTGTGGAATCAATGGATAGTGGTGGATATACGTATGTCAATGTCGAGAAGGATGGAAAGAATACATGGGTTGCTGTTCCTTCATCCAAGGTGGCGGTCGGGCAGGATATATCTTTTTATCCCGGAATATTCATGAGCAATTTCAAGAGTAAAACTCTTGACCGGACATTTGAAACCATAATTTTTTCAAAGGGGATTATGGGAGAGCAGGGGATGGGTTCTGCAACAGAATCTGCCGGCCGGGAGAAGGTAAAGGCCTCCCCAAATATGACCATTAAAGTTGATAAGGCCTCAGGGCCTGACGCGTATACCGTTGCCGAGCTTTATGAAAAAAGCGCCGGACTTGACGGGAAGACGGTTGTCTTCAGGGGTAAGGTTGTTAAGTTTTCACCCAGGATCATGGGGAAGAACTGGGTACATATCCAGGACGGCAGCGGAGAGATTTCAAAGGGTACCAATGATATTACGGTTACATCAGAGGATGTTATTTCGCAGGGTGATGTTGTAACGGTAAAAGGTATTTTAAATACGAATGAGGACTTCGGCAGCGGTTATAAGTTTGCTGTTATTGTCGAAGAGGCGAGTATCAAGGAATAATATTAATACAGGGTTCAGGGGTTCTTCGCCTCAGCGAATCCGCCGGGGCGGAAAGGGGTCGAGCCCCCTGCTTTCTTGCGAAAGCAAGAAGTGGGGCAGGGGGTCAAGTGAACTACAAAACAAAAGAATATATTTTTTGTCTTATATACAGGTTTGAAGCATTTCCGTATTCGTGGTAATTCGTGGCTATCTTTTATCAGTGCCATGTACCACCCCGAACAATTCTATACGGGGCAGGTGCAGTTCATGGCAGCGCTTTCACCCGCAAGATACCCGGTACTCCAGCAAACCTGAAGGTTATATCCTCCCGTGGGCCCGTCCAGGTCCAGTATTTCACCGGCAAAATACAGATTCTTTATTATTTTTGAGCACATGGTCTTCGGATTAACCTCTTTCAGATTTATCCCTCCGGTTGTGATTATCGCTTTATCAAATCCATATAATCTTTTAACTCTAAAGGGGAATTGTTTCATGAGGGAGAGAAGTTTCCTGCGCTCATCTTTTGTTATTGAGTTGCCATCTTTTTCTGGATCAATCTCTGCCAGTTTAAGAATTACAGGGATCATTTTTTTTGGGATCAGTTCGGAAAGTATATTTTTAAAAGATTTATTTTTATACTTCTCAAGGTCCCGCAGGACCCTTTTATCCAATATCTTATAGTCCAGCGCCGGCTTGAAATCAATGAATAGATCCGTTTGACCGTTGAGAAGCAATCTCCCTATTGATTTGCTCATATCAAGTATTATCGGGCCGCTCAGGCCGGCACGGGTGAATAATGCCTCGCCAAAGCGATCATCCTTCTTTTTATTATTCTGATAGATAGAGATACGAACGTTTTTCAGGCTTAACCCTTCTAACTCTTTTACCCAACTCTCCTTCACCAGTATAGGGGTAAGCGCAGGTTGGGGTTTTATTACCGTGTGCCCCATACTTTTGGCCCATTTATAGCCTTCACCGGTGGACCCTGTCTGTGGATAAGAGAGTCCTCCTGTACTGATCAGATAATTGTTTGCTTTTATCTCAGCACTATCAAGAATAATTTTTTCTATCACGTTCTGCTTATGAAATATTTTCTTTATCCTGCAACCTGTTAGCAGAGTGATATTATTCTCTTTTATCAGTCTGAGGAAGAGTTTCTGAACATCTTTTGCATTATCTCTTTCAGGGAAGATCCGGCCACCCCGTTCAATTATTGTTCTTATATTATTCTTATTAAAGAAATCAATTGTCTCATCTATCCCGAAATGGTAAAGAGAGCTTAGAAGGAACCTGCCATTTTTACCAAAATTAGCTGAAAATTTTCGAACATCTGTCTCAACGTTGGTTATATTGCACCTCTCCTTTCCTGTTATTGATAGTTTCAGCCCCGGAGTTTTATTCTTTTCCAGAAGCACAACCCTGGCTCCGCATGCAGACGCGCGTAACGCGGCCATCATTCCTGCAGGTCCAGCTCCAATTACTGCAAGATCATATTCTTCTATTCGCCTGGTGGTCATTAATTAATGGTTTCCTTTTTTCTGACAGGATTTTTAACCTCGAATTTACACAAATAACAAAATATAGACTTTTCTGACAGGATTAACAGGATACAGAAGATTTTTTCTTTCTTTTTCTGACAGGATTCACAAGATAGGGAAGATTATTCTTTATATCTTTTTCTTTCTTTTAGAGTATCCTGAAGATCCTGTATATCCTGTCTAATTATTAATTATTGTTTTTTTCTTTTAATGTATCCTGAAGATCTCGGTACGAGCCTTTTATTTAGAGTCACTTCGACCTGTTAATCCTGTCTAATATTTATAAATAAATTTTATATTAACTGGGTTAATATAGTATATACTACTAGTTTTTACGGCAGATCCGCATTCCAGTAAACTATGATCCAGGTCAGCAATTTAGATAAATCGTACGGACAGCAGGTTGTCCTAAGCAAGGCCGGTTTTACGGTCAACCCGGGGGAACGGGTGGGACTTGTCGGAAGAAACGGACACGGGAAGACTACCCTCTTCAGGATGATTCTCGGGCAGGAGCGTAGTGACTCCGGGACCATAAGTATTTCCAAGGACTACAGAATTGGGCATCTTTCACAGCACATCCGTTTTTCCGGGGATACGGTATTGAAGGAGGCATGTCTGAGCCTTCCCGTAACTGAGGATGGACAGGATGAGACCTACAAGGCTGAAACTATCCTCACCGGTCTTGGCTTTTCAGGAGATGATATTAAACTTTCCCCCATGGAACTGTCTGGCGGATTCCAGGTACGTCTGTGTCTTGCAAAGGTACTGATCTCCGATCCGGAGCTTCTTCTCCTTGACGAGCCCACTAACTACCTTGATATTGTGTCCCTGCGATGGCTGGGGCAATTTCTGCGAGGCTGGCCTAAAGAACTGATCATAATTACTCATGACCGCAGTTTCATGGACAATGTGACCACTCATACCATCGCTATACACAGATGCAAAACACGAAAGGTTGCCGGTACTACGGAGAAGGTTTATCAGCAGCTTCTAATGGAAGAAGAGACATTAGAGAAGACCCGGATTAACGATGAGAGTAAGCGCAAAGAAGTTGAGCAGTTTATAAACCGTTTCAGGGCAAAGGCAACAAAGGCCAAGGCAGTACAGTCGAGGATAAAGGCCCTTAAGAGGAGCGATAAGCTGGAAAAATTGTCTACAATAAAGAACCTTGAATTTTCATTTAATACAGCGCCCTTTACCGGCAGGCAGCTCATGGATGTACAAGACCTTACTTTCGGATTTGACCCTCAGGAGCCCGCGTTGATTGATGGGTTGAGTTTTTATGTTGATAAAAAAGACCGTATCGCCATTATAGGCAAGAACGGAAAGGGTAAGACGACGCTTCTTAACCTGCTGGCCGGAGAGATGTCCCCTATTGGCGGGACAGTCGGGCATCACAGGGGCCTGAAATTAGCATATTTCGGCCAGACAAACATAAACCGGCTTAACCATGATAAGACCGTGGAAGAAGAGATCATGAATGTGCACCCGGAACATAGCAGGGGCGTTGCCCGGAGTATATGCGGGGCCATGATGTTTCCCGGGGACCACGCTTTAAAGAAGATCAACGTCCTCTCAGGGGGCGAACGAAGCCGGGTACTGCTCGGTAAATTGCTCGTGAGCCCTTCCAATATGCTTCTGCTGGATGAGCCGACGAACCACCTGGATATGGAGTCTACTGAATCGCTTGTTGAGGCGGTTGATGCCTTTGACGGCGCTGTAATTATCGTTACACATAGTGAAATGATACTCAATGCTCTGGCAACGAGGCTTATCGTATTTGACGACGGCAAGGTGACCCTTTTTCAAGGGACATATCGGGATTTCCTTGACCGGGTCGGATGGAATGATGAGGATAAGCCGACGCGTTCCAAAGAGAGTGCGAATGTTCCTGCAAACCAGCCTGTCAATAAAAAACAGCTCAGGCGTATACGGGCTGAATTGATCAGTGATAAATCAAGGACACTGGGAGCACTGCAGAAGAGCATCGATATGATTGAAAATGAGATCATAATCCTTGAACAGAAGTCAGATTGTGACAACAGGGACCTTCTGGAGGCTTCCCATAAGGGTGACGGTGATGCCATCCAGGCACTCTCAATGGCCATTCATGAGTGTAGAGTGAAGATTGAGTCGCTCTTCCCGAAACTGGAACTCCTGCATAGCGAGCTTGATAGCAGGAGAAAGGAATTTGAAGAAAAGCTCAATGCTACCTCAGAACTATAGAGAGCTTCTTGTACAAGTCTTTATTCGTCTTTCCCCGATAAATCGGGACAGGCCCGAGGTCTTTATCGGGAATCCAGTATTCTTTAAATCGAAGACTTCTGGATACCCGCTTTCGCGGGTATGACAATATTGGCGGTTTTCTCGATACCCATGCAGGACGTTCGAGAGATAAGGATTTCACATAACAAAAAAAGGAGCGTGGTTGGAGGTGAATATGGGAGGGTTCTTGATCAATATTCCTGAAACATCTCTGTTCTTCCTGAATTCATCATCCAGAAACCGTCTTACTTCTCTTCTGTTCCAGTTTTTTGGGTGCGAATAATCAGAGTATAGGGAGAGGTCTCCTTCATAGAAACTGCTGGTCTTAAAATCTTTAACTTCAGGCCCGCTGACGGGCATGTTAAAAAGGGCGACGTTCAGAAAACCGATCTCGTCCTTATGACGGGCAACAAACTCCAGGGTATTTCTTGCCGAGGTTATTGTCTCTGTCGGGGTGCCGAAGATAAGATAGACATATGTTGTGATCCCTGCTTTCTTCAATGTCTTTAAAGCCGTGGACGCGGTCTCTAAATCAATACCCTTATTCGTTTTGTCGAGCACGCCCTGATCGCCTGATTCCAGGCCAAGCTTCAGCATTATACATCCCGACTTTTTCAGGTCCATGCAGAAGTCGATATCCGTCAGCAGGCGGCTGATACGCGCAAAACCATACCATGGCACACCTAAACCACTCTCCGCGATTCTTCTCAGGAGAGATGTGCTGATCGCGTTGTCCAGCAGATGTAGAAGGAGCGGTTTTGTCTGTGTTATCAGTTCGTCAAGATCTTTTAATACTGTATCAACCGGGAGCGGAACGTATGGATTCTTTTCGGCCTTTTCCGGGCAGAAAGAGCATTTACTCCAGTAGCATCCTACTGAGGCGCTGTAAGGGAGGATAATCCCCGGGGATAGGTAATCATCTAAAGGCAGTGAACCGTAATCCGGTCTGGAATGTTCTTCTTTACAATATTTTACCCCCAGGATCTCAAGCAGTCTTCGCTCTCCCGATCCTGCAACGAGATGATCTATAAGTCCAGTGAAAGGGCTGCGCCAGTCCGGTCTGTTCATCCACGAAGTCACAAGCCCTCCGCCCAGTACAAAGGAGAGACCGGGGAAGTTGGCTTTTAAGAAACCTATGATGGCAAAAGAGGTTAATGCCTGGCTTAAATAGTTTAAGGAGACACCGACTATCCGGATCGTATCTCTTTCAATAATCGTCGGAAGCCTTTTACTGAAATACGGATAATAGGGGTTCTCTTGATGACGTTCTGCTGCCCGTATAAGGTCATCACTTCTTAAAGGAGAAAGATATTTATCTCTGTAATTCGCGATACCGGTGGTCACATCTCTGCCTGACCAGTCTTCGATAGCGTGGTTAAGATCAAATACAGCCCGCTTGTAACGGTCAATATTCTGAAAAGTGCGCCGGCTTTTAATTGATTCATGATTATTTGAGATATTACGCAATGCGCGGGCCGTCCACGTATCATATTTTTTATTGGGCTGAAGGTGCGTGTTGTCGATAATATAAAGAAGCGCCTCAAGGTTGGCGTCAAGGACTGTATGTTTTATCCCGTGGCTGTTCAGAGATCCTGACAGTTTTGCTATGCCGGCCGGAGGTTCGCCCGGCTTTGCGACAGGAGGATGTATTAGTAACATAGCTTATCTCTCTTACGTAACGACACAATTTCTGACAGGATTAACAGGATACACAGGATTTCTTATTATCATGACAATTATATTTTTATTATACGAAAGCATAGTTACTGCCATATGATTTCACATCCCCCTTACCCCCTTTTGTAAAGGGGGAATTAAGGATGATCCATATTTTATAAAAAAGCTGAAATGTTGTAAATTAGAAAGGACAGTGTAATAAATGAATATCTCAGGATTTTATCCATCCCCTTTATTTTACATGTTAAGTTTCTTGAAAATTTCTCACAAATTAGTGTTGCCGTCATACCCGCCCCGTATCGTGGTACGGGATAAACTCCAGCGGGTATCCAGAGCTTTTTGATTTTAAAGAATACTGGATTCCCGATAAAGACCTCGGGCCTGTCCCGATTTATCGGGGAAAGACGAACAAAGACTTTTACATTAGGCTCTGTTGCGTTAATATATCTGTTATTATGATAAATACAATAAAACAATTCTTCTCAAAAAACATTAAATCCTCTCCTGACAGCCCGGAAAAGGTTTCTGAACATTCCCTTCAACTTGCAACAGCGGCGCTCCTTGTAGAGATGATGCGGGCTGACTCAAATATAGATGACGTTGAACGAAAAGCGATTACTGACAGTATCCGGTTAAAATTCGATATCTCAGAAGAAGAGACAGGTACACTGCTTAAACTTGCCGAAGGTGAGATCCAGAATTCTACAGGATATTATGAATTTACCTCTCTTATAAATAAAGGATTCACATATGAACAGAAAGTTAAAGTTGTTGAACATCTCTGGGAGGTTGCATTTTCAGACGCGGAGCTGGACAGACATGAGGAACATATGGTCCGCAAGATAGCCGGCCTGATCCATGTCTCTCATAAGGATTTTATCGATACCAAACTCAGGGTTCGTAGTGCAAAGGGACAAAGGCGCAAAGGGACAAAGTAACAAAGGCACAAAGAATAATGGATTATTTTATCTCTCCGGTTACTGATAAGGATATAAAAAAGGAGAAGCAGAAGGCACGGGATATACGGAAGACGCAGTGGTGGAAGCAAAAATGCGCCGCAGGCAGGTGTTATTACTGCGGTAAAGAAGTGCCGTCGAAAGAACTCACCATGGACCATATTGTGCCGATTGTACGTGGCGGGAAATCCGCGAAGAATAACCTTGTTCCGGCATGTAAAGAGTGTAATAATAAGAAGAAACACTCCCTTCCCGTTGAGTGGGAGGAGTATATGGATAAGGGTTGAAGAGAGTAGGATAGGCAGGGATAACTCATAAAGAGAAGCCCCTGTATCTTTATCTCGACAGGAATCTTATGTATTCTTCAAAAGCCAAGTAGACTTAATCCCGAGAGGTTTATCACAATAAAGTTTAATGATATTAATAGATTATGTCCAATTAATTTCAAAGAAGCCTATTTTTATTGCACTCGTTTTGTCGCTTAATAATAATGGCTCATCCGGGTTTTGTGTGGAACCTTGAAGTGATATAAAAGTTCCCTCCCCCTTGAGGGGGGAGGGTCAGGGTGGGGGTGTATCAGAATCAATGAAAAAGCTGGTCAATACAGCCAAGGCCCTTAGAAAAAGTCAAACAGATGGAGGGACTCAAATTCAGGAGGCAGCAGCCAATTGGCAATTATGTTGTTGATTTTATATGTCTTGAGAAATCATTGGTGATAGAGGCGGACGGTGGGCAGCACGCTGACAATACGAAGGACGAAGAAAGAGACGCATGGCTCACTTCGGAGAGCTTTAAGGTCTTAAGGTTCTGGAACAATGAGGTGCTGACTAACATGGAAGGCGTATTAGAGGTGATAAGAGTAAATTGTTTGAGTCACCCTCCCCTGACCCCTCCCCTCCCGAAGCGGGTCTCCGCAAAGGGTCGCTACGACAAGGGAGGGGAAAGCTGATCGTTTCCCATACAAAAGCCGGATGAGCCATAATAATGTTAATAAATCTAATTATAAGCTTGCAATGGCAGACAATTAAGTATATACTATTAATATATACTTAACAATGGAGGACAACAATGAAATCCGCAAAGATATTCAAAAACGGTCAAAGCCAGGCAGTCCGGCTGCCAAAGGAGTGCAGGTTTGATGATGACCATGTGCTGGTAAAGAAATCCGGTAATGTCGTGATGTTAATACCTGAAAAAGAGTCGTGGGATTCACTCGTCAGAAGCCTTGACCGGTTTTCCGATGATTTCATGTCCGAAAGGCGCCAGCCTCCAGCACAGAAAAGAGATGGCCTTTGATGAAGTTCATGCTTGATACGAATATATGTATCTATATTATCAGGCAGAAGCCGGCGAAGGTTCTTAATCGATTCACTCAATATTTACCAGGGGATGTTCTGGTTTCTTCAATCACAGTTGCAGAACTGCGTTACGGGGCGGAAAAGAGCCTGCATGTCCAGCAGAATCACGAAGCGCTTAGCGGATTCATTGTTCCGCTTGAGATAGCACAGTTTGATGAAAAGGCCGCTGACGAATATGGCAAAGTAAGGGCGCAACTTGAAACGAAGGGGCAGGTAATCGGCTCTATGGATATGCTGATCGGAGCGCATGCACTGAGCCTCGGGGTTACGCTTGTGACGAATAATACGAAAGAGTTTAAAAGGATCAGGGGTTTAAAAGTCGAGAACTGGACGAAGTAGACTTGGTGTCATGGCAGTGGAAACGGGAATCCTTATTGCAAAGAGATTCTCGGTGCGAGTCTTCGCATGAGTCGCTTCGACCGGACCCCGAAAAGAGACTCGGGACAGTAAACCGGTTTATTCCGACGGAGTCGGGGAATGATAGACAGTCACCTCTGATATGTTAGGGATTACGGATATTTCTTATCTAGCATTCACTAACAGCTTTTTCAATTATCTTAAAACTAATGAAATAGCGCCTGAATCGCAGGCCGTCCGGCATAGCCCGCAGCCAAAGCATCTGTATGGATCAATAACGGCAACTGACCTGCTGTTCTCGGTTATGCTGTTGATAGCGTTAAAATGACACTTAGTATGGCATAGCCCGCACCCGTCACATAAATCATTATTAACTTTGCCTACATATTCAGCCCTCTCCATCGTCTCGACATTAATACGGTCTAAAGTCCTCATGGCAAGACAATCTTTTGTGGAACAGTTGCAGACAGCGCCTATAAAAGGTGTCATCATGGTCCAGATCGTGTGGACCGCGCCGTGTTCTTCCAGCTCACTCATCTGCTTTACGGCCTCCTCAGGTTTAAGTGGTTCGAGACCTTCATCCGAAGCCTTCCCGAAATAACTCATGTCTATGCCTTTATACCACGAGTCGGATCCGTAACTGATCGCGTAACAGCAGCGCACCTCTTTCTTCTCCATGCTCCATCGACACGCACAGGGCATACGCACCACAGTCTCAGCCTTCATAACCAGGTCGCTGATCTCTTCAATAGGCAGTACCTGACCAAAATGCTCTTCTTTTGCCTTGCTGATCATAGCTCTCTTCACGGCATTCGGGATTCGGCCTTTCTTCTTATAGATGGTCTCAAGTCTTCCAAGTGTCTCAAATCCATCACTGAAGACAGAAGAGAGGAAATTTTCGATATATTTCCTGCGCCTTAAATCAGAAAGGAGATCGTTGGCATAATTTGCGGCATTCCTGTACCAGATTTTCCCTTCTCCATGTTTAGTGCAGAATTCACACATATGCTCTCCAGTTTTCTGACAGGATTAACATGATTAACAAGATACAGAAGATTTTCCTTTCTTTCTGACAGGATTAACATGATTAACAAGATATAGAAGATTTTTTCTTTTTCTTTCTTTAAATATATCCTGAAGATCCTGTAAATCCTGTCTAAATATTGTTTTCTTTCTTTAAATATATCCTGAATATCTCGGTACGAGTCGTTGTATAGAGTCGCTTCGACCTGTATATCCTGTCTAAACCCGCTTAAAGACCCCTGCTGTGTTCATCATCGTGACAATAGACACAAAGGTTTTCCCAGTTTGATCCGTCAGGAGGATTGTTGTTGTGATCTCCATCCTTATGGTGAACGGTCAGGAGGTGCTGGTCTTTGGGATCAAATTCCCTCGCGCATTTGGCGCAAATCAAGCCGTGGATATTGAGCGATTTTTTCCTGTAATCGCCTGACCGAGGATCACCCTGCGTCAGTTCCCTCACAATATCTGAAACAGATTTGGTATCGTTCTTCTTTTTGACTCTGAAAGGCCGTCTGTTTCTCATTTCTGAATTATCGTGCTATTAAGGTTAGTCTCTTTTTTTATACTATCTGAGTTTAATTAAAAATACCAATAAAGATGGCGTCGTAAAAAGTCGTCATACCCGCCCCGAAAGTTCGGGATAAACTCCGGCGGGTATCCAGGAAACATGTAATTACTTGAAAAAACTGGATTCCCGTTCCCTGCTTCCTACCTGCAGGGACAAGCTTCACGGGCCTGTCCCGATTCTTCGGGGATTTATCCATTCTCCGTAGCACTGCGAAGGATGAATCGGGGAATGACAAATAACTACTTTTCAGGATTTACTACGAGTGTATCAATTAAGTGCAGAATCAGATCTCTCTATCCCTCCTTTTTACCTGGTTTAGGTATATCAGGCCGAATATTACGATTCCCACTATATACATAAGGTATTTATTCTCAACCTCCAGCCATCCTGCCGCAACCGCGGGCTGCATCATGACAAATGTGACGGTAAGGAATAGGGGGATTTCATACCACTTATTCTTTGAGGTAAACCAGCCCTGGGTCGCGGCTGCAAAGGCAAAGTTACCTACACAGGCTGTGGCAAAGATCAGTAATGCCATTGGCCAGCTGTTTATGTTGTAAAGTATCAGGTCGTAATTGAAGATGAACATGAAGGCTATCATGGCTGTCCTTATGTCATAAAGAAAGGCCTGAATACCGGTCTTTATCGGTGGTGATTTCGCGATTGCCGCTGCGGCATAAGCGGCAAGACCCACAGGGGGTGTATCATCGGCCAGTATACCGAAATAGAAGCAGAAGAGGTGAGCGGCTATTATAGGGACAAAGAACCCGTTCATCAGTCCGACCTCTACTATAATCGGCGCGGTCAGGGAGGCCATAACAATATATGTGGCTGTCGTGGGAAGGCCCATTCCCAGCAGGAGGCTTGCAGCGGCGGTGATGGCAACCAAGGCAAAGATGTTGCCGCCGGAAAGGAATTCTACCAGTTCGGTGATTATGCTCCCCATACCCATGGTCACTACACCGACGATGATCCCTGCCGCGGCACACGCGATTGCAACTGTCACCATGTTGCGTCCGCCGGCAACCATGGCGTCAAGGAGTTTCCTCATTCCCGCCTGAATGGCAGGGCCTACAGGCGCTTTCTTCCTGTAACTCCTGAGCGGTTCCTGAATTATCATAATAAACGCCAACACCGTGATCGCCTTGAACGCGGCCATCTCAGGGGAGTGCCGCAGAACGACAAACTCATAGACGAGTACGCCAATTGGAAGAAGGTAGTGAAGACCTGATATAAGGACCTTAATGAAGTCCGGTGTCTCTTCTCTTCTCAGCCCCCTCAAACCAGCCTTGGATGCTTCAATATGGACGATGAAGAAGAGTGTAGCGTAGGAGACGAATGCAGGTATTGCCGCTGCCTTGATCACTTCGATATAGGCGATACCCAGATATTCGGCAATAATAAAAGCGGCCGCGCCCATTATAGGGGGAGCCAGCTGACCGTCTGTGCTGGCGGCCACTTCAATAGCAGCTGCTTTTGTCGGGGAGTAACCGACTTTTTTCATAAGAGGGATGGTAAACGTGCCGGTGGTGACGATGTTGGCTATGGACGACCCTGATACCATTCCGGTCAGTCCTGAACCCACTATCGCGGCCTTTGCAGGGCCTCCCTTAAACCTCCCAAGGACGCTTAGGGATAACTCAATGAAAAATTTCCCGGCGCCGGCCTTCTCGAGCATAGCGCCAAAAAGTACCAGCAGGAATACAATCGTTGCTGATACGTCAAGGGGGATACCGTAAATCCCCTCTGTTGAAAGTGATATCTTGCCAACATACTTACTCAGTGAAGCGCTCTTGAAGGCGAAGGCCTCCGGCATACGTTCGGCGAAAAGTACATAAAAAGAGAAGAGGGCGGCTATAACGGTAAGTGCAGGGCCGACGACGCGCCTGGCCGCTTCCAGGAGCAGCAGGACGAGAATTATACCGATGATGATATCCCTGAGAAGGGGAGAGCCGGACCTCATCGAAAGGTCTCTGTACTCAATAAAGTAATACAGCGCGGAGCCGCAGGCTGTTATACCGAGCAGATAATCAATGACAGGGATACGGGTTCTTACAGATAGAAAGGAAAAAAGGCCCTTAACAGGCCTTTTAACCGCTGGATAGCTTAAGTAGGCTATCAATATGGCAAAGCCTAAATGGATACAACGGACATATGAGGAGTTCATGATAAGCCAGCTCGCGATGGATAACTGGAATATGCACCAGAGAACCGCGATCACGGGTACTATGAAACGTGAATGCCCGGTCAGATGGCGGGAGCCGGCACCTTCCTCCAGGGCAATCTGTCTGGCCTTATCTAATCCTACTTCTAATTCAGGATTCTCATTCATCTCACCGGAACAGTCCGCTACTTGAGAAGCCCGGCCTCCCTGAAGTACCTGAGGGCGCCCGGGTGGAGCGGCGCTGAAAGACCCTGAAGCATCCCTTCTTTAGTCAGGACTTTATATGCCGGGTGAAGTGCCCTGAAGCTCTCGAAGTTCTCAAATATCTCCTTTACCAGGTGATAGACATCTTTTTCGGGTATCCTGCTGTGTGTCACGAAGGTTGCCTTCACACCAAAGGACGGTACATCTTCAGTGTTCCCGGCGTTAGGATAAAAGCTTACCGGTATAACGCTGGGCGCGTAGTAAGGAAATTTTCCATAGAAGGATTCGGGCAGCACTATGGGGACAAACTTCACCTTCCTTGTCCCGGCGGTGGCTTCCTTGATAGCGCCTGAAGGGTGGCCGACGGTGAAAAAGAAGGCGTCAATACGTCCGTCAAGCAGAAGCCCCGGGGCCTCGGCGGCCTTCAGCCCTTCAGCCATGATATCTTTACTGGAATCGATTCCTACGGCGGCGAGAGCATCAATGGAGTTCTGGAGCTGTCCCGAGCCTGGATTGCCCAGGTTAACGTGCTTCCCTTTAATGTCCTTTATTGTCTGTATACCGGTGTCGGCTCCAGCTACGAGGGTAAGACTCTCAGGGTGGATGCTGAATATGGCCCTGAGATCCTTAAGGGGGCCATTCTCTTTCCACTCGGCAAGACCGTTTAATGCCTGATACTGGCGGTCGGACTGGACGACGCCGAAGTCCAGGTCCCCTGACATGATGGCATTTATATTGTAAACCGAGCCTCCGGTGGACTCCACAGTCAGGCGCATATTGTACTCTTTCTTCTTTGCGTTAACTATCCGGGCGATGGCGCCTCCAGTAGGGTAATACACGCCTGTAATACCTCCGGTTCCGATTGTGTAGAACCTGGTCTTTGCTGAAGCCGATTCAGGACTGAGCCCTGCAAGGGCCAGTAACATTGTCAGAAGAACAGATACTGTGAAGATTTTCTTAATCATTGTGTTTCCTCCTATTATAATATTCAGCTAATAATACAAAGAATAACCTATTATCGCAAGGGTTAGAGATGCAAGATTCAAGGCTAACAGCCTGTGTCATTCCCCGATTTATCCTTCGCAGTGCTACGGAGTCGTGTACCGTACGGTACATGGCGGAGAATGGATAAGCCCTCGAAGAATCGGGACCCCGATAAATCGGGATCTCCGCTTCGCTACGACAGGCGGGATAAGCTGGCATTCCTAAAGCCGGAATCCATTCCATAATGAAAAGATCCTGGATTCCCGATTAAGACCTTCGGGAATGACAGAATGAAACAAAGTGCAAGGCGGAGGGTTGAGGATAATAACCAATAACTAATAACCAATGACCAAAATTACAGATACAGTGAAATGTAACTATGTCAGATCGATTTGCTCCAGTGCTTCCAGCAGTTCTTCTTCACAATAAGAGAACATCAGGCTCGCGTTTAATACTTCCGGTATATTCTGAATCGTGCCCAGACTCTTCATTTGTTCATCTATGTTCTCTCCTTCTACCGTCACAACAATCTTGCCATCCGCGTCTTTGAAGTGAACTTCGCACAAATCATACGAGTTTATCATGTCAATAACACCCTTAATATGTTCAGGGGATGTCGTTACAACTATACTCGAAACATTCATAGCGCTCCCTTAAGTTTTAGGTACGTATTGTCAGGACTTAACCACAGAGCCGTATACTGTCTG
>JBCKZY010000026.1:0-19747 GCA_038918635.1 Thermodesulfovibrionia bacterium | reverse complement strand
GGTACATACCAGAAGAATTTATAGCGGCCATAACACAGCATATCCCGGAGAAATCGTTTCAGACCAGTGCTGAGCTTGTCGAAGTATGGTCCGTTATTACGGGTGGTATTCAAGCAAGACAAGGGGAATGCGACTGAAACAGGGCATGGTAAGACCGGGGGAGGAGCCATTAGAAACTGCTTCTGAAGTTGAGATAATAGACGTATCTGAGTATGAGCCGAAGCGGATACCATCGAAGACATGGAGAGAATGTATCAAGAAGACCTGCCTGCCGGCCCGCTGCGCCGCATCGAGGCGGTAGGCAGGGATGTGGATCATCAGTTTCATAACAGAGGCGACAGTAATACGGCATATACTTGAGCATATGAATCTTTGGGAAGAGAAATTATCCCGGGACCCGCCGGAATGGGAACCTTTAGAATATAGCGGAGTGGTATGTGAGCCATTTGATGACGTCTGGGAGTGCTATGATGAATACAGTACCCCTTCTTAAAGTGTATGATCAGGCCGTATCATAAATGGTAGAGGGGGAGGTATGTCCTGAAAGGGCTCAAAACATACACAGAACAGTGATTATCTGAAAAATTCAGACCTGCATGCTCAAAAGGCAGGCTTCACTGCAATTATTTAGTTGCACAGTTTCCCGGTCGGCACGACTCGATTCCGAGAAAGTCGAAATTACAAAAAAACATTCTTGTTTCACCGGTTTTTCTGTTATAATTCAATCAGGCTTAAAAAGCGATTTCTTATCATTTACTTAAGGGTGCGCCGACTGTGACCGCCACACCGGAAGGAGATGCCTTTGTTAACTCTACCGGCAACCCCGGTATGGCAAAAGCCGGGACAGGGGATATTCTCACCGGCATGATCTCAGCCTTGCTTGCTCAGGGCTTATCACCGCAGGATGCGTCTGTGCTGGGTGTATATATGCACGGCCATATCGGCGACATAATGGCAGAGAAGAAGGGCAGACACTCCTTAATCGCATCGGATATGATTAATGCGATCCCATCGGTTTTTAAATCAATCTTGAGAGATAAATATTAATGGTCAAGAAAAGATTTGGCATTTTTCAGATAATTATCTTTTCCCTGTTTCTGATACTGGCGGTTTTAGTTGTAATCAATAAAAAGACCGCTTTCCCAACACCCGTTCTTCTTGACGGCGAATATATCAGAGACGGCGCAGGTGATCTGGATGCCGGGTTATGGTCTGTGCCGCTTGTTTATGACTGGGACAATGACGGCAGGAAAGACCTTCTTGTCGGGCAGAGATATGATGATGGGAAGGCAAGCCACGGATATATCAGCTTCTATGAAAATATTGGAACCGATGAAGCCCCGCGTTTTAACGGCTCTTCACGGCTTGAAGCGGATGGCAGATGCTGTCTGGATGTGGCTGCCGAAGCTTGTCAGGGCTCATATATTTCAGTCGTGGACTGGAATAATGACGGGCTTCACGACCTGCTTGTTGGAGACGGCAGAGGTTACATTCATATCTTTCTGAATACAAATACCAATGCCGAACCCAAATTGGGCGGCGATACTCTGATAGAGGCTGACGGAAAAGCGATTAAGGTTGGAGAAAAGGCGGCTCCTGTGGCGGAGGACTGGAATGGAGACGGGATGAAGGACCTGCTTGTCGGCAATTTTGACGGCAATATCAAGGTTTATCTAAACAAGGGGACAGATACCGCGCCTCTCTTTGGTTCATCATATAACCTGAAGCTGAGAAACGGTCAGGATGTTAAAATAGTAACCCGTGCAGCCCCGAGGATATTTGACTGGGACAGGGACGGGGTAAAGGACATCTTGGCCGGTGAGTTAGAGGGATATATTTATTTTCTCAGGAATACAGGGACAAACAGCAATCCGATTTTTGATGGGTATGAAAAACTTCTCCTGACAACAGGCAAACCCCTTCTCTATTCAGGGAAGGAAGGCGGCCACAGAACGCGCCTTGCAGTGACCGACTGGAACAATGACGGCGCTTACGATATTCTTGCCGGCGGCACTGACGGGAAGGTCATATTCTTTGCCGGCTCGCATGAGCCCCTGTATCTCAGCATTAGGGAGAGAATCGGATTGACGAAAATCGGAGAAAAGATTATAAGACGGCTTAAGCGGTTAACAGGGGGCAACGAACGTGAACGAAGATAACGGTTTTATCGAGCCGCAGAATCTATAGTGAACGACCAAAGAAAGTTGTCATTGCGAGGGCGGTAGACCGAAGCAATCTCAAGGCTGGGATTGCTTCGCCTTCGGCTCGCAATGACAATTGAATGTTTAATTATTTAAGTCGTTCACTATAATATCAGACGCTTTGACAGCGGTCTTTACTACGCGCGCTTCCGGCGATAATATTGAAGCTCTTGCTGAAAGATATAATGTCTCAAGAGATTATATCTTCCTCCCGATACAGAAGCATACCGATAATGTTCACATACTTGATTCCGGCGCGGAGCCTGTTATTGCGGATGCTGTAATAACAGGGAAGAAGGGCATACTTATTGGAGTGCAGGTTGCCGACTGTGTGCCTCTTCTCCTCTACGATAAGTCGCAGGGCATAATAGGCGCTGTCTCATCTACCGCTCAAAAATGACCCACGGAAGAAATAAGAAGAATTTGATATTCCCTGTGGCAAGACCACAGGGAATCTAATGCAAGGAAGTATTTTATTGCATTCGCTCGCTTGAACCCGTGGCAAGAACACGGGAAATACGCTCGCTATCCATTTAATGCATATACGGCAGAGGTATGTACCAGATGGTACATACCAGAAGAATTTATAGCGGCCATAACACAGCATATCCCGGAGAAATCGTTTCAGACCAGTGCTGAGCTTGTCGAAGTATGGTCCGGTATTACGGATGGTACTCAAACAAGTCACGGGGAATGCGACTGAAACAGGGCGTGGTAAGACCGGGTGATGAGCTTTTCGAAACTGCTTCTGAAGTTGAGATAATAGACGTACCTGTCTGCCGACAGGCAGGGATGTGGATCATCAGTTTTATAACTGAAGCATCAGTAATACGGCATATACTTGAGCATATGAATCTCTGGGAAGAGAAATTATCCCGGGACCCGCCGGACATGGGAACCTTTAGAATATAGCGGAGTGGTATGTGAGCCATTTGATGACGTCTGGGAGTGCTATGATGAATACAGTACCCCTTCTTATAGTGTATGATCAGGCCGTATCATAAATGGTAGAGGGGGAGGTTTGTCCTGAAAGGGCTCAAAACATACACAGAACAGTGAGTATCTGAAAAATTCAGACCTGCATGCTCAAAAGGCAGGCTTCACCGCAATTATTTAGTTGCACAGTTTCCCGGTCGGCACGACTCGATTCCGAGAAAGTCGAAATTACAAAAAAAACATTCTTGTTTCACCGGTTTTTCTGTTATAATTCAATCAGGCTTAAAAAGCGATTTCTTATCATTTAAGATAATTAATTTAGTATAATTTAGCAATAATAACAGGAAACGGGGAAATAGAATGTCTGGAGAATATATTATTAAAGGAGAGCTTAAGGATTTTTCATTAGCTTATGCGCTGCTGCGTCTTCAGAGGAGTACGAGAACAGGTTTACTCAGGATAAAGAGCGGATCCTCTGTCGTAGAAGTTTTTATTAAGAATGGAGACATCATATATGCTTCTTCCAATAAGGAGGAAGATAGGCTGGGCGACCTCCTTTTAAAAGAGGAAAAAATAACATTTGAGCAATATAATCTGGCAAACAGTTTATACAAAAAGAGAGGGGACAGGTTAGGGAGGATCTTTGTAGAACTTGGATATCTAACGCCTAAGGAAGTCTTTAAGGCCGTAAGTCATCACATTGAAGAAATACTGCTCAACCTTCTAGGAATTGATGAAGGTAGTTATGAATTTGAGGAAGGTGTTCTTCCTTCCAAAGAATTGATAACACTTCACTTAAGTGCCTCGAATATTATATACCGTGGGATCAAAAGGCTGGAAAATGTCATGCTGGTAAGGAAGGTCTGCCCACTGCCGGATGCCGTGCTGGATTTCTCTTCAAAGCCGTTGAATGTTTTTCAGGATATAAAACTTGATGATCAGGATAAGATAATTTTTTCATATATTAATGGCGCATATAAACTCAAGACAATTTTAACGCTTTCTCCAACTTATGATTTTGATACACTGAAGACAGTTTGTGCCCTGTCAACTATAGGGCTTATAACTGTCAAGAGGGAGGGTGAGGCCCCTGCCGCCATAACTGCTGAAAGACTCCTCAAAGAGCCTGAAGAGGTATCAGAGGAATTTGCCGAGTATATCGAGGAGAAGCTTGATAAATGTGATAATCTCGGGTATTACGAGATACTGGGGGTTGATGACAAGGCGTCAGTTGAAGATATCAGGAAGGCGTATTACGATCAGTCAGAGAAATTTCATCCTGACAGACATTTTTCTCTGCCGGCGCATGATTTAAAGGGGAAATTAATAAAGATTTTTCAGTATATAGCCAATGCATATGAAACCCTTTCTGACACGGAAAAGAGAGAACAATACAATAATAACCCTTCAATCAAAGCAGTAGTGACGGCTGAAGAGATAACTGATGAATTCCCTGCTGCAGATATTACCACAAAACAGGATGCAGCTCTTAAGGAAGATGAGACAGTTGACGAAGAGAAGTTGCCGGAGAGTGTAGAGGCAGGAGGGGAGTTTGCGATATATGAGGATCTGGTAGGGGATAAAGGCTATGCAGAGACTTCTGAAACAACAGAAGCCGAATCAGATACAGTCTCGGGAAAAGAGGAAGATGTTCTGAAGGAGGCTGAATACAGAGAAGCTGATAGCGGCATAAGGGAGACTGCTGATGAGGAAGATGAGGCAGTTGAAGAGGATAAGGAACCGGAGAGCGTAGAAGTTCCCGATGGTTTCAAGCTTGATGAAGTCTTGGCAGGGGATGAAGGTGATGTGGAAATAGAAGATGAAACAGAAGCTGATATTTTTCAGGTAAGTCGGAGAAAAAAGAGCAGGAAGCTAATACCTGTGGTAATAATAGTAGTAGTTGTCCTGGCTGCTGCATTAGCAGGAACTTATAAATATATTCAAAAGAGTCCTGAAGTCCCTGTTCCTCCTGTTATCAAGGCAGAGAGAGGAGTTGTTACACAACCCCCGGCTGTTGGTGTTGAAGTTAAGGAAGGACAGCTGAAACATGCAGCAGTTGAGGGATTATCACTCCCGCCGTTTCGTAATGTTTTATTCAGGAAGATGCTGGACGAGTCTACAGAAAAGTGATGACGGTTGTTCCTGAATGTCTTTAAGTTTCTCTTTCAATTATTCTCAGTAGTTTGCCGGCGGTTTCACTATCTAACCCAATGAGTTTCTTATAGATGTTTCTGGCTTTTTCTTTGTTACCGGTCTTTGCGTAGGCGGTTCCCAGGCCTGTAAGGGCATCAACATTTAAAGGGTCAATGGTTATTGACTTATTGAATTCATCAACAGCATTGTCAAACCTCTTTAAGAAGAGCAGACAGTACCCGGTACCATTGTGATAGTCCGGGACATCAGGAGATAATTCAGCGGCCTTCTTAAAGTATTTATACGCTTTGGCTGGCTGGTCAATCCTTAGCAGGACCGTTCCGTACCACCCGTTAAGTGCCGGACTTTCGGGATTCTTTCCCAACTCTGATTTGATGATTCCAAGCGCACCTTTATAATTTTCTTTCTGTACAAGTCCGGATATCTCCATAAGCTTATATTTCTTTGATACGGGCGCTGTTTTTTTCACATTTTTATCCAGTGTTTTACTGACAACAGGAGGTTTTATTTTTTTAGTGGGAGTAACAGATATGGGTTTTTCTTTTGTTGCCGGAATCCCATTAGAAAGCGGGGTTTTATATAGTTTATGAAACTTTTCCTTATTGAAATAGACCTTCATTACTATTGCAGGTGAAAGCTTCGATGCTGCTATAGCAGGAGCAAGTTTTGCCTTGATTGTGCCAAGAAATTTATCAGCGTGATCACGCTTCTCAAACTTTCCGATCCTTACAATGTAATACTTTCCGGCTTTTTCTATCCTGAGATTATCAAGTTTCTTTTCATTCAATAATTCCTGTAGCAAATCAAATGCTCTATCAGCAGAAGCTTCTTTACTGAAAGTGCCTACCTGTATCGAGAAAATTGACTTGGCAGCATTTATAACATTAGGTGATGCCAGAAAGAAGAGTGAGAAGACTATTAATAAGAAAGCAATTATAAGTAATTTAATATTTTGCAAAATCTACCCCCCCCCCAAGGCCGTTTTTACAGCTATATATTAAAATTCTGTAAGAATTAAAATTAAACATAAAAAGTCAAAAACCACCCCCACTGCTTCGCTTTGCGAAGCAAAGCGGTGGGGGCCATAATTTTGCCCGTCTCGCTCGCCTCGGGGCGAAGCAACTGGCCGAGGTCTGACCTGTCTAGCTGAAAGCTGAAAAGGCGGACATTTTAATTTTTGATCTTTGATTTAACTGCGTGGTACTTATGAAACCCGGTTTCCAGGTTTTATAAGTACTCACGTAAATATCCTACATATCTTCCCAGAATTCTGAAGGCATATCCTGTGCCAGTTTAAGCGCACCTTCGGAGCCTGCAAAGAGTGGGTCTTCCACGCATGATATTTTACAGGAACCGTATTCCTTCATCGCATCCTGCAAGTATTCCCGTATTCCTCTAATCTGACTCCCTCCTCCTGCAAGAACAATATTGTTTTTTATCTTTTCCTGGAATTCGGGATCAAATCTTGCAATCATCTCGGTAGTTGTTTCCAGTATTGCAGGAAGAATACTTTCACATGCCCGCCTTATTTCATTCTTGATGTCGTGCATAACAGGTTTCCCGTCAACAGGCAATTCCACGTTTATATCTCCATCTATATCTCCTACAAAACTGCATTCTTCCTTCATCTGTCGAACCATATTTTTGTTAAACTTCGAATTAGGATATTTCTCGCTTAAATAGCTATAAAGCTGTTCGTCAATATAATCACCTGCAGTCAGTATGGTTTTTTGGTCTTCTTCCGTAGGAATAGCCCCGTGCATAATACAGAAATCAGCTGTCCCTGCACCGGTATCTATCACAATCGCATTGTTTAAAAGGTTCATGCCGTAAGCTACTGCAAACGGTTCCGAGACAACCATCAAAGACTCCACATATTCTGATACAGCTTTTTTAATAGCGATCTTGTTTACCTTCAGGGTGTCGGCAGGTACGCCTATAACCGCAAAAATCTTCTGATCAGATTCAGGTTTTACAAGCTCAATAAGATGCCTGATAATTTCCTTAACCGCGTCTTCACTTCTTTTAATCCCCTCTTTTATGACACCATGTTGAAGAGGTCTGCAGATGTCAAGAGAGAGCCTGTTTTGAAGCGCTTCAGAACCAAAGAGAACGGGTTTGCCAATTACCTGTGCCGAGATAAAGTCTTTGGGCCATCCGACATAACTTTCAATCCATTCTCTTGTATCATTGCTGGCACAGATTGAGCTTCTGGATGTTCCAAGATCAATTCCAACATGCAAGACATCATCTTTTGCTTTCTTATCTTTTTGCTTCATAGGTGATCTCTCCTTTATTTAAGTAGTTCAAGATACCAGCCTCCAGAAAGTGTGCAATATTTTCTCTGTGGCTTTCAGTGTTAAGTCTCGTCTCTTCTTCACTGTTGCTTAGACTTGAGACCTCGACAAGGACAGCGGGTACATCTACTCCTAACAGAACTAGAAATGGAGCTCTCTTTACCCCAAAGTCAAAAACATTTCCATTCTGTTTTTTTGTATTAAGGAAAAGCTTGTTCTGGATAGATACTGCGAGTTTCCTTGATTCCTGTAGTTTAAATGTTTCTCCAATCTTTTTAAGGATATTTTTGAAATCACTTAACCGGTACTCTGATCCCTTATTTTCCTTTTCCGCAAGCTTTAGAACTTTCTTATCATTTGAAGGGCCGAAATAGTATGTTTCTATGAAATTTTTCTGCAGCGAAGGCAGGGAATTAAGGTGTATGGAAATAAACAAGTCCGCCCTTAATGCATTTGCAATTTCTACTCTTTCATTCAGAGACAGGGAGATGTCTTTTTCACGTGTCATAAGAACATTGAAGTTGCCGAATTTCTCAAGACGTTTTTTTAATCTTTTTGCAATGTCAAGAGCAATGATTTTTTCTTTAGTTCCCAGCTTCCCTGATGCGCCGGGGTCGTTGCCCCCGTGTCCCGGGTCTATCAGTATTGTCTTAACCTCTAACCCGAACATGTTGCTCAGGGGAATTTCGGGGTTGTTGGCAAAAGACTTATAATTTGAAAACTCAGCTGAATTTTCGGCGAACTGGATAGTAGGGATTTCCGAATTATTGACAAAAGACATATTGCTGAAAGGACCGGCCAATGCATCTAGAAGCTGAATCGCAGAAGTTTCAGGATTTAGGATAAGGGATGTATAGTTTCCCTGAGCATTGGCAGTTTGAGGAAAATATTCGTGTGTCAAAATATCTGATATTACCTGTTCATCAGAGAAAGGGGGATCGGCAAAATAATTCCCATATAATAATAGGACAAGTATTGAAAAAACAAAAGACAGGAATATCTTGTTCTGGTAAAAAGGCCTTTTCCTGAGGAGAACGTTCTTAAGTTTTCCTGTAATTATTAAATTGTCTTTATAGACACCTTTAAGAATGGCCCTTTTGAGCCTGAGCTCTTTTGTCCTTGCAAATACAGATATCATAATAAAACCTTAACAATTTAATAAGAAAAATTGATAGGAAATTGATTTTTGAGATTATAAAATATTAGCAGGAAAACGGGCATGATTGCAATGTTTTTATGATTCTAAGATTAATGGAATGGCGAAATTGCCTTTATGGACAACAGGTTAGAGGTTAGGGCATCTCCGTATAACCCATTTTCCTTAACTTTTACTACTACACAAAACCATACAGCCAGGCTTTGTTTATTGCATAATTTATTTAGCTGTTTACAGAGGAAAGTTACGATATGCATTTTCTGTAACTGTGTGCTATGGATTCCTCTATGAATTCTCCTTTTTGGAGATTGCTTGCTAATCACTATGAAGGCTTTCAACAGATCTATGAAGAAAAATATGAGAAAAGGCATGGCTTTTTTCGACCTGTTGTCGAAGAGTCGGTCTATGAATACTTAAGATGCGGCGATCTTAAAGAGGGGTTTGCCCGGGTACGATGTTCTGATTGTGAGCATGAGTACCTGCTGTCATTCATCTGCAAGGGCCGCTGGTTCTGTCCCTCTCGGTACGAGTCGATTCCGACCTGCCATGCCAAAAAGGTCATACATTTTGGTGACCTGCTGAAAGAAAATATTCTTTATCCGGTTCCGCACCGTCAGTATGTATTCACCATACCTGTAATGCTCCGTGTGTACTTCAGGCATAACAGGGAATTACTTACAAAATTGTGCCGCTGTGCCCATGAGAGCCTTCTGGTTTTCTTGAGAAACGCAACCGGATTGAAAACCGGTATTCCCGGACTTGTAATGACAATTCATACCTTCGGGAATTATCCTGAGAAATTTCATCCCCACCCCTGCCTGCTCGCCTCGATTCGGCGAAGCGGGTCGGCAGACAGGTTCACGCAATTGTTACAGACGGTCTGTTTAATAAAAACGGGACATTTTACGTGATGCCAAAGACTGCTTTAAAGCACCTTGAGGAAATCTTCCGGGCCGGTGTATTCACGATGCTTAAATAGGAAGGAAAGATCACTGATGAGATAATAGAGAAACTGATGAAGTGGCGACATTCCCCGATTCATCCTTCGCAGTTCAGCCTTCGTAGCACTTCGGCGAAGCAGGCTGCTACGGAGCCGTGCACCGTACGGTACATGGCGGAGAACGGATAAATCGGGACAGGCCGGCTTCAGTATAGACAATGGCCTGCGAATCTTAAGGGATGATGAAAAAGGCAGGGAGTCAGTAGCGCAGTATATTCTCCGCAATCCTTTCTCACTTGATAAAATGACGTATAGCGATAAAAGCGGGACGGTCATCTATCGCTCAAAAATGACCCACGGAAGAAATAAGAAGAATTTGATATTCCCTGTGGCTAGACCACAGGGAATCTAATGCAAGGAAGTATTTTATTGCATTCGCTCGCTTGAACCCGTGGCAAGAACACGGGGAATACGCTCGCTATCCATTTAATGCATATACTGCAGAGGTATGTACCGTCTGGTACATACCAGAAGAATTTATAGCGGCCATAACACAGCATATTCCCCAGAAATCGTTTCAGACCAGTGCTGAGCTTGTCGAAGTATGGTCCGTTATTACGGGTGGTATTCAAACAAGTCACGTCGGTACGACTCGATTCCGAGGGGAATGCGACTGAAACAGGGCATGGTAAGACCGGGGGAGGAGCCATTAGAAACTGCTTCTGAAGTTGAGATAATAGACGTATCTGAGTACGAACCGAAGCGGATACCATCGAAGACATGGAGAGAATGTATCAAAAAGACCTGCCTGCTCGCCTCGATGCGGCGCAGCGGGCCGGTAGGCAGGGATGTGGATCATCAGTTTTATAACAGAGGCGACAGTAATACGGCATATACTTGAGCATATGAATCTCTGGTATGAAGCATTCGGTACATACCACGGGCAGGAGAGGGTATCCCGTGACCCGCCGGAGATGAAAGCTCTGCCTCATTATCTCTATTTCTTTCTATGAGCGTCGAAAAGAATCTCATCTACCATCTGGCACAGGACATGTCCCAGGACAATATGTGTCTCCTGTATTCTAGGAGCCTTGTTGGAGGGGACTGCAAGAACGTAATCTGACTTAGAAGCAAGTTTATCTCCCTTTATACCCGTAAACGCGACTATCTTCAATTTTTTTCTCTTTGCGGTTTCAACGGCTTTTATAACGTTTGAGGAATTCCCGCTTGTGCTTATTGCGATCACTATATCATGTTTCCCGGCAAGCGCCTTCAATTGACGGGAAAAGATTTCGGAAAAATCATGGTCATTCGCTATAGAGGTCATAACCGCCATATCTGTGGTGAGAGCTATTGCCGGCAGAGCCGGGCGTTCTTTCTTGAATCTGTTAATGAATTCAGAGGCAATGTGAGAGGCATCTGTTGCGCTCCCGCCATTGCCGAAAAGAATTATTTTCCCGCCTTTCTTGAACGAATCAGCAATAAGTTCTGAAACTTCAACAACGGTATCAAGGTTTTCGTTAATAAACTTTTCCTTGACAGAGATACTCTCTTTAAATATTTTGATTATCTTCTCTTTCAATGGGTTTCACATAAACAGGAAAATCATAATAAATGCAAAGTTGATGGCGTTGTAAAAAGTCCGATCTAATGCGTTGCAGCGCATTCAGCGCTAAGGACTAATTGTCTTAACCTTTATCTCTATTGATAAGGGACTCTCAATTTCACCAACAACTGACATTCTGTAGCGGTACTCCGTATCAGGTTCAATGTTTCTGTCAGTAAACACCGAGATATTAGTCTTTCCTATTGACGTGTAACCGTCTCCGGAAGAACGGTAAACTTTATAATATTTTATGTCCTGCACGGTATCTTCATCCCATGATAGCACAATAGCTGTTCCGGTAAAGATCGAGGTTAGACCTGATGGAGGCTTCAGCGGAACGACATTTATTGTCTCTTGAGCGGATTCAACCGGTTCTGACGGACTGATTAAAGGGTTCTTTCTGACACCTCCGGCAGTTCCGGAGACATCTTCAAGAGGCGGTTCTTCAGGCGGTATTATCGGGAAAGGGTCACCTTTTCTCCCACATGCGGTTGTTATTAAAGAAAACGACAAACAGAAAGCCAGAAAGATAAGAAAGAGTGGGCGGAACGAACCGGGGTTTCTTTTTTTCATCCTCATGCCTTGAGGAGACCCTTAATAACCTTGATACGCTTCATCACATTTTCTTTTGACGTCCCTCCATGAGAATTCCGTCTATTGATAGAGGCCTGTAAAGTGATATAGCGGGAAATGTCTTTACCAATAAGAACAGAAAACCGTTTAAATTCCGTGAGCGTCAGGTCATTCATTGTTTTGCCTTTATCAATACAGTACTTTACCACACTGCCGCTTACTCTGTGGGCATCCCTGAATGGCATGCCTTTCTGCACAAGATACTCCGCCAGGTCAGTGGAGACAGTAAACCCGCCTCCCGCTGCCTTCTCCATAACCCTTTTATTGAATTTAATCTTGGGCATCATATTTACCAGGATACCAATGCAGGACTTTAACGTATCAACCGTATCAAAGAGAGGTTCTTTATCTTCCTGCAGGTCCCTGTTGTAAGCAAGGGGCAGACCTTTTGTAAGGGTAAGGATGGCTATTGAGTGCCCGAAGACCCTTCCGGTCTTTCCCCTGATCAATTCCGGTATATCAGGGTTCTTCTTCTGAGGCATGATGCTTGATCCGGTTGAAAAAGCATCCGGCAGATCTATGAAACCGAATTCTTCGCTGTTCCAGATAACCAGTTCCTCCGCTAACCTGGAGAGATGGACCATGATAATGCTGGATACGGAAATAAACTCTATAACAAAATCCCTGTCCGATACGGCATCCATGCTGTTTTCCGATATCCTGGAGAAACCTAAAAGTCCCGCAACATACTTTCTATCAATCGGCAGCGTTGTACCAGCAAGGGCGGCTGAACCAAGAGGCATGACATCCACCCTTTTCAAACAGTCATCAAGTCTCTCCCTGTCGCGCTCAAGCATCTCAAAATACGCGAGAAGGTGGTGTGCAAGAAGAACAGGCTGGGCCCTCTGCAGGTGTGTATATCCCGGCATTATGGTGTCAATATGTTTGCCGGCAAGTGTAACGATGACCTTCTGGAATTTCCTGACTAAGCTGACTATCTCTTTTATTTCATCCCGGAGAAAGAGTCTTATGTCAAGGGCAACCTGATCGTTGCGGCTCCTCGCCGTATGAACTTCCCCCCCGACAGGCCCTATCTTCCTTATAAGGGCATCTTCTATGTTCATATGAACGTCTTCAAGGCTATCAAGAAACCTGAATTTACCGCTTGCTATCTCTTTTTTTATCTCATTAAGGCCCTTAATTATCAATCTTGCGTCTTTTTGAGGGATGATCTTCTGTTTCCCGAGCATCCTTACGTGAGCGATGCTCCCCGCAATATCATACTTCCATAGACGGACATCGAATGAAACCGAAGATGTGAATTCTTCAGTGGTCTTTGCGGTATTCTCCTTAAACCTTCCTGCCCATAGCTTCTTCATGAAATTAAGAATAAAACTTACGCTTGTCTGTAGTCAAGGCTTGCTTGCATTTGTGATTTACCAGGACTTATGATTATATAATGAAAGTCACAGGAATTGGCCAGTGTTCACTGGATCACCTCCTCACTGTAGATTCCTATCCGGATCAGGACACCAAAAAAGAGGTAACTGAATGGACAGTGTCAGGCGGAGGGCCGGTTGCCACGGCGCTGGTAAGCCTTTCAAGACTTGGAGTTGAGTGCGATTTTTACGGAATCATTGGTGATGATGACAGCGGCAGCAGGATCAGGGAATCCATTATATCTGAAAAAGTGGAGACCGGAGGTCTTGTCATCAGGAATAACTCTTCTTCACAGACCGCCTTTATCATAGTTGAAAAAAAGACCGGCAAAAGGACTATCTTCTGGAAGAGACCGTCTTCAGAACCCTTAAGAGCCGAGGAACTTCCTGATAATTTTCCCGGTGATGTCGATCTTCTGCTACTTGACGGACTTATGTTAGAAGCATCCTTGTATGCCGCGAAAAAAGCCCGGGAACGGTCCATCCCGGTAATGCTAGATGCAGGGAGTCTGCGTAAGGGGATGCTGGAACTCGTATCAGTCTGTGATTATGTGGTCAGTTCCGAGGTTTTTGCGAGGGAACTTATAAAAACAGACGATGACTCTTTCCCTGAAGAGGCTTTAAAGCTTATTAAATCACTCGGTCCAAAAACGGCGACCGTAACACTTGGTGACAGGGGAAGCATGACATCATCAGGAAGCGAAATATTCCGGACTCCCGCATTTAGCATTAAGGCTGTGGATACCACAGGCGCCGGTGATGTCTTCCATGGGGGATATATATACGGTCTTCTGCAGGGATGGGACATCAGGCATGTTGTAAGGTTCGCGTCGGCATTCGCGGCGCTTAAATGCAGAAGGACCGGGGGCAGGGCAGGAATACCATCGTTGGAAGAGGTTGAGACTCTTTTAGGGAAAGAGTCGTGATTCCGGCATAAAACGGTTTAACCTTTAAAAAGCATTTGGCCACAGATAAACGCGGATAAACACCTATAGAACAAAAACTTATGCCTGGGTTATATTTAACTGAAATGGTGAAATATAAATTACATGTAAATAATTAAAAAATCTGCGTTGATCTGTGTAAATCAGCGGCTAACTGCCGTTTTTAGGTTTAATTATGAAGAATGGCGAAAACAAAGGCTACATATCTTTAAAGCAACTGCGAATTGGGAAAGCACTGCGCCTTGTTTGGCAAAGCTCACCGGTATGGACGTTGGCAAGCCTGGGCCTGATTATTATTCAGGGCACACTTCCGCTACTGGCACTCTATCTTATGAAATTAGTGATCGATGCCGTAACCTCAGGCATCGCTTCTCCTGACAAGGTGGAGGCCTTCCGACATGTGATATTTCTGATCGCTATTGCCGGTGTTGTAGCTCTGTTAAACGCGCTATTAAAATCTGTCTCAGGTCTTGTGATGGAACAGCAATCCCAGCTGGTCTCTGATTATATGAACAGTACTATACACGCAAAATCTATTAAGGTAGACATGGAATTCTATGAGAATCCAAAGTACTATGACACACTTCACCGCGCGCAGAAGGAGGGCCCCTACCGACCGGGTAGAATAGTAAGAGGTCTGGTACAGGTTGGCCAGAATATAATTTCTCTCATCGCCATAGCCGGTCTGCTCATATCTTTTCACTGGGGAGTTTCCCTGCTGCTTTTCGTTACCGTACTGCCGGGTATTATTGTAAGAATGAAATATTCTCATATCATGTATGACTGGCAGCGTAAGCGCACATCCTACGAACGCCGTGCCGCGTACTTTCACTGGATGTTGACGGGGGAAGAGCATGCCAAAGAGATCAGGCTGTTTGATCTTGGGACATTGTTTATTGAGCGCTTCCAGGAGTTGCGGAGACAGTTAAGGAGGGAGAGGTTTGGTATAGCTTACAGGCGCGCAATAGCGGAGATGGCGATGCAGACCTTTGCGGCCATTGCTGTATTTGCTTCTTACCTTTTTATTGCCTATCGAACAGTTCAGGGGATGATCACAATGGGTGATCTTGTTATGTATTTTCAGGCCTTTCAGAGAGGACAGAATTTTCTCAGGGGTCTGTTGAATAGCCTTGCAGGTCTCTACGAGGACAACCTGTTTCTCAAAAACCTTTATGAATTCCTGGACCTGGAACAGAAGGTTATCGAACCGTCCAGTCCCTCTCCTGTTCCAAGTCCCATGAAGACAGGCATAGAGTTTAACCGGGCCAGTTTCCAGTATCCGACAGGGGAAAGGAGAGTTCTGAAAGATATCTCTTTGACCATAAAACCCGGACAGGTTGTAGCGCTCGTTGGCGAAAATGGTTCGGGCAAGACAACACTTGTAAAACTCTTATGCCGCCTGTATGACCCTGTAAGCGGAGAGATAACCATCGACGGGGTTGAACTGAGAAAGTTTAATACTAAAGAACTCCGGAGGGAAATAAGTGTTATATTCCAGGATTATGTGCGCTATCATTTGACAGCAAGGGAAAATATCTGGTTTGGCAATATCGCTCTGCCCGACGATCACGAGAGGATTAACCTGGCGGCACAACAGTCGGGGGTTGATAGTGTAATATCAGGACTGAAGAACGGTTATGAGACTGTTCTGGGAAAATGGTTTGAAGACGGAGAAGAACTGAGTATAGGAGAATGGCAGAAGATAGCACTCGCAAGGGCTTTTCTACGTGATTCGCAGGTGATAATTCTTGATGAACCTACAAGTTCAATGGACGCAAAGACCGAGTATGAGATCTTCAGTAATTTCCGCGAACTTGCGCGAGGCAGGTCTGCTATTATCATAAGTCATCGCTTTTCAACAGTACGCATGGCTGACCATATTTATGTTCTGAGTAACGGCAGTATTATCGAAAACGGAAGCCATGACGAACTTGTTCGTCTTGGAGGCAAGTATGCGAGGATGTTCGAGATGCAGGCTGAGTCATATCATTAATCAAAAGAATTCCTCGAAGCTCTGTATCGGGATTAATGATCTACTCCTTTGTCTGTCATTCCCGACCCCGATCGGGAATCCAGACTGTTTGTTCTCTGGATACCCGTTGCAATTTATCCCGAACATACTTCGGGGCGGGTATGACGTCATTGGTATTTTGATACCTTGCAATTTGCTGCGGGGTATTTACTACAGTTATTGAAAGGAGACAATTATGCAACCAATTGACAGGCACGAGGCCTTTGAACTTGCTTCACCTTTCCCCTATGTCCTGGCGGTAACACTGGATAAGAGAGAGAGGCCGAATATCATAGGGCTTTCATGGTGGATGTTCACGTCATGGGACCCCCTGATGATCGCTATCTCTGTCGGTCATAAAAGATATTCACACGAGTGCCTCGAGCATCACAGGGAGTTCGTGCTCTGCTTTCCTTCTGAAGAACAGGCAAAAGACGCCTGGCTGTGCGGAACAAAGAGCGGAAGGGATGTAGACAAGTTCAAGGAGACAGGGTTTGTCCCAATGCACTCCAGCGTGGTAAAGCCTCCTATTATCAAAGGTGTGACCGTTGCCTATGAATGCAGGGTTACTGACCATGTTAAAACAGGAGACCACACAGTATTTATTGCGGAGGTTGTTGCCAAGTACGGTGATCATGACAGGGCAAAGCACCTGTATTTAATTCATTACAGAAAGCTGCTGAGTATAGACTGCAAGGGTAATTTAAAGCTGGACCTTGAGTATTGAAGGTTTTGATCTTCCAATCTTTTTTACTAATTGGAAGAAGGATTCAAAATGCTGGTTGTGCAGAATAGTTCGGGAGTCGTGCCAGAATCACAACCTTGAGCTGCTGACCCCCCTATACAAATACCTGAAATCGAATTTTCCCGGTAATACGATTATACTTGACAAATACTATACAAATGTATAGTATTTGTTTATGGAGTATAAAAAGAGAAAACCCACAGCAAGGCAGTGGGCGGTTTTTGAATTTATCAAAAAGCATATACTCAGTAAAGGCTTTCCGCCGACTGTGCGGGAGGTCGCCGGGCACTTCGGTTTTGCAAGCCCCCTCTCTGCGCAGCTCCATATAAATGCCCTGGTCAAAAAAGGGTTTATCAGAAAATCCCCGTTCAAGCAGAGGACAATTGAAATCCCCGGGCTTAGACTATCGGAAGAGACAAAAATACCGCTCCTTGGAAGGGTCAGGGCGGGTGCTCCCATACTGGCATTGGAAGAGATAGAGGACTACATAAGTGTTGACAGGGATATATTCAGGATTGAGAACGGCTTTGCGCTCAGGGTGATCGGTGACAGCATGATAGAGGCCGGCATATTTGAGGGCGACATAGCCCTTATAGAGCCCGGAAGGGAACCCGTGGACAGAGATATCGTGGTTGCGCTTATAGAGGAGGAGGCAACGATAAAGAGGTTCTTTTCAGAAGGCGATATGGTAAGACTGGCTCCCGAAAACAGTGAGATGAAGCCGGTAGTGATAAGAGCGGAAGATGTGAGGATAGTAGGGAAGGTTGCCGGTATATTGAGGAGATTATGATGCTTGAAATAGGGGAGCAGGTATATGTTGTCGCCGCATTTGGAATAAATCCGAGGTTAAGGCCGTTAAGGTTCAGGTGGTCCGGCAGAGAGGTGAAGATTAAAGACATTACTTATGAGTGGACAACCTCGATGGGAAAGAGCAGGCTGATCCATTTTTCGGTAACAGACGGCAGTACCCTCTATGAACTGAGTTTTGACAGCTCTTCCATAACCTGGAGGATAGAGAATATAGAGACAGACCTGTGAGAATAGTAATGCTTGTAGACATGGATTCATATTTTGCGTCGGTTGAACAGCAGAGCAATCCGGCCCTGCGGGGCATACCTGTAGCGGTGACAGGCTCCGGCAAAAGGACCGTTATTACAACGGCATCCTATGAGGCCAGAAGGTTTGGAGTAAAGACCGGCATGAGTAAGTGGGAGGCAAAAAAGATGTGTCCGGGTCTGATCTTTATCGCTGGCAATAACGATAAATATACCTATACCTGCAGTAAGCTCTCCGGGATATACTCAAGGTATACATCGGATGTTGAGGTCTATTCCATTGACGAGGTGTTTCTGGATATCACCTCTTCCTGCGGTCTCTTCGGAGGCCCCCTTGAAATAGGGGAACTCATCAAAAACGAGATAAAAGAACGCTTCGGATTAAACGCGACGGTCGGTATCGGGCCAAACAAGTTGATCGCAAAGCTTGCCAGTGATCTCTCAAAACCTGACGGCCTGATGAGGGTCAGACCGGAAGATGTCACCAATATCCTTAAAGGGCTTGCTGTTGAAGAACTCTGGGGGATAGGCGGAAAGCTCGCCGTAAAACTGAATTCCCTTGGTATATATACAGCCGGAGAACTCGGCAGGACGTCTGCAAGCTTCCTGAGAAGCCATTTTGGAATAATAGGGGAGAGGCTTAAACTTATGGGCATGGGTATGGACGATTCTCCAGTCACCTGCGACATGAGGATAGCAAAGTCAATCGGCCACAGCATGACCCTTCCACAGGACATACGGCAGGAGAATGAGATAAGGGCGTATATACTGAAACTCTCTGAAATGGTTGGTCAGCGTGCGAGGAAGCATCAGCTGGCAGGGGACGTCATAAAGGTGACTATAAGATACAGAAGCTTCGAGACCTTCTCCCGGCAGTTACAGATAAAAACAGATACAAACGATACACACCTCATTTATAACACCGCAATGGAGATAATAAAGAAGACTGAACTGACGGAACCCGTAAGGCTTCTTGGAGTGGGGTTGTCCGGTCTCAGGGAGACAGAGAACCCGGCACAGCTCCCGCTTCTCAGGGAGTATGCCAGAAGCCGGGACCTCCTGCGGGCGGTGGATAATATAAACGAAACATACGGTGATTACACAATCTCATGGGCCGCCTGCAGACCGTACAGATCAAGTCCCTCCGTTATATCACCTGCATGGCGGCCAAAGGGGGTGCACAATACAAGGGTGTGAGTTAGATAAAGGGAAGAACGAGGAAGAAGATTGCCCAGTAAATAAAGATGAAGAGGCAGGGCAAAAGCCATGATAAATGTCTGGGCTTCAGTGACCCGATAAATCCGTCCATCCTAGTAGCGCCGGAAGTCGGGTAATGAAGGGTCTCCTTCTTATCAGGACTCTCAATTACCCTTACATCCGGATCTCACCCAGGCTGTTCCTGCCTTGTGCATATGTCTTGGTTACCCCATCATCTTGCAGTACCTGATTCGTTTTGTCAACCGCGTTAACAATCCCGTCAAAATTTGTATCTACATCCCTGTTATTCCTCTTAGGAGAAATCGATGACTGTAACCACAAACTCACCTCGTCACTTGAACTCGAGGCTGTTCTTATAATAACAGACCTGCGCGCCTTGTCCTGCATTCCAACATAAAAAGTAATTGCAATGGCAGCCAATACATTAATGACAAGCAAGACAATAAGTAGCTCAATAAGAGAAAAACCTGCC
>JBCKZY010000025.1:0-19972 GCA_038918635.1 Thermodesulfovibrionia bacterium | reverse complement strand
TACCCTCACAATTCCCCCGACAAGTCCCCGAAGAATCGGGACAGGCGGGACAGGCCGGAAGAGACTCTCTGTCATTATTCTGTCAACCGTGAACTGTCTTTGCGCCATTGTTCCTTTGTACGATTAGCATTGTCTTGTATTCTGTATGTCGGTGCGAGTCAATTCCGACCTGCATTGTGTATCTGTAATCTTTATTTCGTGAACAGTGAACTGTCTTTGAGCCTTGTCTTTAACTCCCATTCTTCATGTGATATAATTATCGCCATGCGTGTAATTATAGTTGGAGCCGGTGAAGTCGGTTTTCAGATATCGAGATTTCTGACGGCTGAAGGTATTGATGTTGTTGTAATCGACAGGAGCAAGGAAAAGCTCAAAAGGGTATCCGAAGCGCTTGATGTTTCCGTGGTGGAAGGGGAAGGCGGGGTGCCTTCTGTACTAAAAGACGCGGGAGCTGATGAGGCGGATATACTCATTGCGGTTACTGACATGGACGAGACCAATATGATCGCGTGTCTCGTTGCCAAGGTCATGTTCCAGATACCAAGGAATGTTGCGAGGATAAGGAGCATTGAATATATAGCCAACCTGCCGCTTTTAAATAGTCTGGGGATTAACCCCGCCATAAGTCCTGAGGTGGAGGCGGGCAAGGCCGTTATCAGACTTATCGAGGCGCCTTTTGCGACTGATATGGAAGACTTTGAAGACGGCAGGGTAAAGGTTATAGGATTCAGGGTGCCTGCTGATTCAAAGCTTATCGGCGAGGCCCTGAAGTACCTCAACCTTAACGATCCAAAGATCCTCGTCGGGGCGATTCAACGCGGGAAACAGCTTATAATTCCTAAAGGTAATGACACGATCAGGAAGGACGATGTAATATTTCTGGCAATAAAGTCTGAGAATATAGAGCCGGTTTGCAGGAGGATAGGGGCTGAAACGAGGCCTGCCAGGAGTATCATGATAGCCGGCGGCGGAAGGATAGGGCATTATGTTGCAAAGACTATAGAGGGGAGGGATCTGAATGTAAAGATCATTGAGAAGGATCCTAAAAGGTGCAAGTTTCTTCTGAAGTCACTAACTAAGAGCGTAATTCTCCACGGCGATGGTTCTGATGGAAAATTGCTTCAGGAAGAGAACATTTCAGGCATGGATATCTTTGCGGCGATATCCAATAATGAAGAGGTGAATATTATGGCGTCACTTCTTGCCAGGAGCCTTGGGGCTAAAAAAGTAATCACCATTGTCAACAGGACAGACTACCTGCAGCTTGCCAATAACCTGGGACTGGAGACGGTCCTGAGTCCCCGTCTGATTACAGCCAGTTCGATTCTAAAGCATGTCAGGGGCGGCAATATTGTATCACTGACTACAATAGCGGAGGGCAGGGCCGAGATTATGGAAGCAGAGGTTAAGGAGGGTTCAATACTGATCGGCAGGACCCTAAGCGAGATTGAGCTTCCAAAGGGGGCACTGATAGGGGCTATTATTCGTGATGACCATGTTATCATACCCTCCGGTAGTGACGGGATATTAAACAATGATAAACTGATCGTGTTTACACTCAAAGATTCTATTAAGCAGGTTGAAAAACTCCTTCAATGAATATCCGCCTTGTTTTAAATCTTGCCGGTATTGTATTGGTATTCTCTTCAGGTTTCATGCTGTTGCCTCTTTTGTACTCTCTCTATAAAGGGGAGGATACTTCAGCGTTAGTCGTATCATTAGTGCTTACACTATTTTCCGGACTGCTCCTTTATTTTGTTAACAGGAGCCAGAGAAATGTTGAGCTTAAGCACAGAGACGGTTTTGCCGTTGTGACGATAAGCTGGCTGATCATGTCCCTGTTTGGTTCTTTCCCGTATATTTTTTCGGGAGTCGCAGTATCTTTTACTGACGCTTATTTTGAGTCCATGTCCGGTTTTACAACAACCGGCGCCTCTGTCTTCAGAGATATCGAAGGTCTTCCGGGTGGTATTCTGCTCTGGAGGAGCCTTACCCAGTGGATAGGAGGCATGGGGATAATAGTGCTCTCAATAGCTATCCTTCCAATGCTGGGTGTAGGCGGTATGCAGTTGTTTAAGGCAGAGGTGCCTGATATCGGAGTCGAGAAGATCAGGCCCAGAATACTCGACATAGCCAAGTCCCTCTGGTATATCTATGCGGGGCTCACGCTGACCCTTGCCCTTCTCCTTATGCTTGGAGGGATGAGTGTTTTCGATGCCGTATGTCACGCGTTTACTACAATGGCTACAGGGGGGTTCTCAACAAGGAACGAGAGCATAGCGTTTTTTCAAAGCGCGTACATAGACTTCATAATTACCCTGTTTATGCTCCTTGCAGGCGTCAACTTCTCTCTTCACTTCTACGCCCTTCGAGGGAAACTCTCAAGGTTTACCAGGAGTACTGAATTCAGGTTTTACTGTTCGGTTGTACTGTTATCGAGCATTGTTGTTACATTCAGTTTGATCTTATCAGGTAATTATTCATCGGTATCAGAGGCCCTTCGCTACGCGACTTTTCAGGTTGCTTCAATTATGACAACAACCGGATATGCTACCGCTGATTATGAGATGTGGCCGTTCTTTACTCAGCTGCTTCTGATATGTCTCATGTTTTTTGGAGGGATGGTCGGCTCAACAGGAGGCGGGATGAAGCAGGTCAGGATACTGCTGATATTTAAACAGGCTTACAGGGAGCTTTATCACTTAATACACCCCCACGCAGTATCTGCGCTGAAGCTGGATGGTAAGAGCCTGCCAAAGGAGACAATCGGCGGTATATGGGGATATCTTTTCCTCTTTATTCTTATATCCGTGTTTGCCTCTTTATGTATGACCATGATGGGAGTTGACCTGGTAACGTCTGTTACAACTGTGATCTCAGCGATGTCAAATGTTGGGCCTGCCCTTGGGGAGGCGGGACCTGCGAATAATTATTCCGCCATCCCTGTTCAAGGAAAATGGGTACTAATATTATGTATGTTGATCGGCAGGCTTGAGATCTATACTGTCATAGTTCTGTTTGTTCCTCATTTCTGGCGGAAGTAATTAACCCGTGTATTTCGTTAAAGAGTTGGGTTAACCTTGATGCACTCGTAAAAAGTCTTGTTTCCCCTCCCCTGTCGGAGCGACCCTTCGCGGAGACCCGCTTCGGGGTGGGAGGGGATTAAGGGGAGGGGGACATAAGCATTTGAAATAAAACTTTTTTCACCCTCACCCCAACCCTCTCCCGTCAAGGGAGAGGGAGTTTCTGGACTTTTTACGAGTGCATCAATATTTGATGCACTCGTAAAATATCATGGGATGGCTAAGTAAAATTTCGATATACAAGGCGTAGTGTATTTTTTAAGCCGAGACAATACATATAGTATGTCGAGGATTTCAAAATGCGCTGCAACGCAGTAGATCGGACTTTTTACGACGCCATCAACCTTTGTCAAGGCTTGTTCTATGAAGGATAGATAACTTATTATTTAAGTAATGCATTAACAATATGATCTGTAACCTGGGAAGACAAACTGATTGCCGTTAGAAATAAGAAAGGTGTTAATTTTTTTCTGTCAACCCGCCTTTGGCGAGGCTCGTGGGTGTGAACCTGAATAGTTACGTGATTTCAATCACATATTTTTATTTTTTTTAGCATGATTATTAAACTTATGGAGAGTCGTTATATGAAACGAATCTCCACTTAATTTCATGCAATAAAATATTTTACTTGACAATAATGCTTTTTTTTGATTTCATTATACAATATGCTATTTGGGAATAAAGGAATAATCGGTCTCGATATCGGCTCAAAACATATCAAGGTCGTTCAGCTTAACGAAGTCAGTGACGGATACCAGCTTGAGCGAATAGGTATCGTGACACTCCAGCCTGAATTAATAGTTGATGGTTCTATCCTGGACTCTTTACGTGTTGTTGAAGCCATCAAAGAACTTATCACGAATTCCGATATCAAGGTTAAAGATACTGTGCTGTCCGTTTCAGGCCATTCGTCTGTAATCACGAAGAGGATAACCCTGCCCCTGATGACCGATGAAGAACTGGATGAATCCATAAAGTTTGAAGCGGAGCAGTATATTCCGTTTGATATCGAAGATGTGGACGTTGACTTTCAGGTTCTTGGCAGACGGACAGAAGAGGGTCAGATGGATGTCCTTGTTATTGCGGTCAAGAAGGATAAGATTAACGATTACGTTTCTGTTGTTAAGGATGCAGGGCTTAAACCCGTAATAGTCGATGTGGACGTATTTGCTCTTGAGAATGTTTATGAAACCAATTATGAGATTATCCCCGAGGAGAATATTGCCCTTGTCACCATTGGCTCAAGCACTATTAATATGAATATCCTCAAGGACGGGGTCTCTGTTTTTACAAGAGACAGTTCTATCGGGGGTAATGTACTAACCGAGGCCCTGCAAAAAGAGTTTACCATCTCTTATGATAACGCCGAGAAACTTAAAAGGGGTGAGGCTGTTGAAGGTATATCGCAGGAGGATGTTTCATCGGTGCTTATCTCTACCTCTGAGGAGATTATCGCGGAGATATCAAGATCATTTGATTATTTCAGGAGCACTGCCAGTAATGAGGATGTGAACGAGGTTATATTCAGCGGTGGAGGCGCACTGGTGAAAGATTTTGCTCCCCTGCTTTCAGAAAGGCTGGGCGTAGGCGTTCAGCTTATTGAACCATTCAGGAATATAGATATCCCGGACAGGTTTGATAAGGGGTATCTTAAGAAGATTGAACCTATTGTAACTATCGCTGTGGGTCTTGCGTTAAGGAGGGTTGGAGACAGATGATAAAGATCAATCTTCTCCCTGGAAAACGCAGAAAAAAGGCCTTTAAACTTGACAACCGGTTTGTCCCGGGTATTGCGTTTGGGGTATTGGCTGTCATAGTTATGGTGATATTATTCTTTCACCTTAACAACCAGATTGATTCTATAAAGTCTGATAAGGTAATCAAAGAGAGTAGACTGGCCGAACTGAAAGTGAAACTCAAGGAAGTTGAGGATTATGAAAAAGATAACGAGCTTTACAGGCTTAAGAATAAGGTTATTGAGCAGTTGAAGGCGAATCAGGGGTTGCCTCTGAGGCTCCTTGACGAGGTGAGTGAGCTTTTGCCTAAAGGTGTATGGATTACTTCGTTAGCTGATAAAGGCGGCGTGGTTAGTCTCGAGGGGTTTGCGTTCACAAATCCCAACCTGGTCAATTATGTACAGAACCTCAAGGGATCGAAATATATTACCGGTGTCACACTTATTGAATCGAGGCAAAAGAAAGTCGGTGATGCAACGATTTACGGGTTTAAATTAAACTTCAGGATGAAAATTTAATATGGCAATTAAGATTGGTCTTGATAAACTGCCGCCTTATGTAAAGGTGCTTATTCCATTTGTTGTTTCAGTTATCATTATTGGGATATTTGTGTATGTTACGTATATTCCGAAGAACAAGGAGATTAATTCTCTCAACGCGCAGGTTTCGAAACTTGATAGTGAAATAGCAAACGGCGAAGTAAAGGTAAGGATGCTGGAGACACTCAAGGCTGAAAACGCCATACTTAAGTTAAACCTAAAGGCTCTACAGGAGCAGCTGCCTGAGGGTAAAGAGGTTTCAATTCTCCTTAAGCAGATTTCTGACCTGGGAGTGACCTCAGGGCTTGATATTATTTTATGGAAGCCCGGTGCAAGGAAAATTTCTCAAGACAGGCTGTATGCCGAGATCCCCGTTCAGGTTCAGGTTGCGACGGACTATCATAACCTCGGCTCTTTCTTCAGCTACATCAGCAGGCTTAAACGGATCGTAAATATAACTGGTATAACCATTAAGGAAGCAAGAAGGGGTGTAGCTGAAGAAGGGAAGCTTACTGATGCCAATTTTACTGCTGTTACGTTTGGCGCCCTCACTCCTGAGGAGATGGCCGCGAGTGCAGATGAAAATTAAAGAGAAAGACAGATCAGGAAGGACGCTCGGGCTTTTTTCGGGGTTACTGTTTGTTTTGGTGATTGTCCTGACCTTATCATATGGATGCAAGAAAAGCTCAAAACCCGCGTTGGAAAAGAAAGCGGTTCAGCCTGCTCAGCAGATGGTTGAGGTTGCGCAGGAGATACCGGCACCTGAAGAGAAGAAGGATAAGGGTGACTCTGGTTATGTTTATAACCGTAGAGATAGACGGGACCCCTTTAAGGCTCTTATTGAGGCTAAAGGTAGAGCATCCAGGGATGGCCTTAAGACAACAGGCACTCTGGAGAGTTATGACATCAGTGATTTTGTGGTGCAGGGCATCGCCAGGAAAGGCGGTCAGTATTTCGCATTGATTCAATCCCCTGACAATAAGTCTTTTACAGTTAATAAAGGTGTTTCAATCGGTTTCAATAATGGTACGATCGAAGATATAACACCTAATGAAGTGATTACAAGAGAGGAACTCACAGATCCTTTTGGTAATCTTAAATCCAGGCAGATAATATTAGAACTCCATAAGGGGGAAAAATAATGATATTCAGGAAGAGTCTTTTATTTTTATTAGCTATATTCTTTGCGGTATGTCTGCCTTTGTCAGGTGCATGGTCTGAAGTAATACCGGAGATTACCGGGATAGATGTGAGAGAGGTTGACGGCAGGACAGAGATAGCTATCGATAGTACAGCTACACTGGATTATACCATATATAAACCAGACCCCTATTCGATCAATGTTGAATTTCAGGGAGCTTCTTTAGGCAATTTTAAAGAAAAGATGGTAATTGACAGGGCTGGTGTTATGGAGATAATCCCTTCCACGGGGGAGGGGACGAATGAAGAGATAAAGCTTGTGATCTCTCTGACCGTTCCTGTAAATCCGGAGCCGGTACAGGAGGGAAATTCTCTTGTCATTGCGTTTGTTAACCCGGAAGCTGATGATACGGAAGAGGTTGAAGATACTGCTGTCGTGATGGAGGTTGCCGGAGGGGCTGATACCATAAACAGTATAGATGTGGGCAGGGCCGGGGACAGGCTGCTTGTGACAATAACCGGCAATGGGCCTATGACCAGCAATGTCTTTCAGTCCGATAACAATAAACTTGTTCTGGATATTCCTGATATTACCTCTTCGGTTGAAGCGCCCACGGTCTTTGAGCCGCCTGTCAAGGGCATAAGAATAGGTCAATATACTGATAAGGCCAGGATTGTATTTGATATCGATGAGTCAGCGGAGTATGATGTCTCCTCCGATGGCGAGCAGGTTATTGTCTCTTTTAACATATCGGGCGAAGTTCCTGTTTCAGTCGCTATGGAAGAGACTATGTTAGCCGAGAAAGAGGAGACTGCTGATGAGGTCGCTGTTGAGGATAAAACCAGCCCCTGTAATGATGAGGAGTTAATCAGAAGGAAGATAGATCTTGATTATCAGGATGCCGATCTGACTCAGGCTTTAACATTCATTGCCGATATGAGCGATGGCTGTAATATTGTAGTGAGTCAGAAGATCAAGGAAAAGATCACGATAAAGCTTAAGGATGTTCCCTGGGGCAGGGCGCTTGATGCAATTCTCAGGAATTACGGCCTGGACAAAAGGGTGGATGGTAATATTATGCGTATTGCCACGACTTCCGCACTGTCACAGGAGGAATCGGCGCGTGCCAAGGCCAAAGAGTCTCAGGAGAAGGCCGGTAACCTGACGACAGAGTTCTATCCGATCAACTTTTCCCAGGCCAAGGATATTGAAAAATCGATCAAAGGCGCAAAGATTCTCACCAAGAGGGGTTCCATAAGCATTGATGAAAGAACCAGTATTTTGATAATAAAGGATGTTGAGGAAAACCACCCAAAATATGCAGAGCTTATTAAAAGGCTGGATAGACCCGAACATCAGGTGAGCATAAACGCCAGGATAGTCGAGGTGAATGTAAATTTTCTAAAGGATTTTGGCATACAGTGGGGAGGCGATGTCAGGCCGAGCGCCAATACACAGGTGCAAAGCTGGACTACTGACGGTGCAGGTTTTGCGACCCTCAATCCGTTTGTTGTCAACCTTCCGGCCGCTGTCGGCGCGGGTTCAGGAGCCGCTTTAGGTTTCGGATACCTGGGCGCGGGCGCGCTAAGGGCCCTGGATATACAGCTTTCCGCTATGGAGACATCCGGTAATGGAAAGATCATATCAAGCCCCAGAGTTATAACGATGAATAACGAGACGGCTATGATAAGTCAGGGTACAAAAGTCCCTTATAAAAGCTTCAAAGATGGGGCCAGCGACACCAAATTTATGGATGCTCAACTAAGTCTTAATGTTACTCCTCATATAACCCCTGACGGAACAGTTCTGCTGGATGTAAAAATCGACAAGGATGAAGTCAACTTCAGTAAACTTACTAACGGTGAGCCTGCCATTGAAACAACCAATGCTACGACAAGAGTCCTTATCAGGAATGGTGATACACTTGTTATTGGCGGTATATTTAAGAAAAGCGAGGCGCAATCAGTTGATGGAGTGCCTTTATTATCAAGAGTGCCGGGACTTAAGTGGTTATTCAGGAAGGAATTGGACAGCACTACAACTTCTGAACTTATAATTTTTATTACACCTCAGATTATAGCTTTCGAAAAATAAGTTTATTATAAATGCGGGAGGAACAATGAATAAGTATTATAAAGTTGTGTGCCTGATACTGTTAGGTTTTATCATTATCCTTTCAGGCTGCGGTGGCCTTGAAGGAGCACCCGGCTCTGATAGTGACAAGACAGGTATACTTATCCAGTCTGTGCGTGTTACCGGGGGAGGGGCAGGCGGCGAAATTGATGTTGCAATAAACGCGACCCTGATTATACAGGCAGCACCTGTTGCATTTGATCCCTTCCCCGCTAGTGTTGAAGAGTGTACAATAACGTACCTGAAGGGAAACGAAAATCCTGATGCCCCTATAATTGAGAACATGACCATCTATCCGAACTGTACTATTCAGAATGGTATTAATGACTGTAATGTTGAGATGATGGATATTCAGAGAAATAGAAAGTGGTGGAGCGATGCAGAATTTCACTTCCCTGACTTCCCTACGTTTAGTCCACGACATTATGTAGTGAGATTTCAGTGCGGGTATGTGAATGCGTATGGTGATTCAGGATCTTTCAAGGTTGAAGATGATATCTGGCTCGGTTGAATATGATATCTGGCTCGATGACTGGAATTATTGTTAGAGTCATTTTAAGGTTTGGTGTCATTCCCCGATTCATCCTTCGCAGTGCTACGGAGAATGGATATATCGGGGCAGGCTAAGCGGGAATGACAGTATTATATAGACTGATACCATAACAATTGTCACTTCCGAAATATTAAGATGATACACTCGTAAAAAGTCATAGGATGGCTAAGTAAAAATTTCGATATACAAGGCGTAGTGTATTTTTAAAGCCGAGACTATACATATAGTATGTCGAGGATTTTAAAATGCGCTGCAACGCAGTAGATCGGACTTTTTACGACGCTATCAAGATAGATATTATATTTATACTTAAGGGTTAAGAGTTATTCCCCGATATATCGGGACAAGCGGGCCCTTGTCCGCCTGAGGCGGATGAATCCGGAATTAAACTGGAGGATAAATAATGAAAAATTTTTTACTGTCAACAGCACTTTTAATCATAGGAGTTTCGCTTACCGGCTGCGGCTCCGGTTCTGGCATATCCAGTGGACCTGAAGGCAATAATCCGGGGGTCGCGTCTGTAGTCCAGCTTGTTGCAGGGAAGTCTACCGTGCAGACCAAAACACAAGTGTTATTTCACGCGACAGTGCTTGACGGTAACGGGAATTCACTTAAGGACGAACCCGTCATTTTTACTAACATATCACCTATCGGTACACTGGAGACCCCTTATTCGGCCAGCGCCGTAATCGCCGCGGCTGGCACAACAGTGGTAAAGACCAACTCATTAGGCATCGCTACTATTGCCGTCTTCTCATCATCTGAAGGATTTGTAACTCTAAGGGCCGAGGTGGATGAGGCGATAAATCAGTCAAGGGACTCAAGGACCGTTTACTTTGCATCGTCTGATGAATGGCCTCCGTCATTTGCTTCGCCCGAGTCTATCCCCGGACTTGAACTTGAGGTTCAGGGAGATGGTGATTATGATAACATACTGCTGGAGAATCCGGATGACAATATTGTTGAGATTACCGCGACGGTTACCCTTAGCGATGATCCACAATCAAACAGCCTGGTTACCTTCGGGGCTGATGTTCCCTGGAAAAACGGAGAGGACGGGACCTGTTCCAGCGGCAGTACGTGTGAGGTGATCTTTCTCTTTGGAAATACGGCCTATACAAACTCGGACGGTGAGGCCTCAGTATTCTTAAAGGTCATCCCTACCGCCGAGAGGGACATCCAGACGCTCTTTAATGTGACCGCTTCTGTTGACCTTGACGACCCCCCCGATGGCATAGACGCATTTAACCTTGTCACCCTCTTCATTGAGCCGGTAGTAATTGAGACAATTGAAGTAACCGCCAATCCTACGAGTGTGGAACTTGGAGCAAACTCCACAATTGCCGCATACGTGAGGACCTCGGCCGGAACATTCGTGCCTGACGGGACAGCGGTCAGTTTTGCAGTAACAGCCGGCGCTGACCATGGTTTTGTTGAACCGTTTGCGCAGACGAAAGACGGTATTGCTGAAGTTACATTTTATGCGGATCTGGAAGATTTCGGCACCTCAACTATTACCGCTACATCAGGCGATGTATCAGATACTGTACAGGTAAAAGTATTGATGGAGGTAGTAGAGCCGCCTGTAGTAGAGCCGCAACCTTTGGAAATATTTCCTCCTTCTGCCAGTATCGCCACAAATGCATCTGATAACACTCTTGATTTCCTCATTTCAGGAGGAACTCCTTTTTATGTGTCAACATCAACTAATCTTTTCGTTGCATGTAATGACCTTTTTGGTAATGGCCTTTGCGGCGATCCAACTGATTCCGCAGAGTGGTACAACTCTTCTAATATCGAAGTCACGATCGATTTTTCGAATGTTGGCGCGGATACCACCGTGGATATTAATGTTTTTGATACTGCTGGAGGAACGGATACAGCTACGATAACCATTTTTTATGTTGCCCCGGTCTGCGGTAACAATGTAGTTCAATTCGGCGAGACGTGTGATGACGGTAACACGACACCTTTGGACGGCTGTGACGCACTCTGTCAAACTGAGCCATGATTGCACAATAATCCCATAGATAAAAACATACTGATCAGAGTCTTTAGAATAGGGCGGGCGAAAAGCCCGCCCTTTTTTAATCAAAAGAATTCCTCGATGCTTTGCATCGGGGGTAATGATTTACTCCTTTGTCCGTCATTCCCGACTGAGCTTGTCCCGATAAAGTCGGGAATCGGGAATCCAGACTGTTTGCTCTCTGGATACCCGTTCCCTGCTTACTTCCTGCTGGGACAAGCCCTGAACCGTATGGTACAGGGCAAGCTTCACCAACAGTAGGTGCCTTAAGCACGGGTATGACATGATACCTCGGGTAGTTCATTTATATAGGAAATTATTTAAATATTTAGACAGGATTTACAGGATAAACAGGGATGTAACTAAAATAAAAATAGGCTCATCAGGGAATAGTGTGGAAGGAAATGCTTTTCCCGTCATTCCCCGATAATGTCGGGACAGGCCCGCATGTCTTTCTCGCCTCGGGGCCTGTCTCGCTAGTAGCGGATGAAGCAACGGGTGAGCGGGCCTGTCCCGCCTGTCCCGCCTGTCCCGATTCTTCGGGGATTTATCCGTTCTCCGCCATGTACCGTACGGTACACGGCTCCGTAGCAGCCTGCTTCGCCGAAGTGCTACGAAGGCTGAACTGCGAAGGATGAATCGGGGAATGACATCTTTGTTTTTTGATACCTCGTCCCGAATCATCGGGACTGCGGGGTAGTTCATTATGTCATCCTCTTTTTTTATACAGCTTTTGTCATTACCCGCCTATTCCGTAATTGCCGGATTCAGTATCAGTGACCAATCGGATCAGTAGATTCATGGCAGACAAGACAGACGTCGTCATGCGTTTCTTTCCTCCAGAGCGGCGGCCATCCTCCTACCGCCCAGTTCCGGTGCGGGTCGTGGCACGAGGAGCATTGAACTCCCAAGGCCCCCTGTGTCGGATACAGCTTCACGTCTGGATCGTTGATCGGCCAATTCAGCTTCGAGAGCGCCGGTTGAGAGTTTCTCAAGGCTGCCAGCGCGGCGTCAAATATAAATGAGATCGGATGCCCTCCGGAAAGGTCAGTACCCAGATACCCCGAAGCTGAAGGTCCCAGGATACCGAATTCCACAACATCAGGTATAGTCACCATCCCGATATCGCTCTCTCTGCTTGCTACGGCGCCAAGGGCGATAGTCCCGTCGTGACAACCGAGGCAGAGTTTCGAAAACCCATCAATCTGCGGGGCTTCCGCCTCGGTGGCATAAGCCTGAAGGGTAGCGCTCGAATAATTAATATAATTTTCCTCGGCAGAGGGATCATGGTTCCACAGGGGCGTCTCCGGGTGCGAGTTATGTGGAGTATGACAAAAAACGCAGACCTGCTCCTCAAAAAGCGCAATAATCGGGCCCGGACCTGATACCGAAAGGTTATGCTTCGTGTCCTTAACTCCTGACGCCGAAACAGTCTGAGGGGTTATGAACGCAATGCAAAATACAACATGTATAACACAGATAGCAATGTGCAGAGTTCTCATTTTATCTCTCCCGTTCCTCATACTTTTCATCAAGGAATACTCCTATGTCAGTGCTTGATTGAGCCTGTCCAATCTCCTCAGGCGACTCGCCGAGACAAGAATCGTTCCTCTGTGCCATCGCTTTGAAACGCCTTCTATTGGCTGTGGTTATCTGAGCAGTTAGTATTTTCAACCGTCAACTGTAAACTGTCAACCGTAAAACGGTTACCTTATTCCTTCTCCCTGATATATTGAAACATCTGGACCTTTCCGTTATAGGAGTCCGCTACATAGATCCTGTCCTCAGAGTCTATATGAATTCCTGCGGGAAGGACAAACTCACCCGGCCCGCGGCCCGAAGAACCGAATCCGAGCAGGAGTCTTCCTTCTCTATCGAAGATCTGGATGATATCGAAATCAGCGTCGGCCACATACACATGGTCCTCCGAGTCTGACGCAATGCCCTTCGGTTTTGAAAAATTTCCAGAACCGTCTCCGTGCCTTCCGAACACATCAATCACATCCCCGTTCCTGCTGAAGATCTGTACCCTGAAGTTCAGGGAATCGGTGATCAGCAGGCTCCCATCTTTCCCCACGAAGATATTTGTAGGGAAGTTGAACTTCCCCGGGCTTATGCCCTTGCCTCCAATACGGAACAGGAGGGTCCCCTCTCCTTTATCAAAGGAAAGAACCTCATGTCTGTATGTATCTACAACATATACTCTATCGTTGTCCAGGGCGATACCCGCGGGTCTTGTGAAAAATTCCATGGACCCGATATCCCGGAGATAAGCGCCTTTTCTATTGAAGACCATGACTCTTCCGAGGACCGAATCTGATACGTATATATCTCCGTCCACATCAGCTGCAATCCCAATGGGCGAGACAAGCCTCGTACCCTTTGCCCCGGATACCATGAAATAGCTCTTCTCTGTGAGATCAAATACATGAAAAACTCCAGCGCCCGGGTCTGTCACGTATACCCTGTCCCTGTCGGCAAATACGCCGTAAGGACGGATCATGCGTTGCCAGTTGACCTCATTACCAAAGACCACGTTGATGGTCCTTCTGACCCATGACGCCTTCACGCCTACATCTCCCGGCGAAGAAAGGCTTCCAAGATATCTCACTCTTGCGGTCTGGGGAGGAGGAGGCCAGACAATTCCTGGACCCTTTTCCCGGGAGTCCTCCATCGAACTCCTACCGTTAACCGGGTATGTACCGACACAGGACGCGATGCAGAAAATTGTGCCGAGGAGTATCAGATATAGACGAAGCTTCAGAAGATCCTCCTTAAAGTCAGAATTATTCTCCTTGTTTCGGAAAGGCCGAAATCATCTTCTTCCCGGAAATGCCCGAGTTCGAAGTTAAGGAAGGTCCTCCCTATCCAGTAGCGCAGGTCCAGCGAGAGGTCCCTCGTCTCCTTGTCGCGGAACGCCTCTTCAAATTCGTACCTTATGACCTTCCCTCTGGCCAAAAGCAGGAGGTTCCTCAAGAGACGATATCTGAGACTTGCCGTATAATATGCCTCCGTGTTTCCATTGTTTTCCGTCTGCAAGAACTTATATCCACCGTTGACGCTGACCGACAATCCGTTAAACGAGAGCGGATATCTGATCTCCACCCGTACATCCTGGGAATCGCCTTCTTCAAAATGGGGGAGGAACGCTCCTCCCAGGTCTGCCGCAGGGTCGGAGATACTGCGATCAACCCATTGAAAAAACCCTTCCAGGGTCCAGTAGGCCCTCTTCGGGCCCCGTCCGGTAACGCCGGTCCTGACGATATGAACGGTCGAATCCTCCACGTCCGCATTAAGAAGATAAAAGTCGTAATCCCCATACAGCTTGAAAGGTCTGAGTTTCCGGGTCAGGAACCCCAGGCCGAGGCTATGATAGGAAATTTTCCGGTCCAGCCGGTCACCCATGGTCGTTTCACGTTTCCTGGCTATCAAAAAAGAATAGTTCGATCTGAGATCATAACCATTAATACGCTTCCAGTATTTTACCCCGGCGCCGAGAGTATAGAAGTTGTCTTTTTCGTCTTCATCGTTGTTTTCACTCTTCGTCGTGCCATATCCGACCGAAGCCCTGGCGGTGAGATTATCCGACAGCCTGTTGACCCATCTGGCGGCTGTCTTGTACGAACTGGAGTCGAACTTTAATGATTCAATGTGGTCATACTGGTAACTGTAGACGTGTGAAAAGCGCTTAAACGGGTACACCTCAAGTTCGGTCTTGACGGAGGCGAACTTTGAGAGGTCCAGGTCGGAATAATGCAGGGTGTTGCGGAGGATATGTTCCTTCTTTATCAACGTGTCTGAAAAACCCCTCAGATGATAGGAGTTATAACTCCGTACAGCACTCGAATATTCTGACGAGACATATCTCAGGAGATATCTCGTCTTTATCGCTTTAAGGTTGCCCCGGACATCGACCTCGAACTGATTATTCTCAGTCCCGACCAATCTTCTGTTAGTGCTGTAGTCCCAATGATTGTATTTTATTCTCACAATCGGCAGGGCCCTGTGAGTAATTCGCAGAGTAGCGCCATAGAACCTAGAAGAGGCGTCATAAGGCTCAGCGTTTGAAACCTGTGCTGTGGCGTCCGTCTTTGAAGCGTATATGCTCAGAGAAATAGGCCTGTACGGAAGGAAGTCGGCGGACAGGTTATAATTGATGTCCCTGGAACTGCTTACGTCTCTCAGGTCAAACTTTCCTTCCGAATCATTGTCCCTTAATGTCACACGCCCGGAATAAGTAATCAGTCTTGGGTCGTAAACAATCCCTTTCACTATGAGAGAATATTTCTGTTCAAAATCTGTCCTCCCCCCATCCGAGCTATTCCCACCCGACTCCGTTCGGGTGCCGTAATCGCGATATGTCAGTTCAGCTATACCCCTTAAACTTAATCTCTTGGGATAAGGATCCGACATCCGCGCCTCAGCCCTGAAGAATGGATAAATCACTAAAAAAATGAAGACGGCTGTAACTATCCATACAGCTACGCCTATATTTTTCACCCGGGGTCAATTCCTTTTGTATTATGAATAAATGACGCATAGTAAAAAGTATCCAGCGTTACATGTTCATAATCAAACCTACTCATTCACCTTAAGGTACTGAAAAACCTGGATCCTCCAGTTGAAGACATCGGCTATGTATATTCTGTCCTGCCTGTCGATGTACATACCCGTGGGAAGGAAGAACTGCCCCGGGCCCCTTCCCACGTTACCAACCGGGAGAAGCAGGGTTCCGGTTTCGTCAAAGATCTGGAAGTTATTGAAAGCAGAGTCAACGACATAAACGTGTCCATCGGAATCCAGACCAATGCCAGTGGGCCTTGTGAAAGAACCCAATGTATCTCCGAGAGAGCCGAATTTCCTGATGAACTGCCCGTCTGAGTCAAAAACCTGGATCCTGAAATTCAGGGTGTCAACGACATAGAGCCGCCCCTGTTTATCAAGAGCGAGGTAGCTCGGGTAATTAAATTCACCGTCACCGCTCCCCCTTTGCCCGAACTTCAGGAGGGGCCTGCCATTTTTGTCGAAGACCCGGACGGTGTGGTTCTGCGTATCCGAAAGATAAAGCCGTTCCCTCTGGTCGTCATATGCCAGACCCGAAGGGTTTCGAAATTCACCGGGAGCGCCCATCGCCATAACAACGTTGCCAGTATTCTTATCCAGGCCATACACCTTTGCCGCCTTTGAATCGGATACGAACAATATCCCTCTCTTTTCGTCGAGCGCCAGATCTATCGGGGTCGAGAGGGTGTTTTGTCCGATAAATCGCAAGGCCCCTTTCTCCTGATCGAACACGAATATTGCCGCAAGCTCTGAATCGGCTACATACACGCTGCCGGCTGAATCTGCCACGACACCGTTGGGTCGTTGCAGACGCTCTATCTGTTCCTCGCCAACAAGCAGGGTAAACATGGCATTGGGACGTCCGAAATCAAATCTGTCAGACCATTGGGTAAGCCACTTAATCCTGGCGGTCTCCGGAGGAGGAGGCCAGACGAAATTCCCTGAAGGCTTTTGAGGCCCCTGTGTGGCACATCCCGAAAAAAGAATGAGCACTCCCATAATAAAAAAAATAATTCCAGTTCTTATCTTTTTGTCCCTTTGTCTATAAATCATCATAGTCCTCACAATTACCTTTCGTTATGGTCTATTCATGTTAAATACAGTTCACAGTTATCAGTTCACCGTTCAAATATTGACAAGCTCGTAAAAAGTCTTGTTTCCCCTCCCCTGGTGGGAGGGGATTAAGGGGAGGGGGATATAAATATTTGAAATAAAACCTTTTTCACCCTCACCCCAACCCTCTCCCGTCAAGGGAGAGGGGGTTTTTGGACTTTTTACGAGTCCATCAATCTTTAAACCGTGCGAACAGCTTAATCTGTGTTCTCCGTAATTATATGCAAAATTCATACCCGATCCAGCGTTTTTCAATTTATAGGAAATTATATAAATTTTGAAAGGATTGAGACATTCGGCTGAGCTCAGTCGAGCCCAGGATTTATTCTTATTTTTCATTTAGTTACATCCCTGTTTATCCTGTATATCCTGTCTGATATTTAGTGTATTATCCCCATCAATACTTGTGGCATTTCCTGCACACACCGCGGACAACGAGGAGCCTTGCGATATCTGAGCTGTGCGGAAAGTGGCAGCTCAGGCAGCTCATTTTTTCGCCGGGACTACTTGGGTCATCTTTACTATCGACAGGATGTCCTCCTCCCCCGAAGCCTGACAGAACATGCTTTCCGTTGGCCTGACCGGCATGACAGCCCTTGCATGCTGCATTCGGACTCCCTGGCAGCAGAAACTTCGCGCCGGCATGGGCGGTATGACAGGAAATGCACTTGCCTCCGGCAACGGGAGAATGTACAATCCGGCCCTTAAACATCTCACTGTCATGGCAGGTGAAACAGAGGTCCGGCGGGTTATTGGAAAGCAGTTTCGCCTTGCTGCCGGAGTGCGGGGTGTGGCATTCCAGGCATTCGCCTTCTGACACAGGTCCATGCACCACTTTACCCTCGAACTTGTCGTGGCATTTATAACATAATTCAGGAGCGGGTGATAAAAGCAGTTTCCCCTTATTTGAGGAGTGGGGGTTATGGCATCCAGTACAGCCCTCCTCAAGAGCCCCGTGAACAACCTTATTCTCAAAAGCCGATGCTTCATGGCATTCATAACAGATATCGGATCCCTCGAGGGAGAGTCCCTTTGCGTTCTCTCCCGTCACCTTATGCGGCACCTTGTCAGTATCGATCTCGGAATGACAGGACGTACAGCCCTCAGAAAGCGCCTCATGTACTACCTTCTGCCCGGCTATCGACTTATGACACTTTAAACATGGATCGTCTCCGGCAATGGAGAAAGAGGGGACTGACAGACAGGTGATCAGAAGAAAGAGCATCACGCTGAAGTCCACCGGGTTGACCATTTTATTACGGTAATATCTCCTGACTTTCAACATATCTTTCACCTCGTTATTAATTTAATAACCAATCATATCAGTAATCCGTTAATATTTATACGAGTTTCGTTCAACCTGAAAGTCCAGTATTTACAGGACTCAGATAACACCTATGCTATTAAGACCAACTACAGCTATGAGAAGACCGCATTTCATGCCTGTTCTTCAGCCGGAAGAAAAGAGATGACTCTCACCGCCGTCGGAATGAGGTCTGTCCCGCCTATCGTAGTGAAACGGAGATCCCGATTCATCGGGCCTGTCCCGAGTTCTCCTTCGGGGGTCCCGTGGTATTAATTTTACGGGGATCCATCGTAAGCCCTCTTTACTAATGAAAGGAACTGTTCCTCCCATTGGAATAAGTGGGCCCTTCATCCCCTGAAAAAGCAAAAAATATTATGGCACAATACTTACAAAAAGTCTAACCTGAATTGAGCGATTTATCAGCAATGCGGGCAACAACATTTAATTGCCTGTCGCAGCCCAGTTTAAGACGCCCGATTCTTCGGGCCTTTCCCGGGTTCTACTTCGGGGGTCACGATTTGCCCGTTCTACGTAGTAGCCTGCTTCGCCGAAGTGCTACGAAGGCTGAACTAAGAAGGATGAATAGGGAGAATGACGAAAAAGCAGCCATTATTTGTACGTGAATCGGGAATCGCTCAACCTTTGCACTATCAGGTTTCTACTTATGATTCAACTTCAGCCTCCTCCGTTTGGGTCTTGATGACGAACGAAAAGGGATCGCCCGATGAGATACCGCGAATGAGGGAGATCGAACGGTTTAAGCAGAAATCAGAACAGAGGCTGCAGCCGCTGCAGAGAGAACTGTTGAAGAGCAGGCTCCGCCCGGCATCTCCTGCATCTTCCGTTGCATTCAGCGGCCCGGTCTTCAGCGCCCCCGTAGGGCACATCGCGGCGCACACGCCACATTGGTCGCAACTGTCCGCGAAAGAAAGATCATAATAATATACCGCGATAAGTTCTTTTATTGAAATAACATCAAGCTTTGATAACGCGATGTTAAAAAGTTTCCTTTTAAAAGGCAGTTTCTTTTCAGAGTACTTCCGTGCCGGGCCTTTCTTGACAGAAGAGTCTATCATGGATGCAACCCCCTTGAAGGCGTTTTTTTTCATGGCTTCGAAAAAACCCCTCCGGTCACAGCAGACGTCCCTGAAGCGGATTTCGCTCACGTCTTCCACTAGCAGTATCTTATCCGCGAGGCCCAGCGATTCGACGGTGCCCGCCTTTTTCAGCCTCTCCTTCAGAACGCCGGGTATAAAGGAGTTCCTGCATGACGCGCATTCCGTCAGATTGATCTGAAGCGGTTCTCCCACAGCAATAGAGAGGAGAATGATGTGCTCTTCTGAGAGGGAACCAAAGCAGAATGTCCTCGCATGGGCACCGGCGTTAACCTTTTCAGCACATCCCAGAACAGGCGACGGCACCTCCCTTAACTTTTTCAGCGCCGAAAAGAATTTGCGCTCCTCTGCCACAAGGCCGTCGGCGGGACAGACCGATATGCAGAGCATGCAGTCCGTGCACGTCTCTCTGTTGACCTGTAATCCCTTCTCCAGACTGATGGATTCGTTCGGGCAGCGGTCCCTGCATATGCTGCATGTGCTTTTTTTGAAGCGCATCCTCAGACAACCGGCGGGGTTGAACCTGATTACATCCGAAACCTTATCCAGGCTGTCAAGTATTCTGTCTTCAAACATTTATAATGCAGTTGACCGTCAACCGTCAACTGTTGTTTTTCATGCAACTGTCAACTGTTTTTAAATGCATTCCACTTATTCACCGCCT
>JBCKZY010000024.1:0-20162 GCA_038918635.1 Thermodesulfovibrionia bacterium | reverse complement strand
GATGGTGAGCCTGTCGGTACGAGAATATTCGGTCCTGTTGCGAGAGAACTAAGGTGGAAAGAGTACATGAAGATAGTCTCTCTGGCGCCGGAAGTTATATAATTTTGATTTTGTAACGTAAAAGGAGAATCAGTGAGCCTTGGAATAAAGAAAGATGACACCGTAAAGGTAATGACGGGAGTTGAGAAGGGTAAAAGCGGCAGGGTTATCGGAATTAATTCCGGAAGCAACAGGATACTTGTTGAAGGTGTCAGGATGATAAAAAAACATATGAAACCCAGCAATAAATACAAGCAGGGCGGGATTATAGAAAAGGAGTCTCCTATTCACAGGTCAAACCTAATGTTCGTTTGCCCTAAATGTAACAAACCAACAAGGATTGGACATTCTATCCTTGCGAACGGCAAGAAGGTGAGGCGTTGTAAAAAATGTGAGGAGGTTACAGAATAAACTGGTGATAAGGCTTAAAGATAAATACAAAAATGAAGTAGTTCATGCCCTTATGAAGGAGTTTTCCTATAAGAGTATTATGCAGGTGCCCCGTATCAGTTCAATTGTTCTGAATGTCGGCATGGGTGAGGCGATTCAGGACATAAAGCTGCTTGATGCCGCTGTCAAGGAACTGGCTGTTATTTCCGGGCAGAAGGCTGTTGTTACAAGGGCAAGAAAGTCAATTGCGACCTTTAAACTCCGCGAGGATATGCCCATCGGCTGCAAGGTTACTTTAAGGGGTGACAGGATGTATGAGTTTCTTGACAAATTCATATCCCTTGCGTTACCAAGGGTTAGGGACTTTAAGGGTATTTCCAGCAAGTCATTTGATGGAAAGGGAAACTATGCACTCGGGATCAAGGAGCAGATTATTTTCCCCGAGATTAATTACGATAAAATATCAAGCATGCACGGTATGAATATTGTTATAGTAACATCCGCAAAGACTAACGATGAGGGAAGGGCTCTCCTTAAAAATATGGGGATGCCATTCAGAAAATAGGCGGTTAAAGAGGAAGAAATTAATGGCAAAAACGTCACTTATTGTAAAGGCAAACAGGGAACCTAAATTTAAAGTTCGGGGATATAATCGGTGCCGCCTCTGCGGCAGGCCCAGGGGTTATTTAAGGAAGTTCGGAATGTGCAGAATATGTTTCAGAGAACTTGCACTTAAAGGCATGATCCCCGGGGTTACGAAATCAAGTTGGTAGAGGTGGAATATTATGATGACTGATCCAGTAGCAGATTTACTTACAAGAATAAGAAACGCCAACATGGCGAAACATGAGAAGCTTGATGTTCCGGCGTCAAAACTGAAGATAGAATTGACAAGGGCATTAAAGGAAAAAGGTTTTATTAAGGCGTACAAGGTTTTTAAAGACAAGAAGCAGGGAATTATCAGGATATCTCTGAAGCAGACAGAGGGTGAAGAAAGGATAATCACAGGACTGAAGAGAATAAGCAAACCCGGCAGAAGGGTCTACGTCGGCAAGCAGGAGATTCCAAAGGTTATGGGTGGGTATGGGGTAGCGGTACTATCAACATCCAGAGGTATCTTCACTGACGACGCATGCAGGAGTGAGGGAGTAGGCGGAGAGGTTTTATGTTATATATGGTAGTTTTATTTTTCAAACACGAATGTTTTGAGCCGGGGGCGATATGTCAAGGGTAGGCAGGGAACCAATAAGTCTGCCTGACGGCATAAATGTTAAGCTTCAGGGAAGTTCCATTGCTGTTAAGGGGCCTAAGGGAGAATTGGCGTGGGATATTCCCGCCGGTATGAAGATTACGATGCAGGATAATAATCTTATTGTTGACAGGCCCGCTGAAACGAAGCATTTTCGTTCTTTGCATGGGACAACCAGGAGCATTATTAATAATATGGTTACCGGAGTAAGCAGTGGTTATAAGATTGACTTCGATATTATTGGTGTAGGATACAGGGCGCAGGTTCAGGCAAATAAAATTGTCTTTACGCTTGGCTACTCGCATCCTGTTGAGTTTGCCATCCCTGAGGGAATTAGCGCGGAGGTTGATAAGAAGCAGACACAGCTGAGTATTCAGGGAATTGACAAGCAGCTTTTAGGTCAGATGGCCGCCAATATTCGCGCTCTCAGGCCCCCCGACGCTTATAAAGGCAAGGGAATCAGGTTTAAGGGAGAGCATATAAAACTTAAGGCCGGCAAGGCCAGTAAGTAGTGTTCAGGAGATAAATTTGAGCAGCAATAAAGAAGAGGCCAGAAAGAGACGGCATATAAGGGTCAGAAAAAAGGTGAGTGGATCCAGCGATATTCCCAGACTCAATGTCTTCAGAAGCACAAAGAACATTTATGCACAGATAATAGATGACCTATCCGGCAGGACCCTTGTGAGTGCGTCAACTATTGACAGTGATCTGAAGGGCAAGATCAAGAACGGCGGGAATATAGATGCTGCGAAGCTGGTAGGTTCTCTTGTTGCAGAGAGAGCTGTCGGTAATGCCATAAATAATGTGGTTTTTGACAGGGGTGGTTATATCTTCCACGGCAGGGTAAAGGCACTTGCCGAAGCAGCAAGAAAGGGTGGTCTGAAATTTTGATAATTAATTGTATGTTAAAGAGGGAGGTATGGTGAAGAGGATAGACCATGAAGGCCTTACTTTGAAAGATAAAGTAGTTAATATAAACAGGGTTGCCAAGGTGGTAAAGGGCGGCAGGCGTTTCTCTTTTACTGCTCTTGTTGTAGTTGGCGACGACGGTGGTCATGTGGGTTTTGGAAAGGGCAAGGCTGGTGAGGTCCCTGAAGCGATAAGAAAAGCTGTTGAAAATGCCAAGAGATCACTGGTAAAGATCTCTATTGAAGATGGAACGATAACTCATAAAATTACAGGCAAGTTCGGTGCCGGAAGGGTTGTAATGATTCCGGCAAGACCTGGAACCGGTCTTATAGCCGGTGGACCGGTGAGAGCGATTATGGAAGTTGTCGGTATAAAAAATATTGTTACCAAATCATTGGGCAGCAGGAATTCTATTAACACCATAAGGGCTACTTTAAATGGCCTTATTAACCTGAAGGATAAGTCCAGTATTGCCAGGAGAACTGGCATTGCTGAATTGTAAGGTGAAGTGATAGATATGAAAAAGAGCCTTAGTATACAATTGAAAAGAAGTCTGATAGGTAAGCCTGAAAAACAGAGGAAGATTGTCAGGGCGCTCGGCTTGAGAAGGATTAACCATAAGGTCTTGCATGAGGATACTCCATCGATAAGGGGTATGATTCACAAGATATCACATATGCTTGATGTTAGCGAAGCAAAGGGCGACAGGAATAAATGATAATGATTAAATATATGTTTTTTGATAATTATGGAACCTTGATAAATAGCAGGAGGAATGCGTGAGGTTAGAAGAGTTAGCTCCCGAGCCTAAAAGCCGGAAGAAGAGAAAGAGGGTAGGTAGAGGTATTGGGTCCGGTCACGGAAAGACATCCTGCAAGGGACATAAGGGGCAGAATGCGAGAAGCGGTGGAGGTACAAAGGCAGGATTTGAGGGTGGGCAGATGCCGCTGCAGCGTCGTCTTCCAAAGAGGGGTTTTACCAATATATTTCAGAAGCAGTTTAATGTTGTAAATATTGATGTTATTAACCGCCTTACAGAATCTGTAATCACGCCTGATGTCCTTAAGTCTGTTGGGGTGGTGAAGAATACTAAAAAGATGATTAAGATCCTTGGCAAGGGAGAACTTACAAGACCTGTAACTGTTAATGCTCATGCCTTCAGTGCATCCGCAAAGGAAAAGATAATAAAAGCCCAGGGAAGTGTTGAGATTATTTAAGTCCATGTTTGCCTCGATGATTTCCTCTTTTTATCCTACAGTCGATATGTTGTGTGAAACCAATATCAGGATTATTGCATAATGACCAGTATTGTTAATACATTACAGAATATTTTTAAGATAGCCGAGCTTAAAAGCAGGGTATTATTTACTCTTGCTTTGCTTGCCGTTTACAGAGTCGGCGCGCATATTCCAACCCCCGGGATTGATGGTGAAAAACTGAGCGAGTTCCTTCATGCGCAGGGCGGCGCACTCATGGGTTTCTTTGACATGTTCTCAGGAGGTGCGCTCTCCAGGGCAACGATATTCGCACTAGGCATAATGCCTTATATCAGCGCATCCATCATACTCCAGCTCTTGACAGTAGTTATCCCCCACCTCGGCAAACTCGCCAAGGAAGGTGAAAGCGGAAGAAAAAAGATTACACAATATACCCGTTACGGGACAGTATTCATAAGCATTATTCAGTCACTTGGGATGGCAGTTGGAATTGAGACCATGGGTCAGGGTTTTGTTCAGACCCCGGGTTGGGAGTTCAGGTTGATTACTATGATCACCATGACATCAGGGACCGCGTTTATTATGTGGCTGGGTGAGCAGATAACGGAGAGAGGGATCGGTAATGGTATCTCCCTTATAATCTTTGCGGGTATAGTTGCGGGGTTTCCCAATGCTATTATAAGTTCAATATCACTGATAAGGGCCGGCGAATTACATATATTTTTGATGATGATTGTTATATTGATGATGGTTGTTGTAATCGGATTCATTATATTTATGGAACGCGGTCAGAGAAAGATACCGGTGCAATATGCGAAACGCGTTGTGGGTAGAAAGATTTATGGCGGGCAGAATACACATCTCCCTCTTAAAGTGAATACATCAGGTGTTATCCCTCCGATATTCGCTTCTTCTCTTCTTATGTTTCCTGCTACGATTGCCGGGTTTATTGCGATTCCGTGGGTGCAGACGTTTTCAAACATGCTTGCCCCGGGCAGCGCGGTTTATACAATTATTTATGTCGGGCTTATATTCTTTTTCTGTTATTTCTATACTGCGATTATCTTTAATCCGGTAGATATAGCTGATAATCTCAAGAAGTACGGAGGTTTTATTCCCGGGGTAAGACCCGGTCAGAGAACTTCGGATTATATATATAAGGTTCTTGCCAGAATTACTTTCGGTGGCGCGGTCTATCTTTCCGCAGTCTGTATACTTCCTGATATTCTGAGAGGATATTTTAATGTTCCCTTTTATTTTGGGGGGACTTCTATACTTATCGTGGTTGGGGTAGCTCTTGATACTATTTCTCAGATAGAGTCACATCTTGTAACACGCTCCTATGATGGATTTCTCAAGAAAGGCAGGATGCGTGGCAGGAGATGATTGGAGTAGATATATCCTTGGTATGTTCCATTCGGACTGATTGTTGATAATACTTAAATCACAGGATGAGATAGAAAGAATGGCTGTTGCAGGCCGTATTGTAGTAGAGGTGCTGGAAGAGATAAGAAATATTGTTGCCCCGGATGTCACTACCCTTGAACTCGATAAATTTGCCGAGTCTTATATTAAATCAAAGGGGGCGTCGCCGGCTTTTAAAGGATACAGGGGTTTTCCAGCGAGTATATGTACCTCAATAAATGAGCAGGTTGTTCATGGAATACCTTCTTCTGAAAGGCTGCGTGAAGGCGATATTCTCAGTATTGATATTGGGGTATATTACAACGGTTTTTATGGAGATGCCGCGCTGACGCTGACAGTTGGCGAGGTTTCAGAAGATGCCAGAAAACTACTATCAGTTACCGAGAAGTCACTTTATCTGGGGATCGAGAAGGCAGTTGCAGGGAACAGGCTTTTTGATATCTCATCAGCCATCCAGAACCAGGCAGAGAGTGAGGGTTTCTCTGTTGTCAGAAGCTTTGTCGGTCACGGCATAGGAAGAGAACTCCATGAGGACCCGCAGATTCCAAATTTAGGCCGGCAGGGAGAAGGTCCTATGCTTAAGGAAGGTATGACACTGGCTATCGAGCCTATGGTAAATGCAGGCACATGGGACGTTGAAATCCTGGATGACGGATGGACTGCGGTGACAAAGGATAAAAGTTTGTCAGCGCATTTTGAACATACTGTGGCTATTACATCAAATGGCCCTGTTATATTGACTAAAATTTAGTAATACAGTATAATACAAAACTTTATAATGCCTAAAGAAGACGCCATAGAAGTTCAGGGAAAAATCCTTGAAAATCTGCCGAATGCAATGTTCAGGGTAGAACTTGAAAACGGACAGAAGATACTGGCTTATGTATCTGGAAAGATGCGTATGCATTTTATAAAGATATTGCCGGGGGACAAAGTTACAGTGGCACTCTCTCCATATGACCTTACAAAGGGTAGAATTACTTATAGATTTAAATAATATAAATGCTGCAATAAGTCTGTTTCAGCAGTTCTTTTACAATTATCAAAGCGAGGTTGAATTATGAAAGTCCGGGCTTCTGTAAAACCTATATGTGTAAAATGTAAGATTATAAAGAGAGAGGGTGTTGTAAGAGTTATCTGCAGTAACAAGCGGCATAAGCAGAGGCAGGGTTAAATATGGATAGGCTTGGATATGCAGGCATTACTATCCTATTCTGTATTGTATTGGAGGAGAACAATTGAGGATTACAGGTGTTGATTTGCCAAAAAATGAACGAGTTGAGATAGGTCTTACAAGGATCTATGGTATCGGCAGAACATCATCACAAAAGATTATTCGTGATATAGGTCTTGACCCCAATAAAAAGGTTAGGGATTTGACTGATGAAGAGGGGATGAAGATTAGGACCGCTATCGATAATGAATACAAGGTTGAAGGTGATATGAGACGTGAAGTATCCATGAGTATTAAGAGACTTCAGGATATTGGTAGTTATAGAGGGTTAAGACATAAGCTTAAATTGCCCGTAAGGGGGCAGAGAACCAGTACGAACGCAAGAACCCGCAAGGGACGCAAGCTGGCTGCCGTCAGCATGAAGAAGAAGGAGAAATAATGGTCCAGAAGAAGAAGGGCGCTAAGAAAGAAAAAAAGATAATTCATTCTGGGATTGCATATATTCAGGCTACATTTAATAATACGATAATCACTATTACAGACGCAAAAGGTAATGTTGCGACGTGGGCTTCAGCAGGTTCGCAAGGTTTTAAGGGTTCCAGGAAGAGCACACCTTACGCTGCTCAGATAGCTGCTACAACTGCCGCTAAAAAGGCTATGGTATTCGGTATGCGCAGGGTTGATGTGTTTGTCAAAGGTCCGGGTGCGGGGCGGGAGTCAGCTATGAGGGCTCTTCAGGCAGCCGGCCTTGAAATTAATCTTATAAAGGACGTTACCCCCGTGCCTCATAATGGAACCAAGCCACCAAAGAAGAGGAGGGTTTAATGGCCAGATATACCGGACCTCTTTGCAGGCTGTGCAGAAGAGAGAGCGAAAAACTCTTTCTTAAGGGCGACAGGTGCTATACCGATAAATGCGGCGTTGAAAGAAGAAAGTACCCGCCAGGGCAGCACGGACAGCGTAGGAGAAAATTTTCTGATTATGCTATCCAGCTAAGGGAAAAACAGAAGACAAAAGAGACCTACAATCTGCTTGAGAAGCAGTTCAAGAATTATTTTCATTTGGCAGAGAAGAAGAAGGGCGTTACAGGCAGCAATCTTTTACAGCTGCTGGAGAGAAGGCTTGATAACGTTGTATATCGTCTTGGTTTTGTGTCAAATAGGAGGCAGGCAAGACAGCTTGTTCTGCACGGGCATTTTAATGTAAACGGTAAACGTGTTAACATCCCTTCCTATCTGATTAGTGTCGGTGATACGATCGGGATGAAAGAGACAAGCATGAAACTTGATATTGTCAAGGATAATATCGAAAAGATAGCGCACAGAGGGTTGCCTTCCTGGGTTGAGATGGATACGGACAATCTCATAGGCAGGATACTTCACCTGCCGGAAAGAGACGAGATTGCGCTGCCTGTACAGGAACAGCTTATTGTTGAGTTGTATTCGAAATAATATAAACTATGTCCTGGGTTATCAGGAATTGTAATAGTTGCTGATAATTTCTTGACTTAAAAAGAGGAGACTGGATGGATTTAAGAAAAAAAGAATTTCAGTTGCCGGAAAATTTAATCTTTGATCCCGATACCCTGACAAGCTCATACGGCAGGATTACAGCTGAACCTCTTGAAAGGGGCTTTGGAACAACTATCGGTAACGCTCTCAGAAGGGTATTGCTATCATCAATTTCAGGTTCTGCCGTCACTGATATAAGGATAGACGGTGTTCTCCACGAATATGCATCAATCCCCGGTGTTACGGAAGATATAATTGATATAATTTTTAATATCAAGAAACTGAAATTCAAGTTATACTCCAAGGGCCCCAGGGTTTTTTCAATAAAGGTTAAGGGTCCGGGAAAGGTTAAGGGTAAGGACATTATAACGGGTGCTCATGCCAAGGTCTTTAATCCGGACCAGGAGATAGCTACTCTTGAAAATAAAGCTACCTTTAATGCTGAGTTAACAGTAGAGAATGGTAAGGGATATGTAATTTCAGCCAAGGATCAGCTTGAAGATAAGTCTGTTGATGTTATTAGTATAGATGCTATTTATACCCCGATTAAGAAGGTTAATTACTGGGTTGAGGGTGCGCGGGTAGGACGTTCAACCGATTTTGACAAGCTTATTATGGACATATGGACTGACGGCAGCATCACCCCTCCGCAGGCCCTGACTCAGGCAGCCGATATTCTGATGGGTCATCTCTCTCTCTTTCGTATTGAAGAAGAATCTTTAGACGGAGATGAGAAGGTCGCTGAATTGCAGGAGAACAACGATGATGAGAATGCTATATATAACAAGAATCTGCTAAAGAGCGTTGATGAACTTGAGCTTTCCGTACGCTCGTATAACTGTCTGAAGAACGCTGATATCAGCACGATTGCCGACCTTGTCCAGAGAACAGAACAGGAAATGCTGAGGACTAAGAACTTTGGCAGGAAATCACTGAACGAGATAAAAGAGATTATATCTATAATGGGATTGCATCTTAATATGAAGGTGGATATGGAAGCGCTTCAGGCCAATTCCGTGAAAGATGGGGCAGACGATGCGGCATAGGATAGCTGGAAGAGGTTTTGGAAGAAATGCCAATCAGAGAAAGGCACTGCTCAGAGGGCTTGTAACATCCCTGTTCGAGCATTTGAAGATAGAGACAACAGTAGCAAAGGCAAAGGAAGCAAGAAAATTTGCTGAACGTATTATAACTATGGGGAAGAAGGGTGACCTCCAGTCAAGGAGGCTGGCTCTTTCCAGGATTCCAAATAATAATATCATATCAAAGCTTTTTAATGAGATAGCCCCAAAGCTTGCCAACAGGAGCAGCGGTTATCTCAGGATCATAAAAACAAGGTTTCGTAACGGCGATAACTCATCAATGGCAATCCTGGAATTTGTTGATTACGACTCTTTAACGGAAGAGAAGAAGGAAGAAGTGAAGAAGAAAGAAGAAAAGACATAATATCTTTTAATTACATATTTATTTCTGCATATTTATTGCTTTTCCGTTTACCACCCCGATCTCTCTAAACTTTCTGTATCTGTCTTCAATAAGAGTATCCATGGGCTTTTCTTTCAGTTCCATGAGATGCCTCTCCAGCACTGCTGCCAGGCCCTTTACGCATTCATTATGATCTCTGTGAGCACCACCTACAGGTTCAGGAACTATCTCATCAATTATGGAAAGATCGTAAAGATCCTGAGCTGTTATTTTTAAGGCATCGGCAGCCTTCTCATATTCTTTCTGTCCAATTTCAGCGCCCTCCTTTTTCCATAGTATAGCCGCGCAGCCTTCAGGAGAGATTACGGAATAGACAGAGTGTTCGAGCATAAGAATCCTGTCTCCCACGGCAAGGGCAAGTGCCCCGCCGCTGCCGCCTTCACCTATAACAACAGGGATTATAGGTGTCTTTAAGTAAAACATCTCAAGGAGATTGTTTGCTATTGCTTCTGACTGCCCTCTCTCCTCTGCTTCAATGCCGGGACAGGCTCCAGGGGTATCGATAAAGGTGATTATGGGCATTCTGAATCTCTCACCAAATTTCATTATCCTGAGCGCTTTTCTGTATCCCTCCGGATTGGCCTGGCCAAAATTTCTATATATTCTCTCCTTGGTAGTCCTTCCCTTCTGATGTCCGATAACAATCACAGGGATATCCTTGAACCTCGCGAAACCACCAACGATAGCGCTGTCATCTGAGAACTTTCTGTCCCCATGGAGTTCGATGAAATCATTCACTAAGAGTCTTGTGTAATCAAGAGTGTGCGGTCTTTCGGAGTGTCGCGCTATGAGGGTCTTCTGCCAGGGGGTTAACCGGGAAAAAATATCGGCCCTTAAGGTCATGGCCTTTTTTTCCAGCTTCTTTATTTCGGTTGTAATATTCATATCCTTGCCGTCGGCAAGGTGTTTCAGCTCTTCTATCTTGTTCTCCAGTTCAGCAACAGGTTTCTCAAAATCAAGGTAATAGTGCATATTATCTCCTGAAAAATGAATTAAATATAGGATTCAAGGGGTCAAGGAGTCAAGCCTGCCTGCTCGCCTCGATTCGGCGAAGCGGGCCGGCAGGCAGGGATTCAAGTTATAATGAAGAAAGCACAAAACTATCTTCACAAAAAATTTGTTTCTGTTCCTTTTGCTTTTATTCACTAGAACCCTTTCACATATTGATATTGTTTTGTATTTAGAGCATCTTGCAAAAGTCTTTATTCGTCATTCCCCGACAAGTCGGGACAGGCCCGAGGGTCTTTATCGGGAATCCAGTCTTTTGTTAAATGCTCTGGTTCCCCGCCGGAGTTTATCCCGTGTCTTATACGGGGCGGGGACGACGCCTGGATACCCGCCTCCGCCAACAGTAGGTGCCTTAAGCACGGGTATGACTGCAAAAGTGATTTGGCAGAGACTTTTGCAAGAGCCTCTTTAAGTAAATATATATACAGTTTCTGATATTATTAGCGATTTCATTACGAAAGCATCTTAACTTAATACTGCCGTTCCATTGCCCAGTAGGTCCTCGACCTCCTTCAACATATCTTCTGATGGTTTAATATGACGGTCTGTCATTAGAAGGGTTTCCCAGTAGTTTGGGGATATTATCTTAAGATAAACAGAGTGTTTGCCCGAGTGTTTAATGAATATCTTATCAAGCTCCGAAAGCTTGTTTATATCGGTACTATTATTTATGATAAGGACCAATGATTTTTTGTCTGACTGGGTACTGACCGGGTCTTTATCCCTGGAATCAGCCCGGGATGATTCCTGCGAATTTTCTATCGGTTCCATATTCCTGATAACCACTTTCACCCCCTTATCAGACTTGTCTACATAACCATTTATTATTAAAGGAGTATCCATTGTTATATTACTGAAGGATTCATTGTATGTATCAGGGAAAGCGATCATCTCAACAGTGCCATGGATATCCTCCAGTGTCAGGTAAGCCATTAAGTCACCCTTCCTTGTCTGTTTCTTTTTGAATTCTATTATTAGCCCGCCGATGGTAACATTCTGCTTATCTGCCATCTGCGTAAGCGAGGTGGTAGGAGTTACGGCTAGTTTGTCCAGGCGTTCCTTATACTTGTTGAGTGGGTGGCCTGTTATATAAAAACCAAGTGATTCTTTCTCCATTATAAGGCGTTTAGACTCATCCCATTCTTCAATATCTGGAAACTGAACGTACTGTGGTTCCTGCATATCGAACATGCTTTTCTGACCCGAGTCTTTCTCCCGCTGCACCTTAAGCGCGGTATTCATAACCGAGTTAAGGGCGTGCATTAATTGGGACCTTTTCCCCATTGAATCCAGAGCACCTGCCTTAATCAGGCTCTCTATTACCTTCTTGGTTACTTTTCTGGTTGCAATCCTTGAGCAGAGGGAATCTAAGGAGTCAAACTCCCCTTCTTCCCTTGCCATAATAATTGACTCTATCGCGGCGCTTCCAACCCCCTTGACCGCTTCGAGGCCGAACCTGATAGTGTTATTGTGTACTGTAAACTCCCTGCTGCTATTATTTATATCCGGCGGCTGAATATCTATCCCCATTTCTTTGCATTCCTTAATGAACCCTACTACTTTGTCGGTATTGTCCATGTCAGCGCTAAGGGAGGCGGCCATAAATTCAACAGGATAGTGCGCCTTGAGATATGCTGTCCTGTAAGCGATAAGCGCATATGCGGCAGAATGGGATTTGTTAAAACCGTATTGCGCAAACTGCAGAATCATATTAAACAGGGATTCAGCCTTTCTTCCCTGTATCCTGTTCGACTTCGCCCCCTCAATGAACTCATTTTTCAGTTTCTCCATCTCTTCAGGGTTCTTTCCGCCCATCGCTTTTCTGAGGATATCCGCCTGTGCAAGACTGAAATTAGCAAGTTTATGGGCGATCTCCATTACCTGTTCCTGGTACAGAATTATTCCGTGTGTCTCCTTCAGTATATCGTCTAAACGGGCAAGTGTAAGTTTTGATATTGAACCGGGTCGTTTGCTTTTGCCGGAGCTTTTGCCGGTTTTACTGTTTATGAAATCTTCAACCATCCCGCTGCCTATAGGGCCAGGACGGTATAGTGCAACGAGCGCGATAAGGTCTTCAAACACGTCAGGTTTTGATCTTGAAAGAATGTCCCTCATGCCCTGACTTTCTAATTGGAATATTCCGGTGGTCCGGGCAGAACTGAGCAGCTTAAAAGTATCAGGGTCATCAAGAGGTATATTCTTTATAGAGAAGGGGGTGTTTCCATTATTGCTGTCGGGAGTAATGGTATTATTTATTAATTTTTCCGCCTTATCAATAACTGTAAGTGTCTTTAGCCCCAGAAAGTCGAACTTCAGGAGTCCCAGACTCTTTATCGCGTCCATATCGAACTGTGTTATAATCGCATCGTCATTTGGAGACTTGTATAAAGGCAAAAAGTCAGTGAGGGGTTCAGGGGATATAACAATGCCGGCGGCGTGGGTTGAGGCGTGCCTGGAGAGACCTTCTAGCCTTCTTGCAATATCGATTAAATCCCTGATCTCTTCATTCTCTTCATATATCTCTTTTAAATCAGGTTCGATATCAATAGCCTTCTTTATCGTTATATTCGGCTCAAATGGGACAAGCTTTGCGACCCTGTCCACCTCTGAGTATGGGATGTTCATGGTCCTGCCGACATCCCTGATTGCACCGCGGGCCTTCATGGTGCCGAAAGTGATTATCTGAGCCACGTAATCTTTCCCGTAGTGGTCAGTTACATAATCTATAACCTCTGATCTCCTGTCCATGCAGAAGTCAATGTCTATATCAGGCATGCTGACTCTTTCCGGGTTCAGGAACCTTTCGAATAGAAGGCCGTATTTTATGGGGTCTATATCAGTTATATCAAGGCTGAATGCAACAAGACTGCCGGCGGCGGAACCTCTCCCCGGACCTACCGGGATCTCATTCTTTTTTGCGAAGCGTATAAAGTCCCATACAATCAGAAAATATGATGAAAAACCCATGTTCTTTATTGTCTCAAGTTCGGATAGCAGTCTTTCTTTATACCCGTCGGGGATGGCGTCATGGAACTTTTTCTTAAGACCGTCTTCGGCAAGATCTTTGAGATAAATGTTTACATCCTGTGATTCTGATACCTCGTATATTGGAAGGTGAAACTTCCCGAAGTTGAGATCGAGATTGCATTTTTCAGCTATTTTTCTGGTATTTTCAATGGCTTCCGGATATTCCTTAAAAATCTCTGACATTTCTTCGGGACTCTTTATGTAGAATGTATCTTTTGAAAAGCGCATCCTGTCAGTATCCTTTAGAGTTTTACCGGTCTGGATGCAGAGTAATACATCATGAGCTTTTGAATCGTCTCTCGTCAGGTAATGGCTGTCATTGGTTGCTACAATGTCGATATGGAGGTCCCGGCCAAGCTCAATAAGCTGCCGGTTCACATCTTCCTGCTCCGGGAGTTCATTTGCCTGGACCTCAAGGTAGAAGTTGTCGGCGCCGAGTATATGCTGGTAACTCAGTGCGGCTTCCCTGGCTTTATCTACCATTCCGGCTAACAGAAGATTAGGTACTTCTCCCTTGAGACAGGCGGAGAGTCCTATCAGGCCGCCGCTGTATTGTGAAAGCAGGTCTTTATCTATCCTTGGCTTGTAATAGAAACCGTCAATATAGGCCTTGCTTACGAGGCGTGTAAGGTTTCTATAGCCGTTCAAGTCTTTGCATAATAAGATCAGATGGAACAGCTGTCCGCCACTTCCGTTTGCGGGTTTTGTCTCGGTATGCCTGCCGGTTGTAATGTAAACTTCACATCCGATGATCGGCTTTAATCCGGCAGCTGAGACCTTTTTATAAAATTCTATCGCTCCAAACAGATTGCCGTGGTCGGTTATGGCAACAGCCGGCAATTTATACTCAAGAGCCTTTTCAATAAGGTCGTCAATACGTATGGCGCCATCAAGCAGGCTGTAATGGGTATGGAGGTGAAGCGGGACATAATGGGAATGCATATGAAATTTTAGAATAATTGGGGATATTAGTCAAACAGGAGAAAGGCAAAAAGACAGTTCACGGTTCACGGTTCACAGCCACGAGCCTCGCCAAAGGCGGGTTGACAGAAAAACAATTAAATAATTCAGAAACAGAAAGGCATAAAGGGGAAAAGGGGCAAAGACAGTTCATGGTTTACAGTCACATGCCTCAACAAAGACGGGTTCACAGGCGCTGAAATAGTCTCTTGATAATTGATGCGGACTGTCGGGTTATTATTAATATTTTAACGCATGTTTTTATTGGTTACACCTACTACTCTTCTATTTGAGGCCTCGGGAAAGCTGATGATTATTGGTTGAAAGAGAGAATTGAAAGTTTGGTGATTATTTGAAAGGTGCTACTAATAAATAATAGTAATTTATTTATGAACCGTATAGTCAAAGCTATTTAAATCTATCCCGGCGTTTTTTACAATATCTAAAACAACATTATAATCCGCATCCGTTGTATCAATAAAATGCCTGGCCTTGAATATTTCAAGAACTTTTCTCCCCTCTACATCTTTATCCATATTCAAAAGTGCCTTTTTTAGTTCTTTCTTAATATTTATTTTGAGATTTTTTCTCAAAAAGAGACCGTTTGATGGCACCTTTGTAGATTCAGCAAGAATAACAAGTTCTTCTTTGATTCTCGGATTATCTTTTGACATTCTCTCATAAACTGTATTTTTCATAGCGCCTATATCTGCTCTTTTATTAAGAACATCATTTAGAGCATTGTCATGACTGCCAGCAAAATAACATTCTTTAAAATATCCATTAATATCAGTAACGCTATTTTCTTTTAGATATACAATGGGGAAAATATACCCGGCTGTAGTTGCTTTATCTACAAAAGCCATAGTTTTACCCTTCATATCTTCCACACTTTTTATTCCGCTATCTTTTCTTACCAGAATTAGCCCATGATAGGTACTGCTTCCATCCAGATTAACAGGCCTTGCTATTGGTTCAAGGTTAAGTTTTACAAGTGCTAAGGCCCCTGTAAAGGAACCCAGAAACGCCCCATCTAAATTTAAAGAAGTAAAGTTCTCTATTACATCTCCATATTGTGAAAGGATTCTGCGACCTAACTTCTTGCCAGTCTTTCTTTTAAGGTATTTAAATAAATGATTATATCTTTTAGATTGGTCAAAAATATTTATCTCAGGCGTAAGGCCAATTAAAATATCCTCTTGCAAGGATTCCTCAGCAAACACACAAACTGGTAATATTAAGGTAATACATACTAAAAGTATTAATCGTGCAGAATAAGTCATTTAGGTTTCTCCTAACGTTGTGACCTTTCAGTATTTTAATTCTTATCCAAATTTATAATAATATTACTACCTATAAAATATCTTAACACTAATATGTATAAAGAAAGTGAAAATTTTCTCTTAATACTTTTGATTTATCTTATTGATTACCATTTGAAGCATTGCATTTTGAGACAGGTTTCAAAAACAAGAGTACAGGAAGCAACCAAGTTTTCAAATTGCTTTAAGATCATAGAAAAAAGCAGGGTAAGACAGCTAAAAATAATAATTCAGTGTTACAGAAAAACATATTGTGAATACGCTTTAGAGTTTATTGCTTACTTCTTTAATCTCCTCAAGCTTCTTCATGGCCCTGCCTGAATCTATGGCTTCATTGACCTTCTCGATGGCCCCTTTGAAATCCCCCGCTTCGTTGCCGGCAATCAATGCGGCGGCAGCGTTAAGGATGGTAATGTCCCTTTTAGGGCCTTTTGCGCCATTCAGGATATCGGTTGTTATACGCGCGTTTTCGAAGGCATTCTCGCCTTTAAGGTCGTCAATTGACGACCTTGAAAAACCGAACTCTTCAGGAGTAATAAAGTATGTACTCACCTTTCCGTCTCTCAGCTCCGAAACCTTTGTTCTGCCGGTGTTACTTATCTCGTCAAGTCCGTCTTCACTGTGAACCACAAAGGCATGAACAGTGCCCAGTTTCAAAAGGACTTGCGCCATAGTCTCTGTTAAATCATCACTGAAAACTCCGAGCACCTGTCTCTTTGCTCCCGCAGGATTTGTGAGGGGTCCCAAAATGTTGAATATTGTACGTATCCCCATCTCCTTTCGCGGCCCTATCGCGTGCTTCATTGCCGGATGAAAAAGGGGTGCGAACATAAATCCAAATCCTGTCTCCTCAAGGCACTTCTCGACTTTCCTGGGTTCAAGGTCTATCTTTACATCCAGCTTCTCGAGTATGTCGGCACTGCCGCAACTGCTTGATACGGAACGATTGCCGTGCTTTGCGACAGGGACGCCGCATGCTGAAACGATAATCGCCGCAGTGGTTGATATGTTGAATGTGCAGGCCATGTCACCGCCTGTACCGCATGTGTCAACTGTATTTTCAGGCGACTTTATCTTTGTTGCTTTGTCCCGCATAACCCTGGCGGCCCCGGTTATCTCTTCTATCGTCTCTCCCTTCATCCTGAGGGCTGTCAGAAAGGAAGCTGTCTGCGCATCGGTGGCATCACCACCCATAATGTCGTTCATTGCCTCGACCATCTGGTCTTCTGAAAGATGGAGGTTCTGTGTCAATAATTTAATGGCCTCTTTTATCATTTATCACCTCGTATGATATTTAAAATATACGCTCATTCTATCACACGGGCAGACAAAAAAAAAGCTTGGAAGGAGAGCATTTGCTGAAGATTTCAGTTGAACTAATCCGGCTTTACAACAATAAACTTTAACCGTATAATAACTCATTAATCTCTTAGTAAATCAGATATTGTGTTTCCCCCCTGTCTTCAAAGTAAAACGTAAGATATGATTAGTTCTTATTAGGAGGATATGTGGCGTTTAAGATAGTGGTACTGATTAAACAGGTTCCTGATACGGCTGAGGTAAGGATAAACCCTGAGACAAACACCCTGATAAGGGATGGTGTTCCCAGTATTGTTAACCCTTATGATCTCAACGCTCTTGAGGCCGCGCTCCGGATAAAGGAGGGTGCAGGCGGGACCGTAACAGTGCTCAGCATGGGTCCTCCACAGGCAGAGGATGCCTTAAGAGAGGCTATCTCCATGGGCGCTGATGAGGGTATTTTGCTGACTGACAGGGCGTTTGCGGGTTCTGATACCTGGGCAACAGGGTATACTCTTTCAAAGGCGATCAATAAGATAGGAGCTGACATTATTATCTGCGGCAAGCAGGCCATTGACGGTGATACTGCTCAGGTAGGTCCTGAAACAGCCGAGTTCATGGGTATTCCTCATATAGCTTACGTAAGAAAGATTGAAGAGATAAGAGACGGTTACATAAGGGTTCAGCGCCTGATGGATGAAGGTTATGATATTGTTGAGTCTTCGATCCCTGTGCTGTTGACGGTGGTAAAGGAGATAAACGAGCCCAGACTGCCTTCACTTAAGGGAAAGGTGGCCGCGAAGAAGGCGGAGATAATAAAGATGGGGATGTCTGATATCGGTGCTGAAGAGTCCAGCCTCGGACTCAAAGGTTCCCCAACCCGGGTTAAGAAGATTTTTGCTCCTGCTGTAAGGGCTGACAGAAAATTATTCGAGGGTTCTCCCAAGGATCAGGTTGAGGCCCTTGTTGAGGAGTTAAAGAAGAACAAATGTATCTGAAGGTAACGATCAGCAAATGCACAGGTTGTCAGGAGTGCCTGAACTCATGTCCTTATGACGCTATTGAGATGAGGGATGAAAAGGCGTTTATTAACGAGAATTGCCAGCTCTGCAATATGTGTCTGGAGGCCTGTCCTGAGGGTGCCATCAAAGAGATTAGGGAAGAGGGCGACAGTCCTGCTGAAGCCGCCAAGTCTCCTGATAATACATATAGAGGTGTTTGGGTATTTGCGGAGCTTAGGGAAGGGATGCCGGCACCTGTTTCGTTTGAACTGCTCGGGGCCGGCAGGAGGCTTGCTGATAAGCTGGAGACAGACCTCTCATCAGTAATCCTCGGTGCCGAGAAAGAGGCTGCTGACGAACTATTTAAATGGGGCGCTGACAGGGTTTATCTCTGCAGTAATCCCGCACTTGAGAAATTCAATGACGAGGCATACACCGAGATACTCTCCACTCTGATCAATCTCCATAAACCGGCGATAGTGCTTGCCGGCGCAACCGCTGTAGGCAGGTCATTTATCCCACGTGTCGCCGCAAGGGTCAATACCGGTCTTACGGCTGACTGTACATCTCTTGAGATTGATGAAGAGACAGGAGATCTGCTTCAGATAAGACCTGCCTTTGGCGGGAATATTATGGCCACAATAGTCTGCCCTGATCACAGGCCCCAGATGGCCACGGTAAGGCCGCGTGTAATGAAGAAGGGCCAATATGCCCCTGAGAAGACCGGGGAAATTGTTCAGGTTAACCCGGATAATATAATATCAAGAACAAATGTTGTTGATTCAGTAAAGGAAGTCTCTGATATAATGGTCAACCTTCATGAAGCCGATTATATTGTTTCAGGGGGGAGAGGGGTTGGCGGAGCAGACGGCTTTAAACTTCTTGAGGAACTTGCCGCGGTGCTCGGTGGGGCAGTCGGCGCGTCAAGGGCTGCCATTGATGAGAACTGGATTCCGTACAGCCACCAGGTGGGGCAGACCGGCAAGACTGTATGTCCCAGGATTTATATCGCGTGCGGTATCTCAGGCGCGGTACAGCACCTTGTAGGCATGCAGTCTTCTGATATCATAATCGCAATAAATAAAAACCCCGAAGCGCCTATTTTTAATGTGGCAACTTACGGCATCGTTGGGGACCTTTTTGAGGTTTTGCCGTTACTGATCAGAAAGATTAAAGAGATAAAGGGTCTGTGAAATTATCAGGACTTAACCACAGAGCCGTGTACCGTCTGGTACATGGCAGAATATACAGAAAAAATATTAAAAGTTACCCATTCGGTTAAAAAAGTCTGTCATTCCCCGAAGTATCGGGACAAGCCGGCCTGTCCCGATACTTCGGGGAATGACACATAACATGGTACTATGTTAATAATTGAGCTTCGTATATCTTATTCATTGTTTCTACCTAAATTGCCCTGCTTTTAACCACAGCCAAAATTAGGCACTTACAAGTGATTGCACAGAGCCGTGTACCGTCTGGTATATTCCAGAGAAAAAGACACAACAGATTTATTCTTATTGGTATCAATATGTTCCTCTGTGACCCCTGTGGTTTATGCTTTATCCTCCTTTACTGATATTACCATGTAATTAATTGATGTTGGTTTTACCCGTTGATTGTTCCTTGATGTCCTTCTTCCTGCCAGTTATGAATGCGTCTATAATACCAATAATCCAGAAGAGGAGAATAAATAGCAGTGAGAGTTTTAACGCCGGGTTGTCTGAATTCCTTAAAGCCTCTGTGGAGGCATCTCTGACCGTACTAATATCGACTGCGCCGCCTTTCATCATTATCTCATCAAGGATTATACGGGCCTGCTGTACGGCTTTGATGACGATTACTAGCATACATACGGAAACCGCGAGTATGAGGGCAACACCCCGTTTATGATGTTTCAGGAAAATCTGTCCCAGCCCCGGGAATACCAGGCCAGACAAAAGTGCACCTTTTAATGAGTAACTTATCATTACTTATGTTATATTCCTTTCAGTTTATGAAAAATGGACTTAAATACCCCGTTTTCTAAATGGGGATGAAAAGTTATCTTTTCAAGTTTCCCCCTTTGGAAAAGGGGGCTGAAGGGGGATTTTACGAATAATCTTTTTTAATAATCTCCCCTAACCCCCTCGCCTCGGGGCGGAGCAAC
>JBCKZY010000023.1:0-21162 GCA_038918635.1 Thermodesulfovibrionia bacterium | reverse complement strand
CGCTTCTGATATGATGAAGAATAGTTATGGCAAATACCTTATGGAGCTGGTTGATGAAGAGGAAGGCAAAAAATGAGTCTTAAGTTCAGCGAAACATCTCTTCCCGGCGTTAAGCTGATTAAGCCTGCTGTATATAAAGATCCAAGAGGATTTTTTATGGAAGTTTATCATAAACAGAGGTATTTGGAAGTGGGGATAGAGAAGAGTTTTGTACAGGACAACTACTCCCATTCAAAACAGGACACTCTGCGGGGGCTTCACTATCAGCTCAACCACCCACAGGGTAAAATCATTTATGTCATCAGAGGAGAAATCATTGATGTCGCTGTTGACATAAGGAGAGGATCTCCTGATTTCGGAAAATGGACCTCTGTAAATCTTTCATCAGAAAACGGTTACCAGGTATATATCCCGGAAGGGTTCGCGCATGGCTTCTGCGTACTCAGCGAAACAGCCGATGTTATATACAAATGTACTGATTTCTATATACCCGGAGATGATTTCGGTCTCTTATGGTCAGACCCTGATATAAATATTGACTGGCCGGTCTCAGCCCCATCCTTATCAGAGAAGGACATTAAGAATCCTAAACTTTCAGATATCTCAAGAGACCTTCTGCCGGCATACAAATCCTGATTGCCCGAGGAATATTTCAGATAATATCGCATGGAATACATGCATGGGGACCAAGGATTTCTTTGATTAATACAATATAGAGAGTACTGATTTAACGGCAGAACTGAATGAAAAAATGGTGGGCAGTCGCAGAATCGAACTGCGGACACGAGGCTTTTCAGGCCTCTGCTCTACCGACTGAGCTAACTGCCCAACTGAAGACTATAACTCATATATTTTTTCGAAGTCAAGTTTTACGTAGAAACTCTTGGGACTTTTGAAATAGAATAACCGGTCTTCAGACCATTTTCTTTTACCCATTATGCTTAAAAGATATGATATTATTCTGGCAATTATCTCCGGCCTTCTGCTAATACCGGGTTTCCCGCCGTTCGATCTTTACCCTGTTGCATGGATCGCCATCGTGCCGCTCCTTTTTTCCCTCCGGGGAAAGAATGTCAGGACCTCTTTTTTGCTGGGAACCCTGACCGGTTTTGTATTTTTTCTCGGCACAATCTATTGGGTATTTAATTCCATATATTATTACGGAAACATACCGGCCGCCGCCGGTCTCCTGCTAATGTTGGCACTATGTCTTTATCTAGGTCTTTACTTAGGTGTCTTTTCCGCGGTCTTCAGTTCACTTTCGAAGAAATCAGGATTCCCGGCTGTCATTACAGTCCCTGTTCTCTGGGTTACGCTGGAGTTTCTGCGCACTTATGCACTGACTGGATTCCCATGGTCAATCCTCGGGTACTCACAGTATAGATTCCTTTCTCTTATACAGGTTTCCGATATCACAGGTGTTTACGGAATTTCATTCATCGTTGCGTCTTTCAACGGTTTAGTCCATGAAGTTTTATCACTGCCCGGTAGATCAAGAACCACGCCGCTTTTCTCGCGATGGACTATTCCCTTAAACATCCTGATCTTCGTAGTAATGATATCAATTGTGCTTACTTACGGGCTCTGGAAGATCAACACGGCTGATTCCGGCAAAGAGATAAGGGTAAGCGTAATTCAGGGAAATATAGAGCAGGGGAAAAAATGGGATAAGAATTTTCAGAGAGAAGTCATTGATACATATAAGGATCTGTCCGTCAGCGCCCTTGCTGATGTCCCTGAAATTATTGTATGGCCTGAATCGGCTCTCCCTTTTGTTTTTGGCTATGATGAAGAGTATACCAGGGAGTTTTCTGAATTTCAGAAGGGACTCGGGACTAATCTGCTCTTCGGGAGTGTAACCGCGAAAGAGATTGAGACTGAAAAACCACTGTTTTCAAACAGTGCCGTGCTTATGTCTCCTGAAGGTAAAGTGTTATCTATTTACAACAAGATGCATCTTGTGCCGTATGGAGAGTATGTCCCGCTGAGGCGCATACTGCCATTCATAAAAAAACTCACTGCGGGCATAGGTGATTTTGTTAGGGGGAGAGAGCCGGTAATAATGGAAACACCTTCCTTCAAAATAGGGAGTCTCATCTGTTATGAGATAATATTCCCGGGACTGGTAAGAAAATTTACTGATAAAGGCGCCAATATATTAGTCACTATCACAAATGACGCGTGGTTTGGCAGGACATCCGCTCCTTATCAGCATTTTTCAATGGCTGTCTTCAGGGCCATTGAGAACAGGGTCCCTGTGATAAGAGCGGCAAACACCGGCATCTCCGGGTTCATAGACTCCAAAGGAAGGATACAGCGTAGTAGTGATATATTCGTTAAAGAGGTGCTGACTGAAGATGTTACGATAGGTGGTCCGTCTAAAAGCTTTTACTCAAGATACGGAGATGTCTTTACATTTTTATGTATAATCGGTGCTGTATTATTGATAGCCAATAATTTTACTTACGGTAAAAAATAGTCTGTGGCTGGATTATATATGGGGTCATGGGGTCAGGTCTTTATTATTGACATTCTGCCCTTTTTGTGATATAACTGCTCTATGGCAAGACCCCTTAGGATAGAGTATGATGGCGCAATATATCATATAACCTCCCGTGGAAATGCACGAAGATCGATTTTCAAAGACGACAAAGACCGCCTCAACTTTCTGGATACACTTCAACAGGTTAATCACCGGTATAACTGGCACTGTCATGCCTACTGTCTCATGAAGAACCACTACCACCTGGTTATAGAGACACCGGATGGAAACCTGTCAAAGGGGATGAGGCAGCTTAACGGAGTTTACACGCAGACATATAACCGGAGACATAAGCGGGTGGGGCATATATATCAGGGCAGGTATAAGTCAATCCTGATACAGAAAGAGAGCCATCTTCTTGAAGTATGCAGATACGTAGTCTTAAACCCTGTAAGAGCGAAGACAGTTGAGAAGCCAGAAGAGTGGAAATGGAGTAGTTACAGGGCAACGGCAGGTAGAGGCAAGGGACATCTCTGTTTACAAACAGACTGGGTTTTAGGGCAATTCGGTAGGAGAAGAATAAATGCAAAGAGGAGATATAGAGAGTTTGTAAAAGCCGGGATTGGAGAAAAAGGTTTATGGAACGAAATACAGGGGCAGAGCATATTGGGAGAAGAGGGGTTTGTAGAGACCTTATTGCATTATGTGAAAGGATATAAGTATGTACAAGAGATACCGAAGAGGCAGAGGTATCTTAAGAGGCCTGAATTGGAGGAAATATTTAATAATGTTACGCCAGGAGCTAAAAAAATGAGAAATCTCAGAATAAAGGATTCTGTTGAGGAGTATGGTTATAGCCAAAAGGAAGTAGCTCACCACCTGAAGATGCATTATTCTACAGTGAGCAGGCTGATGAAAGAAGAAAGAAAAACATCAAAATGAAAGACCTGACCCCACAATAATAATTTTTGATTATTAAAGTTTGCTTTAAAATAAAGTATAATAGAACATGATTGTTGACGACAAATTAAAAGAAGAGCTCAGAAGTATCGAGACAAGGGTTGATGCAATCAGGGGGTATCTTTGATGTCCCCTCCCTTGAGAGCCGTATCGATGAACTGCAGAAGAATCTAACCTCTGAAGAAGTCTGGGGAGATCCTTCAAAGTCCCAGCAACTTCTTAAAGAAAAATCAGATATCGAAAATACCCTCCAGCCGTTAACCTCGCTGTTAAAGAAGCTTTCGGACCTGCATATCATGATCGAGCTTTCAGAAGATGAAGAAGGCGGGGTCTTTCTGGATGAGATCAGGAAGAATATGGGGGAGATCCGGGCTGAGACCGATGAGCTTGAGATCAGGAGCATACTCTCATCAAAGCATGATATTAACGACGCGATTATGACCGTCAATCCCGGAGCAGGCGGAGTGGAAAGCCAGGACTGGGCCAGGATGCTGATGAGGATGTATATGCGCTGGGCGGAGCGAAAGGGGTATAAAGTCCAGATAGTTGATATTCTGCCGGGTGAAGAGGGGGGGATAAAGAGCGTTACCATGACCATAGCGGGCAGTTACGCGTATGGCTATCTGAAAGGGGAAGCAGGTGTGCACAGGCTTGTAAGGATATCGCCATTTGACGCAAACAAGAGACGTCATACCTCTTTTGCCGCTGTCCTTATATACCCTGAAATCAGTGACACTATAGAGGTGGAGATAAAGGACGAGGATATAAAGATGGATACCTTCAGGGCATCAGGAGCCGGGGGTCAGCATGTAAACAAGACCGACTCGGCGGTAAGGTTAACCCATATTCCTTCCGGCATTGTTGTCAGCTGTCAGAATGAGAGATCACAGCATAAGAACAAGGCCGTAGCGTTAAAGGTGATCAGGGCCCGGCTGTATGCCCTTGAGAAGGAAGAGCAGGACAAGAAAATGGAGAAGTTCATCGGAGAGAAGAAAGATATTGCATGGGGAAGCCAGATAAGGTCCTACACCCTCCAGCCGTACCAGCTGATAAAAGATCACCGGACAGGTATTGAAGTCGGAGATGTCAACTCGGTACTTGACGGAGAAGTAGATAAATTTATTAACGGTTATTTAATGAATAACCGTTAGAAAGGTTTTGTGCATATTTTGTATTGAGTTCCATTACCGTGACCGTGCCTCCCTCGTCAAATACCCCGCAACCCATCCTTCCTTACAGGTCTTGTCCATCACCTTAAGCCAGTCATTATTGACCTTTTTTACCATAAGAAGATCATCGCGTAACAATTTTTTGATCAGTCTGCTTTTTGGTGTAGGCTTTACCCTCAAACTTAGAGTCTCAGTTTTTACCTGAACCACACGTTCATTCAGAGATACCTTTGAATCTTCAGGCAGGCATCTTGAAGTCTTATTGATAAAGGAAGCTACGCGCCTGAATTTTTCTTCAAGAGGACTCATATCTATCTCTCTGCATCTGTCCGTAAGGCATCTTGATTCACCTTTCAATTTCATGCCTTTTATCTCATAGTTGACTATGATGCAGTAATCCTCTCTTGTATCCCGGTCATATACTGACATTGATCCCTTTATCTCTTGGGCCGGCCTTTTCAGCCTGCCCTCTATAAGATCGACTATTTCATTATGCAGTTTACTCTCCTTTAGCCAGAAGAGCTGATCAAAAACAAAAAAACTCTTGGTAGCAAGATTCCTGTCGCAATAATCAGATCCCTTTAAGGCCTTCTTTATCATCTTTGCCAACATCTCGTGCTCTTTGGGAGTGGCTTTATATTTACCGGTCAAAATGGGTTTGCAATGTATCATATAGAGGGCTTTGTCCTGTTCCCTGTGATTATCATCCAGATAGGTATCAACCCAGCTTTTTACAGTGCCGCACGCATAACTCTTCTCAGCAAGTAGAATTGAAATTAAACAAATAAAGATTATTAGTAAATAATTTGAATATTTCCCCATGAATACGGCTCTCCTTAAAAGATTAGTATAGCTAATGCTGATTAAATGTGCCTTTATTCCTCCTCACCCACTCAAATAACTTGTTAGGGCCGTATGCCTTCAACAGATATCCCCTCGTAAGTGAAAACTCTGTCACTGTTGCATTGATAAATATAATTATCAATGCAACAGTAGATAGATATTACCACCAAATGCCCCAAGATTTTGAAAATTTTCTATAGGAGTTTTTGCTTATAATAAATAAACCTAATAACTGCAGTTAGCCGCTGATTTATGCAGATCGACACAGATTTTTCAATGAGTTACAGGTAATTCATATTTCACCATTTCAGTGAAATATAAACCAGGCATAAGTTTTTGTTCTCTAGGTGTTTATCCGCGTTAATCTGTGGCCAAATGCTTTTTATAAGATAAAGGAGACTATGAGGACTCTATTAATGCTACTTACAACTTGTAATGGGGAGTGCTGAATTTAATTAATATTGAGATCGAAAATGGATATTAGAACTGGAGATGCAGGCATTCAGGCAAGCATTAATAAGTGCTGGCGCGGGAAAAGTTTTTATAGACGGGGAACAGGTCTAAACTCTATTAACCCCTGCCTCTTTTTGAAACCTCTTCGTTGTAGAACTTTTTATAAAGCACTTCCCACTCATCTGAACCTTCATATATCTTCTTTGAGTAGGACTCCAGCTTATTGCAGACAAATTGGTCTATATCTTCGGAAATCTTAAGTTCCTTAGTAATGACCCTCTTTATTTCACGCCTTATCTCACTGTCCTCTGAAAGAGGAACTATCGTTTTTCTCTCCTGAAGCCCCTTATACACAACATGTGATAAGTGACTTATTTTGTCATTAGAGAGTTTCATAATATAATATTTCTTTCCCTTACAAGCTTTTTCTTTGTCAGATCAAAGAGTACCCGGAAATCCATTCTTCCCTTTTCGATCTCTGTTTCATGCTGCTTGAGAATCCCCCTCACCTCATCATTGAGCCTGTCTTCGACCATAAGCTCATCAATCATCAACTCTTCAAAGACTTCTATCGCTCTCTTCTTCGACTCTTTCAGCTCAATGAGCTGTTTTTTAAGGAGTCCTTCAACTATCTCCTTTGAGATGATTGCCACCCATTCCTTAGGAATTCTCATTTCTCAACAAACGGCAGTAAAGCTATATTCCGCGCCCTTTTTATAGAGGTCGCGAGTTCTCTCTGATGTCTTGCGCAGGTACCGGACATTTTGCCCGGAGTTATTTTCCCTCTTTCTGAAATATAGTTTCTGAGAACTCTGACATCCTTATAGTCAATAAAGGGTACCTTGTCAGAGCAGAACTTGCAGTATTTTTTCTTTATAAACCGTTTTCCTCTATATTTGTTGTATTGCAATTTTAACTCCTTTATTTGTTAAAACAGTCAACCCGGTCAGGCTGTTCATTCTGTTTGCACTTAAGTTAATTAAACCTCCTAAAAAGGCTCTATATCGGTTGTCTCTTCAGGCGGGATCCTGTCTCCCTGACCTGAAGACGAGGTGTTAGCATCTCCCTGCTTTCTTGAAAGAAAACGCACACTCTGGGCAACAACCTCATGCCTGCTCCTCTTCTGGCCTTCTTCAGTCTCCCAGCGGTTCTCCTTCAGTCTGCCCTCTACAAGTACAGAGCTGCCCTTGTTCAGATATTGCCCGCAGGTATCGGCCTGCTTGCCAAAGACAACAATATTTATAAATGTAACCTCTTCTTTTGCTTCATCGCCCTGCTTGAACTTACGATTGACAGCGATCCCAAAATTACATACAGAGGTCCCCTGCGGAGTATATCTAACCTCAGGGTCCCTTGTCAGATTTCCAATTAGAATAACCCTGTTAAACACTTTCTTTATCCTCCGGCGAGACTGTCTCTTCTTTAGTCGGTGAGACTGCCTCTTCTTCAGTCGGTGAGACTGTCTCTTCTTCAGTTGGTTCAGGCTGTTGTATTGCAGGCTTCTGAGCCTCAACAGCCTGTTTTGCATCAGCCGCAGCAAGAGAAGCCATCACAGCCTCAACATGTTTCTTTTTTACCACTTTAATAACCATAATTTTATTTATGGCGTCAGTGATCATGGCGTAGCGTTCCAGTTCCTGAATTGTGGTAGGGGGGGCTTTAAAGAGCAGGACTATGTAGTGGCCTTTCTCCTGCTTGTTTAGCGGGTAGGCGAGTTTCCTGGATCCCCAGTTCTCGGACTTGAGGATCTCTCCTCCCTGCTTGATGATCTTATCTTTAACGTTTTCAACTATCTCGTTGATAGCGTTTTCGTCGAGATTAGGATCAATGATCATTATCTCTTCGTATAGAGTCATTGGTTTTCCTCCTTATGGATTATTCTATCTTCACGATACAGCCAAAGGCGGTAATTCGCGAAAAGTAGCCCTTTCCCGGTTTCTGAAAGAGCAAAGAGTATAGATTTTATATCATATCAGGAGAATAAAAAGCAATATAATGATAAAATAATAGCTAAAATTGAGGGCCAGTTGAATGAATTTCTCATTCTCTCTATCATTATTATCCTTACTTTCGTATTTATGTTGAAAATGTTTATTTGTCAGGCAGAATGCATACATTTTTCGGAAACGTTATTCCCGCTTGTCGGGAATCTTTCCTTATATAAATTATGTCCTTACAAGAAGATTCCGGACAAGCCGGAATGACAAAAAAGAATCGCTCAATTAAGATGGACTCGTAAAAAGTCCAAAAACCCCCTCTCCCTTGACGGGAGAGGGTTGGGGTGAGGGTGAAAAAGGTTTTATTTCAAATGTTTATATCCCCCTCCCCTTAATCCCCTCCCACCCCGAAGCGGGTCTCCGCGAAGGGTCGCTCCGACAGGGGAGGGGAAACAAGACTTTTTACGAGCTTGTCAATTAAGGTTTATAGAAAAATGACCCCTATAGTTTATATGAGACAGCTTTTACTCGTCATATTTCCCTTATTCATAATCTTATTCAGCTGTGTTGAGCAGGAGACCCCGAAAAAAATTAACCTTAGCGAGAGAGTGACTGAGCCTGTGGTTAATGCCGTGGGAATCCTGAATGATCCCCTATTGTTCGGGTTTGATCTGAGGCTTGGCCCTAAAGAAGAGGTAAAGATATACACCCCATTCCTTAAATATCTTAAAGAGTCCACAGGTCGACACTTCAGAATTAAATTTACTGACAAATATATGAATACCGTTGAGAACCTTGGAAAAGGAATAACACAGTTCGCCTCGGTCGGGACACTCAGTTATGTTATAGGCAGAGAAAAGTACGGGATAAAGTATCTTGTCAGCGGGGTTAATCATGAAGGAGATCCAAGGTACCATGCCGCGATAGTGACATCACTTGACAGCAAAATACGGGATATAAAGCAATTAAAGGGGAAGTCCTTCTGTTTTGGTTCAAGGATGTCAACGCAGGGACATCTTATCCCAAGAAAGATGATGGAAGACCAGGGAGTTATGCTGAAAGATCTGGGTTACTATCAGTACACCGGTTCTCATATTAATGCCGCAAGCGCCGTAATAAACGGTGAGTGTGACGCCGGAGGCATACAGGATGCGCTTGCTAACAGGCTTGTAACTGAAGGGAAGATAAAGATAATAGGATTTTCAGAGCCTTATCCAAGCAGTCTTATCGCGTATAATGCCGATCTGGACAGCCAGATGGTCCTGAATATCAAGGTCGCCCTGCTTGCATTTGAGCCGATGGGCAGACATAAGGACCTGCTCTTTGAATGGGATAAAACCGAGATGCCCCTTGGTTTTACCGTGCTGAGCGAATTTGAGATTAATAAGGTAACAGACCTCGCAAAAAGATACGGTCTTATAAAAGATGAAGTTAAGAACTAAGATTAGTTTCCTCACCATAGCGATTGTCATAAGCGTTGCGGGCCTCATCCTAATCCCAGTCAGAAGAGTGGTTATGGACGCATTCAGGGCCGAACTAGAAAAGAAAGCGGTCTCTATAGCGGGCAACCTCTCTGACAGGATAGCAAACTTTATACTCCTTGAGGACCATTTTCAGACAAAAGAGGCCTTTAACGAGGTTATGACCAAGGAACCGGAACTGGAGTACATCTTTGTTACTGATGAAGAAGGCGGCATCTTTGCCCATACGTTTGATAACGGCATCCCGCCGGGCATCCTATCCTGGAATCCCCTGAATAAAAGGTCATCTCATGTCCAGCTACTTGATTCAGAGGAAAAAGGCTATATAAGGGACGTTGGAGTAAATATATTTGAGGGGATGGGGGTAGAGCTTCATATAGGAATAAGGGAAGACAGTTTAAAGAACACGCTTCTCAAGATGAGATACCTGACCTTGCCGGTTATAATGCTTGTAGTTTTTTTTGGCATGATCGCCTCAATCTTCTTAAGTCGTCTGATCACAAGGCCATTGAATGAGTTTGCAGAGTTTTCGAAATTGCTTGGTAAAGGAGAATTCGGCAAAACCGTAAAAGTCCGTTCCGGGGATGAGATTGGAGAACTGGCCAGGAGTTTTAACAGGCTATCCATGGAGTTGAAGGCTGCGATGGAGAAGATAGAAGAAACGAATACTTACACTCACCTGCTTCAGGCTGAAAAGCTTTCATCAATAGGGCAGATCTCAGCTGGTCTTGCCCATGAACTGAAGAACCCTATGACCTCTTTGAAGATGCTTTTTCAGGCCTTTAAGGAAGAGCCGGATATGACCAGAGAGGATATCGAGATTATAAGTAATGAGATCGATAAGATTGATGATATACTCACCAGATTTATCGGTTTTGTAAAAGAGAAGAAATTCCACATGTCAGAGGTTAATATAAACACTCTGATCGACCGTGTTCTGTCACTTGCGGCATTTGATATCCAAAGCCACAGTATAGAGGTTAACAGGGACATGTTAGAGTCACTGCCTGCAATAAAAGCTGACAGGGCGCTTCTTGAACAGGTATTTCTGAATCTCATTATTAATTCTGTCGAGGTTATGCCTTACGGGGGAGATATAAGAATCTCCGGAAAGACGGACGACAGCTTCATAGAAGTTATGATATGGGACAGGGGAGGCGGTATACCATCTAATGTAAAATCGAAAGTGTTTGATCCCTTCTTTACCACAAAAGACCATGGCACAGGACTCGGCCTCTCGATAGCATATAATATTGTAAAGGCCCATGGAGGAAAGTTATACTTTGACAGCAGGGAAGGTGAGGGAACGGTATTTACCGTGAAGTTGCCGAAATGAGGGGAAGGACAGGCGCAAAGAGCATGGCGCATAGAGCGAAGGGTCTAAGGGACACCCCGAAAACAGACTCGGGACAGGGAGGCACAATATAAAGGCAGGAATTTTAACTTTATTTCTTTATTTTATACCACTTGAACCCTGGAACCCTTTTCGCCTCAGCGAATCCCGATTTATCGGGAGAATCCTCGGACCCTTTTATTAAAGGATATTTATGGAAAAGATACTTGTTGTTGACGATCAGGCGGGCGTCTGTCATTCATTTAAAAAGGTATTGGGAAGGCACGGCTATGAAGTCATTGCCGCCCTTGGCGGAGAAGAGGCCCTGGAGAAGGTGACCATAGAGAACCCTGATCTCGTATTCATGGACGTTACGATGCCGAAGCTCGGCGGTCTTGAAACCTTAAAGAAGTTAAAGGCCCTCGCGCCTGATTTAACGGTAATAATGATGACAGGCTATTCTACCACTGAAAAGGCCATCACCGCGATGAAGTACGGTGCATACGACTATATCATAAAGCCTCTTGACAATGTCAAGCTGTTGGCATTGGTTAAGAAGGCGATCTCATCCGGTCAAACGCGCGTATCTTCATCGTTCGAGGGGATCACGGTTGAAGAAGGAGACATGATCATCGGAAAGAGCCCCCGGATGCTGGAAATATATAAGAATATAGGACAGGTCTCAGAAAGTGATGTTACGGTTCTGTTAAGGGGAGAGACCGGTACGGGCAAGGAGCTTATAGCAAAGGCTATATATCATCACAGTAAAAGGTCAGATAAGCAATTTATACCTGTAAACTGCGCGGCCATCCCTGACACCCTGCTTGAAAGTGAACTCTTCGGGCATGAAAAAGGGGCATTTACCGGAGCAGACAGCAGGAATATCGGCAAGTTCGAGCAGTCTGACAAGGGGACGATGTTCCTTGATGAAATAGGCGATATGCCGTTATCGCTTCAGGCAAAACTCCTCAGGGTTCTGCAGGACGGCTGTTTTCAGCGTCTGGGAGGGAAAGAGATCGTCAATACAGACGTCAGGATTATAGCCGCGACAAACAAGAACATAACAGAAATGACCAAGGCCGGAAAATTCAGGGACGACCTTTTCTGGCGTCTGAATGTTGTAAGCATTTATGTGCCCCCTTTAAGAGAAAGAAGAGAAGACATAGAAGAACTGGTTCGGTATTTCACAATGAAGTTCAATAAGAAACTCGGCAAGAATATTAAAGGGGTTTCTCCGGCAGTTATGAGAAAGTTTATGGGATATGACTGGCCGGGGAATGTCAGGGAACTTCAGAGTGTTATAAATCGTGCAATTGTCTTATGCAAAAAAGATTTTATATCAAGCGAAGATACAGAATCTTTTTCGGTTATCGATGCCCCGGAGGACAATACAGATGACATCATGAAAAAACTGTCAGATGCGGTTAGAGACATCCTTCAAAAAGGCGGCCCCCAGATATACAGGGACTCAGTATCGACTTTTGAGAGTCTGCTTGTCAAAAGAGCCCTTGAATTATCTGGGAACAATCAGGCCCTGGCCTCAAGACTCCTCGGCATATCAAGGAACACCCTCAGGTCAAAAGACTTTAAAGCCCCGGGAGACAACCTGCTCAAAAAATGAACACTCTGTTCATTATATGATTCTTCTTTTACTGTTACGTTATTAATTTTTCAGGTTTTTTTCAGTAATTATCCATTGTTCGCATTTAAGTATAAATATTTTTTAAATAAGAATAATGTATACAATTTTCAAAATGTCATTCCGGCTTGTCCGGAATCGTTCCTTTATAAATCATACTGTTGCAAGAAGATTCCGGACAAGCCCCGAAGTATCGGGACAGGCCGGAATGACAGAGGTTCATATATTCCATCTCTGTTTAAGTAAATTATAATTATTTTAAGAAAGAACCGTAATGTTTATGGTACAAGTATTGCAATATACCATTCGTGCAAATTATTTGATAATCCGCTTCTGCAAAATTATCAATGATGAGGTACTCGTAAAAAGTCATGGGATGGCTAAGTAAAAATTTCGATATACAAGGCGTAGTCTGTTTTTAAGACCGAGACTATACATATAGTATGTCGAGGATTTCAAAATGTGCTGCAACGCAGTAGATCGGATTTTTTACGACGCCATCAATGATAATTCAGGGACTTTATTTAAGCCCCAATATAATTAGAAAAGGAGGGTAATGAAATGAAGAGAAGCATCGTTGTTTTACTTGTAGCATTGTCGTTTCTATTATGTATCGTCTCATCCGCTGTGGCAGATGGCTCCATTTACGATAGTGTCAAGAAGAGCGGAGTCGTAAAGATCGGCCATGGTACTGATGTACCGCCTTTGAGCATGATTAACCCAAAGACTGGAGTGCTGGAGGGGTTTGACATTGATATCGCCAAGGCCATGGTCGTGCAGATCGGCAAGATAATGGGTAAAGATCTCAAGATGGAGGGAGTAAATGTCAATAACAAGACAAGGATCGCGTTCCTTGCCAATAGAAGAATCGACCTCACCATCAGAAGCATGAGTCATACCAGAAGCCGTGATGAGCAGATTGACTACGCTGAGCCGCCCTACCTCTGGACAGGAAAGATCTTCTATGCAAAGAAAGGTAAATTCAAGGAGCCTATGGATATCTGCGGAAAGAGAATGGCCGTTACACAGGGTTCAAATGCTTATATAGCGGGACAGAACTATCTGAAGGACCTCGGGTGCAAGGAAGATTTCAAGATCAGTTCGTTTCAGAATAACTCCGAGTGCTTCCTTGCGTTAAAACAGGGCAAGGTTGACGCGTACATTCAGGATACACCGATCATAGCAGGAGTCGCTGGATCCGAAGGCGTTGATTATGAGCCGGTAGGCCCTATATTCAGCCCCGGACTCTATGGTATCGGTACCCCGCCTAATGACAGCAAGTGGAGAGATACCGCAAGCTTCGCCCTTCAGGACATGATGAAAGAAGGTGTCTACGAGGAGATTTATCTGAAATGGTTCGGCCCTAACGGCATAGCTCCATTGCCGGTCAACTCAAGACCGAGACTGCCGAAAGATATCTTCGGCGACAGAAACATGTTCGTATGGCCTAATTAGCAGTGATGCAGACTGAGTAGTTGCGCATGGGGGATGCTTATTAAGTATCCCCCATGTATTTTCTCATGAGTTGCTTATGAAGACCAATTTATTTAAACAACAAAATAAAGACTTTTCTGACAGGATTAACAGGATTAACAAGATATAGAAGATTTTTTCTTTTAAAATATCCTGAAGATCCAGTATATCCTGTCTAATTATTGTTTTCTTTCTTTTAATATATCCTGAACATCTCGGTACGAATCGTTGTATAGAGTCGTTTCGACCTGTATATCCTGTCTAATAATGTGATTTAATGAATGCATTTGATAAAAGACTGAAAGAGAGCGGGTCTTTGGTTGAGGGTAAGATGTAATTCCTACATCCCGAGATAAGCCTTTCTCACCTCTTCATTTAAAAGAAGGTTTGCTGCTGAATCTACAAGCTTAATACGGCCGTTCTCCATTACATACCCTCTTTGAGCGATTTTAAGCGCAAGGTTGGCGTTCTGCTCAACAAGGAAGATGGTTGTCCTGTTTTGAGTGTTTATCTTTTTTATTATCTCAAAAATCTGTTTCACTATCAGTGGTGCAAGACCGAGAGAAGGTTCGTCAAGAAGGAGCAATTTGGGCCTTGCCATGAGAGCCCTTGATATGGCCAGCATCTGCTGCTCTCCGCCGCTCAGGATCCCGCCCTGCTGGAGACGTCTTTCTTTTAAGATGGGGAAGAGTTCAAAGATATAATCCTTGTCCTCTCTTATACCACTCCTGTCAGTACGCAGAAAGGCCCCCATATCCAGGTTTTCCATAACCGTCAGATATGGAAAGATGTGCCGGCCTTCGGGTGCCTGGGAAATCCCGAGAGAAAAAATATCATGCGGGAGCATATTATGAATAGGCTGTCCCATAAAAGTGATCTCGCCTGACCTTGGTGGGACTATGCCTGAAATGGACATAAGGGTGGTGGTCTTTCCGGCTCCGTTTGCGCCGATAAGGGTGATAATCTCTCCTTCGGCGATCTCTAAATTGATCCCTTTTAAGGCGTGGATATTACCATAGAATGTATGAATGTTCTTCAGATCAAGCAATTAATTCTTCTCCAAGGTAAGCTTTAATAACTACAGGATTATTCCTGACCTCATCAGGGGAGCCCTCGGCAATCTTCTTCCCGTAGTCAAGAACAACTATCCTGTCCGAAATGCTCATTACGAGTTTCATGTCATGTTCAATAAGCAGGATAGAGATATTTTCTTCATCGCGGATCTTCTTTATCAGGCTGTCAAGCTCTTTAGTCTCCTTGATATTTAATCCGGCCGCGGGTTCGTCAAGGAGCAGAAGAAGAGGTTCTGTGGCCAGCGCACGGGCTATCTCAAGCCGCTTCTGAGCGCCATAGGGAAGATTTTTGGCGAGTTCATCAACAAATTTTGAAAGACCGATTTTATTGATTATTTCATAACTGACATCAACAACATCTTTTTCTTCTTTTTTTGTTGTTTTTCCCCTGAAGATAGCGCCAACAATCCCTGCAGAAGTCCGGCAGTGACGGCCGATCATGACGTTTTCAAGGGCGGTCATGTTTGGGAACAGTCTTATGTTCTGAAATGTTCGTGCCATTCCCCTGCCCGTGATAAGGTTCGGCTTTAACCCGTTTATCCTTTTGGGCTTTCTGCCGGGAGCGGAAATATGGATGTCCCCTCCTGTAGGTGTGTAGAGCCCTGTGATGCAGTTGAAGAAGGTTGTTTTGCCTGCCCCGTTCGGTCCGATAAGCGCAACAATCTCCCCCCTTGAGATAGCTATATCAAAATTCTCAAGCGCCGTCAATCCTCCAAAGGTCATGCTCAGATTTTTAACTTCAAGAATATTTTCCATCTTTCCAGTCCGGTTAACTTGATAATTCCCTGTAGCCTTACTACAGGGTTTCCTATAGTTTACCTCCCCCTTGATGGGGGAGGGATAGGGAGGGGATATTTGGGATACCATGCGGTCCGCTTAGAAGCGCCTACTACTGGTTGCCGCAGGGTGGTTAATCTCTTTCTCCCTTCAATTCGTATGTCCTCCTTATATCACTGATAAAACCCTGAGGACGGAAGACCATCATGAGTACCATAATCGCGCCGAAGAGCAGCATCCTGAAGTCCGAGAATGCCCTGAGGTACTCAGGAAGAAGAATAAGTATGAACGCTCCCATGATGACTCCTGTTACAGAGCCCATGCCGCCAAGCACTACAATTGAAAGTATCATGGCTGACTCAAGAAAGGTGAAGCTTGCGGGGTTTATAAACGTGGTTTTTGCAGCAAATATGACCCCCACCATTCCTGCCCATGTTGCTCCAAGGGCAAAAGCGGTCAACTTTGTCCTGACCTTGTCTATCCCCATAGCCTGACAGGCTACCTCGTCTTCACGCAGGGCTATCCATGCCCTGCCGATCCGCGAATTCTGCAGTCTGTTGACAACAAAAACGGTAAGGATGACAAGGCAGATCATGATGAAATAAAGATATATGCTTGCAGACTCCAGCGAGAAATGGTAACCGAACAGCGACGGGCGCGGGATGTTCGCGATCCCGCTGGGGCCGAATGAGAATTTATTCCAGTTCTGAAGGATCAGCCTTATGATCTCACCAAAGCCTAATGTTACTATGGCAAGGTAGTCTCCCCTGAGCCTCAGCACGGGAAAACCAAGGAGTATACCGAAAACAGCCCCTATGAGAGCACCGATCGGAAGAGCAAACCAGAAGTTGAGGCCATAATGATAATTCAGCAGTGCATAGGAATATGCCCCGACCGCGTAGAAAGCCACATAACCCAGGTCGAGCAGACCCGCGAGCCCGACAACAATGTTCAGACCAAGACCCAGCATAACGTACATAAGGACAGTGGTCATAATGTTTATCTGATAAATGGAAAATGTAAAAGGGAATAGAAGTGCGGAAACTCCGACTGTAATAAGTCCTGTAATATAAAATTTCGGTTCATTCAGTACCTTCAGGAATAAAGTAGTATTTGATTTTTCTCCGGTTGCAATTTTTTTTGTACTGACCTCTTTTCGTTTAATGAGATACCGCCAGAGGAAAGAGAGAAAGAAACTTCCCAGTCCAACCATGAACAGGTTCTCCCATCTCCATTCAACTACCTTTTCAATCGGGTTTACCCGGATTACCATTATGGGAAACGTGAGAAACATAAACCAGACAGAAACCCCTAATGACTTTATTATTTCAGGATATTTCAGCATAGTGTCTTATACTTCCGGACTAATATTGATTTTTCAATACCACACATTCTCAGCTATGGGATTTCCTTTTAATCTCCCCCTTTAGAAAAGGGGGATTAAGGGGGATTTTACGAATAATTTCTTTATAAAATTTCCCCTAACCCCTCTTTGCCAAAGAGGGGAATACACATGTTTATACTTTCTCCGATGTCTCCTTGCCGAGAATACCAGAAGGCCTGAAGATAAGGATCAGCACAAGAAGAGCAAACGCGAATACATCTTCATAATCACTTGAAACATAACCTGTGGCAAAGCTCTCGGTCCAGCCGAGAATGAAACCGCCAAGGACAGCGCCGGGGATACTCCCTATTCCTCCAAGCACTGCCGCCGTGAATGCTTTAATCCCCGCGATGAAGCCGATATAAAAATTAATTTGACCAATATGCGATGCGACCAATAAGCCCCCGAATCCTGCCAGCGCGGAGCCTATAATAAATGTTATAGAGATTATCCTGTTTACATTCACTCCTGTCAGCATCGCCATCTTCCTGTCCTGTGCTGTAGCGCGCATCGCTTTCCCTATCTTTGTAAATTTTATCAATAGTGTCAAAGATATCATGATGACAGCGGTTGAAGAGAATATAACAAGGTCTGTCGAACCGAATACATGCGCGTAGGGTTCCATAAAATCAAAGTCCGGGATAAGGTTTGGAAAGGGGAGGAAGTCTGACGTCTGCGCCAGTAGCACATAGTTTTGCAAAAAGATTGACATGCCTATAGCGCTTATTAACGGTGAAAGACGCGGGGCATGACGAAGGGGCTTATATGCTATCTTCTCTATGGTAAAGCCGTATGCGGAGGAGTATATAACAGCAACCAGTGACGCAATGACAATAATTGATATCTGGGGGTACCCATAGAGGGTAAGGACACTTGCAACGATCAGCCCGGTAAAAGCACCGATCATATAGATCTCGCCATGGGCAAAGTTGATCAGCTTGATGATCCCGTAAACCATTGTGTAACCGAGGGCTATCAGCGCGTAGATACTGCCTCTTGTAAGGCCTCCTAGAAACAGTTCAATGAAATAGTCCATCTTGATTGATTTGTCAGATGATTACTTAAAAGAATTCAATATCTTTTACTACCTTTTTTATATCATCAAAATCTTTATCGTTATGAAGCAGTTTGAGTTTATATTCTCTGGCAATCTGGACAATAAGACAGTCAATAGTACTTCGAATAGTCATTCCTTTTTTCTTGCACAGGAAATATATATAGGCTGCGTCCGCGTATGATTGCTTTTGATCTTTTGGAAAGTAGAAAGTGAATGTATCGAGGTATTTTTTGAGAGTATCAAAGTCCTTTTGTGTTGCTGAACCCTGCAGCAATTCCTGATAGATATGGCTGGTAATGCCAAAAGGGATATTTAATTCAAGGATTGTATTGAATTTATCAATTTTAGAATTATTTTTGTCTTTTAAAAAATCAATAAGAACAGAAGTGTCAACTAAAACCATTCTTTACCCTTTTCGTAAGGATTTGTAATCATAATCTTCCCTGAAGGAAATTTTTCCCTTAAGTTTACGGATGTCCAGTCGGCTGTGATTCCTGACAAACTCTTTAAGAGCTGTTGTTATAAGCTCTTTTTTTGTTTGAATCCCGGATATCTTTCGTGCCTCTGAAACAAGTTCATCATCGAGGACTATATTTGTGCGCATAACAATACACCTCCTTATACACATAAAGATACCACATGACAGGTAATATTGCAAATGATATTTATCTTTCTGTTTATAACGGAAAAGTCCCTAAATCCTGTGTCCCGATGACGTTGGATGTGCAGGAATCAGGTGGAGATGTAACGCATTCTGTCTTAATGTCAATACGTAAGGTTGTTCGCCTTGTATTTTGCTTGTCCGCCTATATTATGGATGGGCAGATCTGACCCGATTCTGCTATTTCACTTCAACATATACGCCGTTCTGCACCTGATACATGGAGAAGCCCACACCTATTGCATCACCTTTTTCATCAAAACTGATCTTTCCAAGCGGGGTATCAACATACTCGGATTTTAGTGCTTTTGATACCGCGTTATAATCAGTAGTACCGGCCTTTTCAACCGCATTGAGGAGCGCCTGTGTAGCTGCATAGGCGTTGAGGAAAAAAGCTCCCGGATCTGATCCGTACGTATTTTTATGTGCTTCGTTTGCCGCGATCGCCAGCGGATTTGTTGATACATCTTTTGGTCCGGTTGCATAAACACCTTCTGCATATTTCCCGGCAACTTTAATGAATGTGTCATCTTTAACGCCGTCATCGGAAATAAATATGGTCTTCATCTTCTTCTTTCTCATCAACATGACGATTTTTGAAGCCTCCGGATGATAACCGCCAAATATAACGGCTTCAGCCCCTGAACGCCTTATCTTCAGAATAACCGCGGAATAATCAACGGCGCCTGGTGTGATACCTTCATAAAATACCAGCTCAGCCTTGCCGGATTGCTCAACGAATTTTTTTGCAAACTCGGCAAGTCCCTTACCATAATCGCCTTTATCATGAAGTACCGCTATCTTTTTGAATTTTAAGACATTTATCGCAAAATCCACTTCAAGCCTTGCCTGCGCGTCATCAGAAGCGATGGTGCGGAAAAAATTGGGGTAGTCACCGCTTTGCGTAAGTGCCGGATTGGTTGCCGATGGCGACATGACAATAATTTTTGAATCTTTATAAATACCGAGAGCAGCCTTTGTCGCGCCGCTGCAGATATGCCCTAAAACCAGATCAACACTCTGGGATAATAGCTTGGTAGCGGTGTTTGTTGCCACCTCAGGTTTGCAGACATCGTCTTCCACAAGAAGTGCAACCTTCCTGCCACGTATGCCGCCTTTTGCGTTAATATCATGTACTACGAGCTCAGCAGCCTTTACAGACGGTATTCCGTATGAGGCAAGGTCTCCGCTGTGCGCTCCGGCCACGCCTAATTTTATCGGCTCATCGGCAAACCCGATGCCGGCAACACAACTTACTATCAAAACAGTAAGTATCACGGTGATTAGCATTTTCACTGGTTGTCTCATAAAACTACCTCCTTTATTGACTCTCTTTTGTGTTAGTTATAAGATGTTTCTAAGTTAAAATAATGCATACGATTTTAATAATGTCATTCCCGCTTGTCGGGAATCGTTCCTTTATAAATTATACTGTTGCAAGAAGATTCCGGACAAGCCCTGAACCGTATGGTACAGGGCAAGCCGGTTTATCCCGACGGAGTCGGGGAATGACAGATAGTCATATATTCCATCTCTGTTTAAGCACTATATTCATTCTTCTCAACTTTATTTCTAATGAACCTATAGGGATTACTTCTTAGTCGTCAACTTGCGCTTTATTAACTGAAGTTTATTGTGGTTTATTGCCTTGGCAGGGCTCAGTTTCTTTGGGCAAACCTCCTGACAGCTGAAGGCCTTTTTGCAGTCCCATACACCGTCACCTGATGCCCCGATATCAAACCTTTTATCATATTTATCCCTGCTGTCCTTAACAAACCGCTCAAGTTTCAGAAGGGCCGCCGGACCGAGGTAATCCTCATTCATAGACGTTACAGGACAGGCCCCGAAGCATAGCCCGCAGAGGATACACTCAACCAGACCGTCCAGCCTCTTTCTCTCATCACGGCTCATTACATTTTCCCTCCCGGAGTGGCTGTTCGATACAAGGTAGGGTTTAATCTTTTCATAATGAGCCCAGAATCTATCCATATCCACAATAAGGTCCCTGATTACCGGCAAATGACTCAAAGGTCTGACGTTGACCGTGTCGGGTAGATCCTTAACCTGCGTTTCACAGGCAAGCCTGAAACTGTTGTTTATGTTCATGGCGCATGAGCCGCACACAGACCCCCTGCATGAAAACCTGAACGCAAGCGAGGGATCAATCCATTTATGTATGTAAAAAAGACCGTCAAGAACAGTACCGCCCTGCCTCATCGAAACCGTATATTTCTCAAAGACAGCCCTGCGATCTTTTTCAGGATCAAATCTCAGGACTTTAAATGTATAGTCTTTCATGTTTATATCTCAATGTTAATGATTATTGGTAATCTAATATCCAGCCCCTTATCAATTCGACTCTGCCGGAAAGATCAAAGATCAAAAGTTGAAATGTCCGCCTTTCAGACCTCGGCGAGACCCGTTGCTTCGCCCAAGGCGA
>JBCKZY010000022.1:0-21474 GCA_038918635.1 Thermodesulfovibrionia bacterium | reverse complement strand
TTTAAACATTCTTTAATAATAAGCTCATTTAACCTTTTCTTGCAGTTCCTGGATTGGGGTTTTAGGGAACTGACCGCCAACAATACCTGGCTCCATGGGAGTATCGAACATATTGGCGTATTCACGCATTGAGCCATCATAGACTTTGACGTTTTCATAGCCGAGCAATTCCGACATCACAAACCAGCCATGGGTTGCAAGTACACCTGTATCGCAGTAAGTGATGATGTTTTTATCGGCAGTAACGCCTGCTTTTTCATACATCGCTTTCAGTTCAGCAATGGGCTTGAAAGTCTTATCGTCATTAAGGCTGTTCAGGGTCGGAACATTCACAGCACCGGTTACATGCCCAGACCTGACCCATTTATTGAGGCTATATTTTTCTCCGTTGTAGAAATCTTCTGAACGACTGTCGACAATAACCGCCTTGCCGGTTGCCAACGCGTGAATAATGTCAGGGGAATACATGGCCCTTATTTTGGTGTTGGGTGGATATTTTACTTCAATGTTGGTCCGGCTCGCCTTTGTCACATCAGTTGTTACTGGTCGTTTTTCTTTTTGCCAAAGCGCTATACCACCGTCCATGACGCTTACTTTTGGAAAATGCCAGTATTTCAAGGTCCAGTACACACGTATTACATGGTGCGGTTTGCCGTCACCGTCATACAGAACAATGTGGTCATCCGGTGTCACGCCCATCTTGCCCATGACCCGCTCTATTTCAGCCAAACCGAGCACCATATGATCTGTTTCAGGGGAAAAAACCTCACTGCCCCATTTTATCTGCACCGCTCCAGGGATGTGGCCTTTGGCATAACCCTTCTTACTGACATCAATAATCTTGACTGAGTTCATATTATCAGACACCCATTGGGTGGTAACAAGTGGCTGAACCGAACCGGCAGCATATACAGAAAATTCTACCATAAAAGATACTAATAATAAGACTGCCACTAACCCAGCAACGCTGACTAAACGCTTCATATTACACCTCCTTGTTTATTATGTAATGAAAGCCGAAAGCTTTTCTTTTTATATCAATTCTTAAATATTATCGTCAATTATTTTATTGATTACCGTTTGTAACCTTCTATTCTTAGCATTATATCACATTATTGAGGAAGTACTCAATTATGCGGTTTTAGCCAAATCAGCCACCAACTCAAACTGGAATGCAACATTGCGTTCACAACGTCCTGATAATATGTTCACTGCAGGATCTATGTTTTTGGCGTAATACAGGGCTCATCTTCACAGTGGTTTACCTCTATGTTAATATGAGATAGTTCATCATATTTGCTTAATAAATTTTTGTAATATTCTGTGTTTTTTGGATAATGAGTAACAAGTGATATTATGGCCGCATAATCCGCAGGGCCAACCTTCCAGACGTGAATATCGGCTATCCTGTTGTCTGAATCCGACTCAATAGTATGTATTATCTCCCGGGTCTTCTCTAAAGAGATGTTCTTATCCAGGAGAATTGAGCTTGTGTCTAACAGTAATCCATAGGACCAACGCGCGATTAACAACGCTCCCGCGATACCGATCAAGGGATCAAGCCAGATCCATCCAAAAATTTTTCCGGCCAATAATGCAAAGATCGCCAGGATTGAGGTGAGTGCGTCTGCCAGAACATGAAGATACGCGCCCCTGATATTATGATCATGACCGTGTTTACTGGAATCTGAATGTTCATGATGTCCATATAATAAGAAAGCACAAACTAGATTAACAGTTAAACCCAAAACTGCTACAGCAATCGCCTCATTAAAATGAATTGTTAACGGGTTTATAAAACGATTAACTGATTCTATTGCTATGAAAATTGCAACGGCTGCGAGAGCGATAGCGCTTGCGAAACCTCCCAATACTGATACTTTTCCTGTCCCGAACGTAAATCCTTTATCCTTTGCATGTTTTCTTGAATAATGATATGCGAATATGGTTATGGCAAAAGCTACTGAATGGGTCCCCATATGCCATCCATCAGCAAGTAAAGCCATAGAACCAAACGCAAAGCCGGCAATGATCTCCAGAATCATTGTTATTAAGGTGAGAACGAGCACCTGTTTCGTTCGTTTCTCACCTTTTTCGTGAATAATAACGAAATCATGAGTGTGCTGCCATTTTTCTAATGTATGAATATGCATTTAAGTATCCTTATTTGAACCTAATAACGGAATTTAGCCGCTGATTTGCGCATATTTGATACATTCGTAAAAAGTCTTGTTTCCCCTCCCCTGTCGGAGCGACCCTTCGCGGAGACCCGCTTCGGGTGGGAGGGGATTAAGCGGAGGGGGACATAAGCATTTGAAATAAAACTTTTTTCACCCTCACCCTAACCCTCTCCCGTCAAGGGAGAGGGAGTTTCTGGACTTTTTACGAGTGCATCATATTTGAATTACAAAAACTTTATGTTTCATCTGTAAGGTGAACTATAAAATGGACATAAGTTTTTGTTTTATCTGTGTTTATCTGTGGCCAAATGCTGTCCCGTATACATTATTATGCACCTTTTCATACTGCAACTCTTCTTTTGTGTGGTAAGGCTTCTCCTCGTCAGGATATCCAACCGCGACAATGGACTCTACCTTTAATTTCGCTGGAATACTCAGAACTTCCGAAATATACTCTTCTGAAGTCATAGTATCATTGTGTAACCTATCCCTTATCTGTATCCAGCAGCTTCCAAGGTCAACTGATAACGCGGCCAGGTGAATAAATATTGAAGCAATGGAAGCGTCCTCGACCCAGACGTCACACTTTGCCGGATCAGCACAGACCACTATCCCAAGATTGGCGTTCTTTAAGAACGCCGAACCATGCTTCTTTGCAGTTGAGAGTCTGTCAAGCGTCTCTCTTTCAGTGACCACTATAAACTCCCACGGGTTCAGCCCCCTTGATGAAGGGGCCCGCAGCGCCGCCTCAACCAGAAGGCCTATCTTTTCAGGCTCAACATCTCTCTTCAAGAATCGCCTGATGCTTCTTCTTTTCTGAATAAGGGGGATAAACATTGGAATTCTCCTTATAAATATATTATCTAACAGCTTAAAATCGTGTGTAATACGATACTAAACATCAGAATCAGCCTCATGCTCCTTTTAGCAGAGACTTATTCATCGAGTATAAAACCATCTTCGAGCATCTTCATCATAGTTAGCGGGATAATATTAATATCGGTGCAGCCGTATTGGGCAAGAATATCCTGGGCCTTCCGTACCCTGTTGCCGGACCGGCAATGAAGATATATTTTTTTGTTTGACTGCTTAATCTCTTTCAGTATATCAATACCTATCCCTCTTGAAAGATCTGATAGCGGAATGTGGGTTGCACATTTAAATCGATTCTGATTCCATTCTGACTCTTCTCTTATGTCAATTAACCGGGCTTTCCCCCCACGCAGATCATCAAGTATCTTCTTGTAGTCCTCTTTTTTGTCATCAAACATGAAATCAAAATTAATCATCTTTTATAAAATAATTATAGTGAATTCACCCTGTTGAAACAACCCGGGATAAAAAAATGCTTTAAAAAGATATACGCTTAAGTATAATTATATAAAACAATTACACTATAAATTCAGAATCAACTAAATTGTTAAATGTTATCAATTATATCAGCGCTGTATGAGAAGGTCGTATTAAAGAGGCCTCTTCTAACGTTATCGGCAATCGTGTTATTAATTGCCTTCTTTTCTATCTACGTACCGGATTTCAAACTGGATGCATCTTCGGAATCGCTGATACTTGAGAATGACAAGGATTTAAGGTACTATCGTTACATTCAGTCCAGTTACGGGTCTGATCACAACGTTGTAATAACTTACAAACCGGAAAAGGACCTCTTCTCCGATGAATCACTCTCCGAATTGCGAGCATTAAGGGACAGCCTGTTACGTATGGGGAGCGTGGAAAGTGTTGTTTCAATTCTTGATGTGCCGTTGATAAACAGCCCGCCAATATCTTTATCTGAAGTAAAAGAAGAGGTGCGAAGGCTTGAGGACCCGTCTACAGATATATCACTGGCAAAGAAAGAACTCCTTAACAGCCCCCTTTATAAAAACCTTATAATCAGCACGGACGGCAATACAACGGCTTTGCAGGTAAACTTCAAACGCGATGAAGTCCTGCGATCGCTTATGAAGAGAAGGGATGAACTCTGGGAAAGAGAGTTGAAATCAGGTCTGACGGATCAGGAAGCAGATGAACTGACAAGGGTCAGGAGTAAATATAAGGAGAAGAGGAGCGACGTAATTGACCTGGAAAGCGGGGACATCTCTACGATACGTGATATTATGGATCAGTATCGCGATAAGGCGGAACTCTTTCTGGGCGGAGTTCCGATGATCACTTCTGATATGATTAACTTCATACGTCATGATCTCAGTGTGTTCGGGGTTGGCGTATTGTGTTTCCTGATCTTGATGCTTGAAATATTTTTTCGTAAAGCGCGCTGGGTCTTTATCTCAATTGTTTGCTGTTTTGCCACAGTACTCTTCATGTTCGGTTTTATTGGTCTTGCCCAATGGCGGGTGACGGTTGTCTCCTCCAACTTTACCTCATTGCTCCTTATCATAACTTTATCTTTAACAGTACATTTGATAGTTCGTTACCATGAGCTGTATACAGAACATACCGGAGCCGATCAATATTACCTTATATCAGAGACTATGAAGAGTAAAGCTGTCCCCAGCATTTATACCGCACTGACTACGATCGTGGCGTTTGGATCATTAATGGTCAGCGGCATACGACCGGTTATTGACTTTGGCTGGATGATGTCGATCGGTGTTTGCGCTGCTTTTCTGATCTCCTTTACGTTTTTCCCCGCATCTTTGATGTTAATGAAACCAAAAGTGGCATTGCCCGGGCATGATTATATAGGCGCCCTGACGCACGCATTCTCAAACCTTGTTCAAAAGCATGGTAAATTGATCCTGGTTTCATACATTGTGGTAGCGTTGCTTAGCGTCATGGGAATATCGAAGCTTACAGTCGAAAACCGTTTTATTGATCATTTCAAGAAGACTACGGAGATCTATCGCGGGATGGAAATGATAGATAAAGAGCTTGGTGGAACTGCCCCGTTAGATGTTATCGTTGACGCGCCTGCTGATTTTTTTGCATCAGAAGCTGAGGAGGATCTTATCTTTGATGACAAATTCGATATCGGGCTGGATGATGAATCGGGCGCTGAAGCAGGTTTAAGCGGCACAAGTTACTGGTATAACGACTTCAGGATAGATACACTTCAGTCCATACATGATTATCTTGATGACCTGCCGGAGACGGGAAAAGTTCTTTCCATGGCCACCACTTTAAAGATGATGCGGCAAATGAATGAAGACAAACCCCTTGATAATATCACGCTATCTGTTATCCATAAAAAATTACCTGAAGAGATCAAGGGTAAACTTTTTGACCCGTATATGTCCGCGGATGGAAATCAGGTCCGTTTTTCAACGCGTGTTTTTGAATCGGATGTCTCCTTACGCCGCAATGAACTGTTGAAGAAAGTCCGCAATCATCTGGTGAATAATATTGGATTATCAGAAGATCAGGTACACCTTACAGGAATGATCGTATTGTATAACAACATGCTGCAAAGCCTGTATCGATCACAGATCCTGACAATAGGCGTTGTCTTTCTGATGATAATGATTATGTTCATTGTTCTTTTCCGCTCTATCAAACTGGCTGCAATCGCTATTGTTCCAAACCTGATATCTGCCGGGGTGGTACTCGGTATTATGGGGTGGATGAAGATACCTTTAGATATTATGACGATTACCATTGCGGCTATTACTATCGGTATCGCTGTTGATAATACCATTCACTACATGCATCGTTTTCTGACGGAAATCCATAAGGACAATGATTACATTGCTGCAATGAAACGCTCTCATGCCAGTATAGGGCGGGCCATGTATTACACATCGATTACAATAATTATAGGCTTTTCCATTCTGACCCTCTCCAGTTTCATTCCCACAATATATTTTGGTATGCTCACCGGCCTGGCGATGACTGTGGCGCTGATTGCCAACCTTACACTCCTGCCTACCTTACTGTTAGCATTAAAACCTGAATAAGATCGACAGGGAATAGATAAATGACAAGGTACAAAGTAAAAGAGAGAAAGATAATTCGCCACAGACCTACACAGATTTTAAACGTAGCGAAAAAAACAAAATAAAAAAAAGAAAGGTTTGACCACTCTGCTCCTTGCTTCGTGGACAGACTTACACAGACTGTAATTCACAGTCTTCTTAATATCACATCCGGAAGAGAGTCCCTGTTCTCCGGGGTCACTTCGTGTATCTCCAGGTCATCCCTCTCTTTTATTCCCTGAATAAAGTCATCACCGCCAAGGGTAATTGTGCCTATGACAATATTGTCTGAATCAAGAGCGGTAATGGCCGCCTGTCTGAAGACTTCGGAAAAACACTCCATCTTACCTATCTCATCGAGTATTATAATATTCCTGTTAACAGGTGCAATTGCAGGCACGGCGATGGTTTCGATATTTTCAATACTGACTCCGTATCGCCTTATATGGAAGTTGGATTTAATGTCCTGGTGGGCGAGATAACCGGTCTTGCCGTCAAGGGTATTCATCAAGAAGCCGACCCTCCTGCCCTCGACTCTCTCCTCTTCAGTATAGAATCCGTTTGAAGGATGGGCCAGCCTGCTGATCACTTTTTTTATGATGGTGGTCTTGCCGGATGAAGGGGCGCCGGTCATGAAGATATTCTTTTTTGTATTAATCAATATCTACTCAGGTTGTTAGGTTCAAGGTTCACTGTTCACGGTTGGTTGCCTTACGATCTTCATGTTTCTTTGTCAGGCTATACACGTTCCGAGTTAATTCGCGTGCCAATTGCCAAGCCTCAATATCTTCAAATCGTTCAATCTTCATCGTTTTCTAACCTTGAACCATGAACCCTTGAACCGTGAACCTGAAATTGCAGAATCTTTATATTAAATTTCGTCCATAATTAAGTATGGTGTCCCCAGAATTATATGAATTATATGACCTGAAGAGGATCAATTAAGGTCATCTTATTATTGTCACCAATATCTTTCCAGTCAAGGGTATCGTATGCGATTTCCCCGGATATAGGGAAACCTATTGATATGTGCAGATGAGGGAGCATGCCCGCCTTTGACTCGTCTGAACCCGCCATCCTTGCTATAATTTCACCTTCTCCTACAGTTCTTCCGGTGTACAATTCATCTTCGGGGATTGTGTGGCCATACATCGTATAAAATTCGATCTTGCTGTTATCAGGGGTATTATGTTTAACAATAATCGATTTGCCAATAAAGTCATTAATAACTCCGGCAATTACTCCTTCATACAGGACGGGAATCTTCATGCCCGCAGTAATGTGACATATTCTATCCTGATGATCTCTGTAAAAGCATAGATCCAGACCTTCATGTGGGCTTCTTCGTTTACCCCGGTCGCCCCACCATTTATCTGATGCCCTGAAGAGCATCTCCGGGTGCAGGACCCACTCCTTAAAATCATCTTCAAGCAGTCCATTCTCCTTAATAAAGTTAACGGTAAATCCTGATTTTGCTAAATTAGGTGTCATGTCATCTGCATGGGCTTGTTATTTGTTTTTAGCGATTACCCATATGGCATGAACAATGCCGGGGACAAAACCGCATAGAGTTAATATGATGTTAATCCAGAAATGCTTTCCTATTCCAACCTGGAGAAATACTCCCAAAGGCGGCAGTATAATTGCACAGATAATCTTAACGAGTTCCATAAAAACCTCCTTGATAAGTTAATAAATCTAAGCGAAGGATTCTAGGATTCCAGGATTCGAGGGTTCGAGTGTATTTTTAAGTGCCTTAATCTTTTCGCTTGAAACCTTAACTCCTTGACCCCTTGAACCCTGTTTTGCATTTATTTTCAGGCTGTAAGTTTCTTTGCGATCTTAGCGACGTGTTCACCTTGGAATCGAGCTCCGGCAAGTTCGTTCTCGCTGGGGACACGACTCCCGTCACTGCCGGCAACGGTAGAAGCGCCATACGGGGAACAGCCGCTGATCTCATCTGTTGTCATCTGTCCCTGAAAAGCGTATGGCAGTCCGACGACCACCATGCCGTGATGCAGCAGGGTATTATGGAAACTGAGGATGGTAGATTCCTGTCCGCCGTGCTGTGTGTTTGAGCTGACGAAGACGCTGCCTGCCTTACCAACAAGGGAACCGCTCATCCACAGCTTACCGGTTGAGTCAAGGAACTGCCGCATCTGTCCGCACATGTTTCCAAAGCGCGTGGGGGTGCCGAATATAACAGCATCGGCTTCACCCAGTTCCTCTACCGTGCAGACAGCTACATCAGACTGCTGTTTCTGCGGCTCTACCGCTCCCATCTTCTCCAGTACAGCCTCAGGTAATGTTTCAGGGACACGCCGCAGATCAACGGCAACACCCTCGACCTTCCCGGCCCCTTCTACGACGGCTTGCGCCATTTTATAGATGTGCCCATACATCGAGTAGTAAACAACCAATATCTTCATTGTGTCCTCCTTTTGTTGGTTTAACGTATCAAATCAGTGCGTCCTGTGTCCGGTTTAAGGCATATGAGGTCAACTACCCATAATTTTATCATCAATTAAAAAAATTTCAATACCTGGTGCAGAATTGTCTTATGCAAGCTCTTCAGGATAATAAAATGTTGCAGGATGATTTGAAAAAGAATATTATTGACAGCCAATTCAACTCTGCTGGCTTTCATTTGAGATTTGACTCGCTATCTTTTTTATTACTTCTTTTTAATACCCCACAGTCTCTGCTGTGGGGTTTCCTCATAATCTCCCCTAACCCCCTCGCCTCGGGGCGGAGCAACGGGTCTTTACGAAAGAGGGGAAAACCAAATGATAAGAAATAATCCACTTTATTATACCCCCCTTTGGAAAAGGGGGGTGAGGGGGGATTTTTTAAAATAATAGTTTTTTTACCTAACGATACCCAGCTGTCTCTGCAGCGGGGAGTCTTCATTTATACAAAATATTTAATTTCGATGCAGTTGTACGCAGTTTCCTGTCCGCAGTCCATAAATATACGCTTGCCAACAGTGAGGATGCTAATAAGTGAAGATCAACCAGACCAATTCCAACGCCCATAAGTTTTTTTTGATCAATAAAAGCAAGAATTTCGTCATGCTCTGCAACAAGAGTCTGAGGAAGAGCGCGTAGAAGAGAGATAATTTCTTTTCTATTTTTTATGTTGCCACATGCCAACTCACCAATGATAAATGGGTGACAGGCGACTGATTCATCCATCAACAGTTTTTTGAGATGCGAATTACTTTTTCTGAAATGCGATATCCAGATGGAAGTATCTACAAGAACCATGCTTAGTTGCGGGAATTTCTTCTTCTCGGAACAGGTTTAAGAGACCTTTCCGAGCCGCCAAGTTCAGCAAGCCGTCTCGCACTTTCACGAGCAATCAAAGCCTCAAGCCCTAACCTTACTAAAGAAGTCTTTTCTTTAACACCGGTAAGCTTTGACGCTTTTTCAATTATTTTGTCATCAATATTTAATGTTGTTCTCATATGTATTAATATGCATCATATATGCATATATGTCAATGGAAAAATAACGTTTTATTTTGAAGATAATTGCCTTTATTGACTAATAAGCTTTTCATTGATGAGCCAGGCAACAAAGATCCAGAAGGCGATGCCGAGCCAAGTGCTCAGTTCAGTAAATATAATAAATTTGGAAGCAGATTCATTCGTGTAATAATCCCAGCGAGGTTTACGTTTACCAAGAGTCGATATGAAAATCACGATTTCACCAGTATAAAATAAAATGGTCTCGACAACTATTTCAAATATAAATATCAGTATGCTTTTGACAACAGCCTTAGCCGATCCTTCAACAATATCATCGATCATAATATTTTATCAGGCCAAGCGCTAAACTGAGAGTTGCGCTATTACGATTTCTTTCCCAGTAGGGAGAAATTTATATAGTGACACATCCCATTATATTCTTAATAAATCTGCTCCCGGTAACAATGGGAATCTTATAACAAATTTGCGCTATAGGTATAGTCTCATTGATGAAGAATAACAGGGACGGGCTACTATAAGTTCTATTATTTACTTATAATCAGTGACCAGGCTGATCTGTTACGGCTCCTTCAGATCAACTTACTCGCTGTGCCCGGTTGTGCTGAACGTGTAAGAAGATACGACGTTCCGGTTATCAAATCGGATCACCAGGTCCTTTGCTTTCTTTGAACCAAGCAGCCCGTAACTATACTTACCATACGTCCATGTGCGCTGGCCGTCTTCAATGCCGATTCTCCATGGAGACCCGAACATTTCCCGTATCTCTTTTTGGGTGGTCTTGCCTATAGTGATGTCAGAGACTTCAGGGACAGAAAAGTCTTTGCCGACTGTAGCACAACCTGAAGAGAGCAGGATGAGCATTGCGGATAAGCTTAACAGAATGGTGATCAGTTTAATACGCTGACCATATGAAGGAAAAGTACAGGGCCTGTGATTGTTCATTTTATTCTCCTCATCTAATATGATATGACTGTTGTGTTTTTGATTGGTTTTTTATCTATCAATTAGTTTCTGGTTTTCTAATGTTATAACAGAAAAGAAGGTAATATCAATATAAATGAGATATTTTGGATTATTCTATAAATTTCTAACAAAGAAAGACTGTAATATTGCAAGGAGTATATGGCGGCTTGTTTGTATTATTTAATGAGGTTCTTTATTTACGAGTCTTCTCATAGAGTAGATTCGATAAAGCAGAATGAGGACTCTGTCGAAAAACCCCCGTGGTGAGTCCCAGGTCATTAACAATACTTAACCCGAAAAATGCATTTAGAGTTAAACAGGAAAAGAAAGAAGTTCTCCTTTTGAATTAGAATCAATGGGTTAAGAGACCAAAAATCCCAATCAAAAGGAGAACAGAAATATGCACTCAAAATGTACCACAAAAGTAGAAATTAATAAAGTGGGGATCAGGTTCACGAACAAAAAGATAACGGCATACGGAGGATTCAGTTTACTGGCTGCATTTTTTGAAAAGATAAAGCTGAAGGAGAATTTGCAGGAGATAATACCAGTCAATGAGAGTTCCCCTAACATCAAAGGTATATACAGCAAAGTAATGGCATACATACTGGTTATGCAGGGGGCAGGTTCTGCGTATTTCTGTCGTTACAAGGAAAGTAAAAACAAAACTGTTGTATCTGTTTAATAAGATAAATCAATATGTTCCTTTTGAAATAGATAACTGCAATGCATTTGGATGAAAAGGGAGAAATAATTGTTGGGGGTGTGCTGAAAACAGCGTAATTATTAACTTTGACAAGAACAGTTCGTATAAAGCCTTGATAGGCTTGACTCTACAGCTACGACCTTTTCAAATGCATTTTTCGGGTTAATCAAATTTCGGTAGTGGGTCAGTTTGGCTTACAGGAAAAAAATCTCGCCCTTTTGGGAAAGGAGGTGAGATAAATGTCTGATTCTTTAAAAGTAAAAGAATTGGAGGCCATCATTCAGGTTCTTAAAAAAGAATTTCCTGAAGAGGCCTCCATAGTTCTAAAAGAAATCGTACAGATAGAAATTAATTAATCTGTTTTTTGTGAATCTTCAATGAGTACGATTAATTTATTGTAGGTATGTTCGAGGCAAATAGCGATAGAATCTGCCTTCTGTGCTGCACCAGAAGATGCAAATTCTTTTGTGAGGGTTATAGCATACTGAAATGCATCATGTTTGGTTTCTTTGGAAGCCATTGTTTTACCTCCTTTCTGTTTTTTTGTGCTTGTGTTGAGATTGAAAATATGATAATATGGCACCGAGGCATGGGGTTAACTATTCACACCCGCACTTGGGTGTGATAGGTTTGGGCTTACTGCGCCGATGCGTTTTCACGCTGACGCCTTTAGGCCCAGTTTTTTTGCCTTGCCTCACGGTTTGGCACTTACCCTTTGTAGCCAATGGCTCCACCTCCTCCCGGACAGTCAGTTACCGCCGTGCATTAAAACGGACTGATCGCTTAGTTAGAGGTATGCCTCGGTGCCATTTAGATTTTAACAGAAACAACAGGAAAGTAAAGGTTTTTTAATTCTTTAGTATGGCAAGAATGTCCTCAATCTCCCACAAAGTATCAGTAACGCCCGCCGCCATAGCAGGAGTTATCCTTAGAGATTGATGTATCCGGCAGAAATTGTAATACATGAAGTGTAAAGCTAAAGCATGATGCAGATTATCTACTTTCTTTGAAAATCCGTTTGTAAGACGTGTAAACCGCCTCATACTCATTCTGATAGTAAGGTTTTGACGTTCTACAAAGCTTGTCGAAACATATCTTGAATCTGGATTGCCCTGTATTTTCTTCTTTTTTATTCCGAGACACTTCTCAGGGCTATATCTGATATCTCCCTCTTTCTTTTCAACGCCATACTGCTTTATTAATTGACTGTAATCTATCTCAGAACCAAAAGCCCCTTCAACGGCCTCTAAATAGGGAGTATGCCCGTCTGTTGTTAATTGGACTCTATGCTTCATACGGCTCGCTACATCATCCATAAACAGCTTTGCAGACTCAAGATCACGTGTTCCTAAAAAGAATGAGGGTATAAGTTTAGAATCAGCACATAAGGCCGTCCACGTCCAGACATCACCATAACCAAACTTACCCTCTTTATCTTCCGGCACGTTCTTATCCTTTGAATAACAGAATGACCAGATTTCATCACATTGGATTTTATTACATTCTAAATTTCTTAAATGTTTATACTGGTACTCTGCACAGGCTGTCCCTATATCAACCAGAAGTTTTAAGACTGTACCCTTAGCAACACCTGTCATTCTACAGGTTGATCTAATAGAACAACCTTCTACCAATGCGGCTATTACTTGCTTTTGTTTTTCTGGTTTTAATCTATTCATGATTATATTATACTTGACCGCTCAAGCATTGTCCAATAAAAAATGTTTATAAGATTATAAAAAGAGGGGAAGGGCGGGGAGTGACCCCGCCTTTTTGTTACTCCCGCCTTACCAGACGGGAGGGCTTCATCTTTACATAACGTTTCCGCCATATAAAGATTAAGTGTTTCCGTCTTTTGGGACGGTTTTTTGCCTTCATAAGGCACCTCCGTAAGGTGCCCCCTTGTATTTTAGACGTAAATCACCTATAATATATTTGTCTACTATGGTGACTTCCCTCTAAGAGGGGCACCCATGGAACAAAGGTGAGTAGCTCGCAACTACTCGCCTTTATTTTTGCTTATCAAACATCATATTATCTCCATTACTTCCAAATTCTATAGAAGCATACAAAACATTACGTCCTTGGTTCTTTCGGGCAACACGGTTGTTTTTTGCCATTTTGTTGATTGTAGAAGCAACCAATATCCTGAAATTCCCTGACTTACTTTTGAAACCACTTTTTTCTAACGCTTTAATAACGTCTGCGGTTAAAAGCCAGTCATGGCTATCTTCCAGTATTTTGATTATCATGCCGGGCAGCGTCATTGTTGGTGCGCTTGGTGGAGTTCCCGTGTTCTGGGTTGGGTTTTCGGTTCCATTACTTGAAATCAAAACAATCTCTTGCCATACCGACATTTTGTTTTGAATTTCTCTTATCTTCCCCTGATGAAACTCAATATCCTTTTTCCATTTCGCATTAACCTTAGCTACGTCAACGGTTGTCTTCATGTTTCCCCTCCTTTCTGCCTCTTCGAGGCTTGTTAGTCCATCTACCAAACAAACTAACATAAACATAACACATCCCACAATAAAAAGCAAATTGGACACATAACTGTATGGTGTAAGTGTGTGTGGGGTTGATTAGATTAAAATTAATGACATACTAAGATGGGATATGGCTTAAAATGGAAAATGCTAAGACTGGGTTATATCAAAAGCCTTTTTTACTTAAATACAGAGGATTAATATTTGCGGATAATTTTCTCTCGCAGCGAAAATATATCAAAAGAAGCCCAACAAGAAGTTGCAAGATTAACCCCAGAAGGGGGAAATCCAGCTTGAATTACTTTTATACCTTTGGAATTAAGAAATTCAACTGCTGGTACAAAATCCCTGTCAGATGAGGCAAGTACAGCGATGTCATAAGCATTTTCCCAAGCTAATCTAATCATATCTGTCCCTATAAAAGTATCTACCCCCTTTTCAACAGAACCAATCATTTTTTCATTACAAGCAGGGCATTTCTCAATAGGTTTGTGGCAAGATGGGCAATTTGGGGGGTTTTTAGCTTGACGTTCCAAACATTTCACTTGAACGCTTGGCTGTCTATTTAACCACGTTGTCATCCACTTTTTAAATTTTTTCCCTTTGTCATTAAGTGGATTATGAGAGCCATAAATAATAACGCCATCAAAAGAATAGTTTTTTTCAACTTTTGCTATCTGAGCAGCTTTTTCAGCAAGTAAATCCCCAATATTCTTCCAATCAATTTTTATTCTACTATCTGGATTACCTGATCTGCTCGTTTCTTTTTCGTTTAAGGTCAGCTGGACATTCCAATAGTCGACGAAAACACGAACCCTTATTGGTTTATTTTGAATTTGTTCACTCATATCAGCAATTAGTGAATAAAATCAATAAAATAAAATTCAGGGGATGCATCATTCGATACATCCCCTGGGGCTTTAATGATCGGCAGTATTTATAGGTGGTGTTTATCCTGCCGATGGGCTTCAATTACTTCTAAATTTAATGTATCATAACTATTTGCTATTGTCAAGTGCAAGATATTGGGTGAAAGAACATTAAGAATACTATATATTGTTATTAATAGTCAATAGTTTTTATGTTACGTCCCACCGTGCTTTAGCCGCTTTTTCTGCTATCTCTTTGCGTCTCTTAGCAGACAACTTAGCGGCACGTGCCTTACCGCCCTTTAAACCACCAAGACGACCTAAGGCTACTGCGGCAGGGTTCTTCCCTTCGGATACGGCTTTATCCATCGTGGCTTGATCGAGGATACTCTTTGCTATGAGGTTAACATCTTCCGGCTGTTTCTTCTTGCTTGACCGTTTAGGCATACATTATATTAACACGATATGCTTAACCAGTCAAGGGTAAATCATGCTATAATTCAAACTGACCCACTACCCAAATTTCATCATATATTATTTTACATAATACTTGATGTGATAATTTGATGACATAGTTTAGTAGCAAATATTCATATTAATCGTATGGTTTTAAGATATTGTATTTAATGTCAGTGTCCGTATCTCCACTAATCAGCATCTCTATGCTTAAATGTTCCACGTGGAACATTGTTTTTGGTGCATAAATAATATTGCACTTCAAGTCTCTTCGAGAATAACTTCATTATAGATACCTCTCTCTTAGATTCTATGTCCCGTTGGTCCTGGATCCTTCCCGGTGTCTATCCCTATACCTGTCCCGACTGGATAGTGATCTGGAGTCATCAGGCAATACGATTCCGGACAAGCCGGAATGACGAATAGAGACAGGTTGGCCGGCCTGTCCCGCCTGTCCCGATTCTTCGGGGGTTTATCCGTTCTCCGTAGCACTGCGAAGGATGAATTGGGAAATGACACTTTACGCTGATTGAACACTAGCCCATATAAAAATACTGGTAAATGGCAACATTTTTCAATAGTTACCAACATTTTGTGGGTAATATCTTGAAAAGCACTACTTATTGTATGTGTTCCACGTGGAACCTTATTCAGTTATCAATTGTTGGTTGTTATTGTTATGTCGATTTTGTAATGCTGGGGGGTGACTTGTTGTTCTCCTGATTCATCCTTACTAATGCTTCGGTGCTATTGAGCATAGGTCTCAGGGAATCATCTGGATACCCGTTTCCACGGGTATGACACCATTGGTATATTGAGCCCAATTTCTGACTCGTCGGGTTCGCGGGAGTCTATCTTAAATACAGGGGTATGATTTCTGATATGCGGGCCAGTCCCGCCAGTCCCAATTCTTCGGGGATTAATAGCGGGCCTGTCCCGATTTATCCGTTCTCCGCCGTGTACCGTACGGTGCATGGCTCCGTAGCAGCCTACTTCGCCGAAGTGCTACGAAGGCTGAACTGCGAAGGATGAATCGGGAGAATGACATAGAACGTAGGAACTCATGAGTAACTGGCGGCTTCTATGAAAAATGCTCATCAGCACAGACCTTTTCTCCACATTATATTAATAATATTCCTGAGCCTTATAGCATACTCAAACACCTTTGAGTCCTCTTTTCATTTTGACGATGAGCATTACATAGTCAACAACCCGGTAATAAAGGACCTCCGCAATTTTATAGAGCCTTCATCTTCCAGTGACTTCAGTATTCAATTTAAGCGCAAGACCTTGCAAAGAAGATATATCGGCTACCTGACCTTCGCGCTCAACTACAGGCTTCACGGTCTTAACGTCGCCGGATATCACTTTGTTAATCTGTTCATACACATTGGCACGGCCCTGCTCGTATACTTCTTCATACTGCTCACCTTTAAAACCCCTTATCTTCGCAGTTCCGCAATCAAGGACTTTGCAGGACATATCGCCCTCTTCACAGCGCTCCTCTTTGCCTGCCATCCCCTGCAGACCCAGGCGGTCACATACATCTGGCAGAGGGTCACCTCCCTCTGCACCCTGTTCTATCTTCTCAGTCTCGTGGCATATATCAAGTGGCGGCTTTCATATCAGCTGACCGTTGACAGCTCACAGATGACAGAGAAGAACAGAGAAGGAGGCGGCCGGATCTTTTATGTCATATCGATCATCTCGGCGGTATTGGCCATGAAGACCAAGGAGATAGCCTTCATGATTCCCGTCATGCTTCTCCTGTATGAATTCATCTTCTTCGGGGGAAAGATAAAGAAGAGGGCCTTATATCTCATCCCCTTTATTATGAGCATGCTGATTATTCCGCTGACCACGATAAGCGGGGAGCTGACAGGGGATTTAGATAAGCTCATTAAAGGAAGTACACAACTCCCACGGGGAGAGTATCTGCTTGCTGAGTTCAGGGTGCTGGTCACTTATCTGAGGCTGATCTTCCTGCCGGTAAACCAGAACCTTGATTATGATTATTCCAGATATTATTCCTTCTTTAATGTCGAGGTCTTCTCATCGTTTGTATTTCTCGCGTTCATATTCGGCTTAAGCGTGTATATCCTGTTTCGTTACAGAGACTCCGTCCCTCACACACGGCTCATCTCTTTTGGCATTATCTGGTTCTTTATCACTCTTCTGCTTGAGTCCAGCGTCATACCTCTCAACAACGTGATATTTGAACACAGGATGTATCTGCCGTCCGTCGGGGTCTATTCAGCCTCAGCCATCGCCATATTCATGGCAATGAACAGATGGAAGGCATACGCAAAGCTGATGACCGCGATGCTGGCGGTGATCATAATTGTGCTGACAGGGGCAACGTATGCAAGAAACGCTGTCTGGAAGGATGAACTGACCCTCTGGCAGGATGTTGTCAATAAAAGTCCCAACAAGGCAAGGGGTTATAATAACCTGGGGAATGCCTACAGAGACCAAACCCTTATTGAAAGAGCCATAGAAAACTACCGGCTTGCCTTGAATCTTGATCCGGACTTTCCAGAGCCATACTTTAATCTCGGCCATGCATACCAGACAAAGGGGAAGATTGATGATGCTATTACACACTATCAGAAATATATAAAATTTAATCCTGTTGATTCAGATGCATATAACAACCTCGGAAACGCTTATCGCGCAAAAGGCAGTCTTGATAAAGCGATAGAGCAGTACCTGATTGCTTTAAAGCTCAATCCTTATTATGGTGATTCCCGTATTAATCTTGGTAATGCCTATATGTCTCAGGGGTTGATTGACATGGCGATAGAACAGTACAGGATTGCCATTACATTCAGGAGGTATATGCCTGATACATACTTTAATTTAGGTAATGCTTATAAGTCCAAGGGACTTATTGACAAGGCCATTGAAAATTACCGGATCTCTATAGAACTTGAACCGCATGTTGACTCATATACGAATTTATGCTCCGCCTATCACTCCAAGGGCCTCCTTAACAAAGCTCTGGAGCAATGCCTGGCAGCCATTACCCTTGATTCAGAGGATTCTCCTGCCCATAACAGTCTCGGCAATGTTTATATGTCTCTCCGCGATTTCGACAAGGCAATTGAACATTTCAGGCTGGCGATTACATTCAAACCCGATTATCCAGAAGCGCACCATAATCTCGGCAACGCGTATATGCTGCAGGACCTGCCGGAGAAAGCTGTAAAAGAGTATGGGATTGCCATTAAACAAAATCCGGGGGATTATAACGTATATTACAGCCTGGGCGATGCTTACAAATTTCAGGGAATTAGTGATAAGGCAAAAGAGAGTTACAAAACAGCCCGGGAACTCCAGAAGGCCAACGGCATACAGCATTAATACCACGCCTGTCCATTATTCAGAAGCTAGACAGAAGAAATTGAACTAATAACCTGTTTTCTGATACATTAACAACAATGGAGAATCCCCCTGTAACACCCCGATCCAGCTCAATGGAATTGACCGCACCGCACAGGCCATCTCTCCATATACTGCTTATCATACTGCTCAGCCTTATTGCCTACTCAAACACCTTTGAGTCCTCCTTTCATTTTGACGATGAGCATTACATAGTCAGAAACCCGGCCATAAAGGACCTCCGTAATTTTGTTCAGCCTTCATCTTCCAGAGACTTCAGTGTTGAATTTAAGCACAAGACCTTAAAAAGAAGATACATCGGCTACCTGACCTTCGCGCTCAACTACAGGCTTCACGGCCTGAACGTCGCCGGGTATCATCTTGTTAATCTATTCGTGCACATATGCGCTTCTATCCTCTTGTACTTCTTCATAATCCTCACCTTTAAGACCCCCGCTCTGCGCAATTCCTCAATCAGAGGCTACGAAAGACATATCGCCCTCTTCACAGCGCTCCTCTTTGCCTGTCATCCCCTGCAGACCCAGGCGGTCACATACATCTGGCAGAGGGTCACCTCCCTCTGCACCATGTTCTACCTGCTCAGTCTCGTGGCATATATCAAGTGGCGGCTTTCATATCAGCTGACCGTTGACAGCTCACAGATGACAGAGAAGAACAGAGAAGGAGGCGGCCGGATCTTTTATGTCATATCGATCATCTCGGCGGTATTGGCCATGAAGACCAAGGAGATAGCCTTCATGATTCCCGTCATGCTTCTCCTGTATGAATTCATCTTCTTCGGGGGAAAGATAAAGAAGAGGGCCTTATATCTCATTCCCTTTATCATCACTATGCTGATTATTCCGCTGACCCTGATAAGCATCGATAAACCGATTGGGGACCTGATAGGGGATGTCGATGAGACGGTTAAAGGGAATACAGAACTCTCAAGGGGGGAGTACCTGTTTGCCGAGTTCAGGGTACTGGTCACCTATATCAGGTTAATCTTCCTGCCCGTTCATCAGAACCTTGATTATGATTATTCCAGATATTATTCCTTCTATAATATCGAGGTCTTCTCATCGTTTGCATTTCTTGCATTAATATTCGGCTTAAGCATATATATCCTGTTTCGTTACAGAGACTCCGCGCCTCACACCCGGCTCATCTCTTTCGGCATTATCTGGTTCTTTATCAATCTCCTGCTTGAGTCGAGCGTCATACCGCTCAATAACGTGATATTCGAACACAGGATGTATCTGCCGTCAGCCGGGGTCTTTTTAGCCTTAAGCACCGCCATATTCATGGCTGTTGACCGGTGGAAGGCATACGCAAGGGTCATAACGGTGATGCTGGCGGTGATCATAATCGCGCTCACAGGCGCTACGTACGCAAGGAACTCTGTCTGGAAAGATGAACTGACCCTCTGGCAGGATGTTGTCAATAAAAGCCCGAACAAGGCAAGGGGTTATAATAACCTGGGATTCGCCTACAAGTCTTTGAACTTAATTGACAGGGCTATTGAGCATTACCTTATCGCCTTAAAGATAGATCCAAACATGCATAAAGCTCATTACAATCTTGGGTACGCTTACAAACTTCAAGGGTTCATTGATAAAGCGATTAAACATTATCAGATCGCCATAAAACTGAATCCGGACATCCCCGAGTTTCATAATAACCTCGGCAATGCCTTTAAGTCTAAAGGACTTATTGATAAGGCGATAGATCAATACCAGATTGCCATAAAGCTTAACCCTGACTATCCTGCCCCACATGTAAATCTTGGAAATATTTATATGTCTAAGGGCCTCACCGAGGAAGCGATAGATCAGTACAGGACAGCTATTCGACTGGACCCCGCTTTCCTGGAAGCTTATCATAATCTTGGAATTGCCTATCAGTCTCTCGGCTCGGAATGAGGCAGTAGAGAGTTACAAAACAGCCCGGGAACTCCAGAAGGCCAACGGCATACAGCCGTAAGGCCCCGGCCTCTCCTTTATTCTAAAGCCGGACGAAAGGTTCCATAGAACCCGGTGGAGATAATATTAATAAAAATATTTGGCTCTTGCAAAAGTCTTTATTCGTCATTCCCGAGGTCTTTATCGGGAATCCAGTATTTTATTCTCTGGTTCCCCGCCTACGCGGGGACGACATCTGGATACCCGTTCCCTGCTTACTGCCTGCTGGGACAAGCCCTGAACCGTATGGTACAGGGCAAGCTTCGCGGGTATGACAACAATAGCGATTCTCTCGATACTTTTGCAAGAGGTTCTATTGATAAAACATTTTATCCCGCTCCTTAGATTGTACGTACAGGGGATTACCTGTTTATTCTGAAAAATCGACTGGCAAGTTCTCTGTCTGAAACATATGTCTTATGTTAAACAATATGATGAGTAATGGGACTGTTGCACAAACACTTCTGACAGCCAAAAAAGAAAAATGGTAAACTAGAGCAAAATACAAACAGTACGGGAATAAATGAGCTGCAACTTCAAAAGAAGCAACCGGGAACACATGCATCTTATGCCGACGAGTCTTCAGGAATGGCTGACTGAAAAATTCCCCTGCATCAATAAGGGTAAATACATTAACGTATGACCAAACTTTTGATACAGATACCCTGTCATAATGAAGAGGGCACAATTGGGACTACGCTCTCATCTTTGCCGCGCGAAATACCGGGTGTTGATGTTATTGAATGGCTGATTATAGATGACGGCAGTTCAGATCGAACGGTTGAGATCGCCGCGAAGTTTAATGTCGATCATATAGTGAGGTTCCCGCGCAACCAGGGGCTTGCAAAGGCCTTTATGGCAGGTATAGATGCATGTCTGAAAGCAGGAGCGGATATTATAGTTAACACGGATGCTGATAACCAGTATTGCGCGAATGATATCCCCAAGCTGATTGCCCCGCTGTTAAACCACAAGGCAGAGATTGTAGTTGGTGCTCGCCATATTACAGAAATTGAGCATTTTTCTTCGGTTAAAAAATTCCTTCAGAAA
>JBCKZY010000021.1:0-21800 GCA_038918635.1 Thermodesulfovibrionia bacterium | reverse complement strand
TTTCAAATTATATATGAAAAATAGAATTTCAAAAAGATTTTCAACAGATCTGAGGGGTGTTATCATTTTAGAAGAGAAAAGATATGTTGGAAATTTAAAGAATGTATCGGAAGAAGGTATATGCTACTTAATATCTGATTATGTTTATAAGAATTTAACTATAATTCCTGAAAAAAAAGTCAAACTTCTCTTTTTGAATCCCTCAAATAAAGTGTTAAGCCTGAATTGTGAAATTATCTGGTCCGATGGACCTTCAATAGACTCCTCAAAATCCTGCCTTGGCTTAAAAGTTATAGACCCTGCAAAGACATATAAAGATTTTGTTAATACTTTGGATAAATGTCCAGAAACAGATAATGTTTATCCTTCTGATGACCTTCAGGTAAGTTTCAGCCCAAAAGAAGACTATTATCTGAATTCCTGAATCAAGTCCTTTCGTAAGCTTCCCTATTTGGTTGCCAGTTCTAAATTAGAGTTTTCGGCATATTGTTCCATGTCTCTGATAAGCTATGTCTCCAGCAAATTCTCCCATGTAACTTATATGCCGGGGTCTCTCCTTTTTAAATCCCTCCCCTAATAAGTTAAAATAGTTATTCACATGAAATTCTTCTTGAAAACCTATGGCTGACCTTATGATTCGACTTTACCATATGCTTGCCCAGTACCTTAAAATGGTATAGGGCTGTATAACTTCCTTTCCGCCTCGGCGGATCCGCTGTAAGCGGAAAAACCAGTAAAAACCCACCCTATAAGGTTTACCCCGTACCCAACGTGGTTTACGGGGCTCGCCCCTCGCTTTCGCCTTTCGATAGAACTCAAGACTTCGCTCGTGGCGGCGTCCCTGCCTGCCGGCAGGCAGGCTCAACCGAGCAAAATTTCTTTTAAATTGATTTGAAATGGGCGACACAAAAACTTGTCCTGAGCTTGCCAGCCTCTGGCTGGTGAAGTCGAAGGATTTTTTATCGGTGTTTTTGCTCGGTTAAGTCCGCACTCCCGATAAATCGGGAGTAAGCCGTTTATCCCCACCACCCGAAACCGTCTCGGTGCTCAGACTCCAGCCAGCCTTTGGGCTGTCTTCCGTTGCCTGTGCTCCGGGCCTGTTTCCCCCTTTGCGGAAGAACGACTATCTTTAAAAACATTAATAGCCACCGCCAATTTAATATTCATCACCCTTACGCCTTACTCAGGCGTAAAGGTCGCACGACCAAAAGACTTCACCCTTTCGGTGAAGACATTTGCCCCTATCGGGGTGCGTCGTGCTTGATGAATACCTGTCCCGTACCGAATGGTATTCGGGATTTATCCCCCACCCATCCCTGCAGTCACACTCAGGCGGCTTCATCCCGACACATCGGGTTTCCGTTCCCCACGCTCCGTGCCTGTCGGAGCATTGCGTAGATCCCGACTTGTCGGGGCTCCCCTTAAAATAGTGAAAAAATAGATAAATTATGTGAGAATAGGGGCATTATGCGTACTGATTTGACATTTATTACGAATGAGCCGAATAGAAACCTTTTGGACCGGTTTAAAGTGCTCATCAAAGACACTGAATTATTTGATGTACTGGTAGGTTATTTTTTCACAAGTGGCTTTTATGCTATCTACAAGTCTTTAGAAAAAACTAATAAAATCAGAATTCTGATAGGAATTAACACTAATAGGCAGGTTTTTGATTTTATTCAGCAAGCTCGTACCCCACAGCAGCAGAGTTTACAGTTTTCCCATGCAGAAGTTAAAGACCACTTTTCAGAGGGTGTTATACATGAGATGGGAAACTCTGAAGATAACAGACACGTGGAAGAAGGGGTTATCAGGTTTTTAGAATGGTTAAAGAGCGGGAAACTGGAAATAAAGGCATATCCTACCGAAAATATCCACGCTAAACTTTATATAATGACCTTTGCCGAAGGTGACAGGGACATTGGAAGAGTTATTACCGGCTCAAGCAATTTCACGCAGGCTGGTTTGGTTGATAATCTGGAGTTCAATGTGGAACTGAAAAATAGATCGGATTACGACTTCGCCTTAAAGAAATTTAATGATCTCTGGAAGAATGCGGTTGATGTAAAGGACAAATATACAGAGACAATTCAGACAAGAACATGGCTGAATAATACCATTACACCTTACCAGCTATATCTAAAGTTTCTGTATGAATACTTCAAAGATGAGATAAGTCAAACGGATGAAGTGTTTTATAAATACATGCCAGTTGATTTTAAAAAGCTGGAATATCAGGAGCAGGCTGTTTTAAATGCAAAGAAAATTCTTGAAGAATATGGCGGTGTTTTCATATCTGATGTTGTCGGTTTAGGCAAAACATATGTGTCAGCCATGCTTGCCAATCAACTTGATGGAGGAACCTTGGTAATTGCTCCACCTATCTTACTGGATAAAAATAATCCTGGCTCTTGGCCAAATGTCTTTTTTGATTTCCATGTTTCCGCTGATTTTGAGTCAATAGGTAAATTGGATCACTTAATTAAGCGTGGTACTGAAAAGTACAAAAATATTTTTATTGATGAGGCTCACCGGTTCAGGACAGAAACAAATATCACCTATGAAAAACTTGCTCAGATTTGCCGGGGTAAAAGAGTTGCTTTAGTCACTGCCACACCGCTTAATAACACACCGAGCGATATTTTAAGTCAGTTAAAACTTTTCCAAAAAGAACGAAAGAGCACGATTCCTAATGTGCCCGATTTAAAATTATTCTTTTCAAAGCTTGAAAAGAGAATTAAAAGTTTGGATAGACAGAATGATTACGAAAAATACATCAATGCTTCCAAGGAAAATGCTAAGGAAATTCGAGAAAATGTCTTGAAGTATTTAATGGTCAGACGAACAAGAACAGAAGTCGAAAAATATTATGGTGATGACCTAAAAACACAAAAACTGAAATTCCCTGATGTTAATGATCCCGAACCTGTCTTTTATGAACTTAACGAAGAAGAAGACAGTATATTCAGCAACACTATTAAAATGATTGCGCATGACTTTACATATGCCCGCTATACCCCATTACTTTTTTATGATGGTGAACAAACACTGGATCAGTTAGAGATACAGTCACAGAGGAATATGGGCGCTTTTATGAGAATTCTTTTGGTCAAGCGGCTGGAGAGCAGTTTTTTTGCTTTTAAGAATACAATCAATAGGTTTATAGCTTCATATGAAAGGTTTTTAGAAGAATTTGAAAAAGGCAAAGTGTATGTAAGCAAAAAACACATTAATAAAATATTTGATTATTTAGAGGAAGGCAATGAAGAAGCCGTACAGAAGCTTATCGAGGAAGACAAGGCCAGAGAATTTCCATCAAAAGATTTCGGGAAAAAATTAAAACAAAATTTAGAAAATGATTTACAGATTCTCATGGAAATTCAAAAGTCATGGAATCGTATCGACCGAGACCCAAAACTATTAAAAATTATTGATATTCTTGCACGTAAAACGATATTGAAAAAGAATAAAATAATTATCTTTACTGAATCAAAGGAGACTGCCGAATACCTTTCTCAAAAACTACTAAAGAAATTCTCAGGTGAAGTGCTCACATTTACTGGCGCTTCAAGCGCAATTACTCGGGATAAGGTCATTGACAATTTTGATGCCAGGGCCCGTTTCCCCAAAGACGATTATAGAATTCTTGTTGCAACCGACGTGTTATCAGAAGGGGTAAATCTTCACCGCTCGAATATAGTTATCAACTACGATATTCCATGGAATCCAACACGATTGATGCAAAGGGTAGGGCGTATTAATCGTGTAGATACGGATTTTGACAAAATATATACTTTTAACTTTTTCCCAACAAAGCAATCAAATGACCAGATAAAGTTAAGAGAAGCAGCTGAAGCAAAAATTCACGCATTCATCTCAATGCTTGGATCTGATGCCCGTCTTTTAACAGAGGGTGAGCCTATAGAATCTTTTGAATTGTTTAATCGTCTGATTTCCAGAAAAACAATTACTGGTGAAGATGAGCATGAGGAAAGCGAACTTAAATACCTTCAAATAATTAGAGATATTCGTGATAAAAATCCAGACTTGTTTTCTCAGATAAAGCACCTTCCTAAAAAAGCCAGAACAGCCAGAAAACAAGATTATAATGAAAACAGACTTTTGACATATTTCCGCAAAGGAAAACTTCAGAAATTCTTTTTAGCCGGTAAAAACAACTCCGAAGAATTAGACTTTATCTCATCTGCTCAGATGTTAGAAGCCAAAGTAGAAACACACCGCGCCACCATAGAAAAAGATTTTTATAACTTAGTCGAGAAAAACAAGAAAGCTTTTGAGTTTGCCACAACAGAAGAAATGCCCGAGCACACGGTGCGAGCCAGTAGAGAAAGTGCCACTCAACTACTTAAAGTCTTAAAAGCTATACGGGATTTCAGGCAATTTACTGAAGACCAGGAAATTTATCTGAAAAAATTGATAAAACAGTTAGAAGAAGGCGGATTGCCGAAACAGACTGCTAAGAAGGCACTTCAGGAAGTAAATAAACATGGAGTAAATCCTTTAAAGATTCTTGCTGCATTACAAAAGAATATTCCTGTAGAGTTTTTGAAAGAGCATATTTCAGAAAGCTCAGCACAGACAATTGGCCCCCGGGAAGTTATATTATCCGAATATTTAATCGGCAATTAGGATGGATAAAGACTCCGCCATAAATCTTATTCAGGATACTTTCCAGAATTCTTTTAAAGAAGAGCGATATTTTAATTTCGCAAATAATCTACTAAATCATATTGAAGAGACTCCATCCACTATCTATCGAGGAAACCTTATCCCTGATGCTTACAAGCCTTACATCCATACCCTCGCCCGCTTAGGCAAGTATGAAGACCCTGAAGAGAAAAAAATTGACATACTTATTGTACACCTTAAAAAAGAAACCTCACTCGAACGTGCCCGCACAATGCAGAGAAATTTTATTGCATGGTACTTAAATGGCAGCCGTGGAGGTGTGCTTAAGGATGCGGCGCTTGTTGCCTTTGTTTCCACGGAACAGGATGACTGGCGGTTTTCCTTTGTGAAGATGGAATACAAGCTGACTGAAACACCAAAGGGCAATATTAAAGCAAAAGAAAAATTTACACCTGCCAGGCGATATTCATTCTTAGTCGGCAAAAACGAAGATAGTCATACTGCGCAAAGCAGCCTTTACCCTCTTTTGATGGACGATGAACACAATCCTCTTTTGAATGAGCTTGAAGATGCTTTCAGTATTGAAAAAGTTACTAAGGAATTTTTTGAGAAGTATCGTGAATTATTTCTTAAAACGAAAGATGCTCTTGGGAATATAGTCGAAAAAGACAAGAAGATTAAAAGCGATTTCAAGCAAAAAGGTATCAATACTAATGATTTTGCTAAAAAATTATTAGGTCAAATAGTTTTTCTCTACTTCCTACAGAAAAAGGGCTGGTTTGGGGTAGAGCGAGATGCTGACTGGGGTACAGACCCGAAAAATTTCCTAAGACTTCTCTTTAAGAAGAAGAACGCAGATTATGGAAATTTCTTTAATGATATTTTGGAGTCGCTTTTTTATGAGGCGTTGAGAAATGACCGTTCCTATGACGACCACTACTTTAGCTATTTTAAGTGTAAGATTCCATTTTTAAATGGTGGGTTATTTGATCCTATTAACAATTACGACTGGTCAAAAACAGATATACTTCTGCCAAATGAACTTTTTTCCAACAAGATAAAAGACAGCAAGACCGGCGACATTGGCACCGGTATTCTTGATGTTTTTGACCGTTATAACTTCACTGTCAAAGAAGATGAGCCATTAGAGAAAGAAGTGGCTGTTGATCCCGAGATGCTCGGAAAGGTTTTTGAAAACCTTCTTGAGGTTAAAGACCGTAAGTCTAAAGGAACATATTACACTCCTCGTGAAATAGTTCATTATATGTGTCAGGAGAGTCTGATAAATTATCTTGATACATCAATCAATACAAACAGGAAAGGCCTTGTACCGCCCAGAGCAGTTCAGAAGAAGCTGATAGGTGAAGATGATCCTGAACAGCTTGGTCTGTCTGCTGAGAAAACAGTTATTCCAAAGGAAGATATAGAATCATTCATCAGGCATGGTATATCAGCTATCGAACATGACAGAAGGGTTGAGGACGCAGGTCATGAAACAAAGACTTACAAATATCGAATGCCTGAGTCAATTCGTATTAATGCAGGATTATTTGATAATGCTCTTGAAAATATCAAGGTTTGCGACCCTGCAATTGGTTCAGGTGCCTTTCCTGTTGCAATGATGCATGAGATCGTTAAAGCAAGAGAAATTCTTACCACATACATAGGTGAAAGCGAGGAACGGTCTGCATATGATTTCAAGCGGCATGCAATCCAGAACTGTCTTTATGGTGTAGATATTGATCCCGGTGCCGTGGAAATTGCTAAACTCCGTTTATGGCTATCGTTGATGGTAGATGAAGAAGATATCAAGCATATTAAGCCTTTGCCGAATCTGGATTATAAGATTGTTTGCGGTAACTCTCTTTTAAGAGTTGAGCGGAATTTATGGAATGATCAATTATTTAAAGACCTGGAGATTCTCAAACAGACGTTTTTTGATGAAACCAACGTCAAAAAGAAAAATGAAGAAAAGGCTAAAATTGATGCCCTTATTAAACAGATCACAAACAATGATGAGCATTTTGATTTTGAGGTATTTTTCTCGGAAGTGTTCCATCAGACAAAGGGGTTTGATGTGGTGATTGCAAATCCGCCGTATGTGCGTCATGAATCTATAAGGGACATGAAACCGGACCTCAAGAAGCATTTCGGAGATTTCTTCTGTAGCACCGCTGATATTTATACTTACTTTTACAAACGCGGACTGGAGGTACTTAAAAAGAACGGCCATCTCTGTTTTATCGCTCCAAACAAGTTTATGCGGGCTGGCTATGGAAAAAATACGCGCAGACTACTTGCTACGGAAGTAACACCTAAGGTGGTCATTGATTTTTGTGACCTGCCGATTTTTGACGCTACAACCTATCCTTCTGTATTACTTGTCGAAAAAAGGCAAAATCCTCCTTTTTCTAAAGAATTCCTTGCCGCTACCTTTACTAATGCTGGGCAATTGAACCATCTCGAACAGACCCTTTCTGATGTTAGTTTTCCAATGCCGGTTTCTGCCCTTAGAGAGGAAGGATGGAACCTCGAACGGCCTGAAGTCTTGGCGTTAATGGAAAAGCTGCGAAAGGCAGGGACTCCTCTCGGTGAATATGTGCAGGGTAAATTTTACTATGGTATTAAAACCGGTCTTAATGAAGCTTTTATAATTAATGAAAAAACTCGGAAACAATTGATTGCGGAAGATCCAAAGAGTGAAGAACTTATTAAACCATGGTTGCGGGGAAGGGATATAATGAAATGGAAAGCTGAATGGGCGAGTTTGTATCTTATCACTATTCCAAGCAGTGCCAATAAACAATGGCCATGGGCAGATAAAAAATTAGAAAAACAGGCACGAGATATATTCAAACATACATATCCTGCGGTACATGAGCACCTCTCTCAATGGGAGGACAAATTACGTAAGCGTGATGATCAAGGTAAATTTTGGTGGGAATTGCGGTCATGTGTGTATTATGAAGGTTTTGAACAGCCTAAAATCATTTATCCTGACATTGCTCAAGTGTCTAAATTTACTTGGGATGAAAGTAAAGCATTTCTTGGTAATACAGCATATATAATTCCTACAGAGGAAAAATGGCTTTTAGGATTACTGAATTCACAGCTAATCTGGTGGCTATACCGTCATATTAGTTCTACTATTCAGGGCGGTTTTGTCCGATTTATAGCTCAATATATGGAACAACTTCCAATTCCTGCTATATCCGATAAACAAAAAGACCCGGTTATAGAGCATGTCCAAGCAATCCTTGATAATCCTGACAGTCCCAATGTCTTACGCTTCGAAGCGGAAATAAATAAGATGATTTATAAACTATTCGGCTTGACGCCTGAGGAGATTGAGATTGTGGAGGGGAAATAGCCTGCACTATGTATAAATGGTTTTGGTGTAAACTAATGGGAGCAAGTTATTTAGAAGAGGAGAGAGATGGTAAAGCATAGATCATCCAGATAGCTGTTTCGCGACATCTAAGGAATTAGGACTTCTAATGGCAACAACAATAAACCACGCTTTTTCACAATTGAAGCAAAATCTTCAAATAACTGGTTTGCAAACAGAGACGGTTTCGACACGTCAGAAAAATGTCAGGTCAGTTCTTGAGGCTGGTTTATCCGTAAATGACACCTTTCTTGCAGGATCATATTCGCGTAGTACTATGATTGCACCTCTTAGCGATGCTGACGTGGATATTTTTGCTGTTCTAGATGTTAAATATTATCACAACTATAATGGACAAAATGGCGGACAAGCTGGACTGCTTGATTTAGTTAAGAGAACACTGAGAAAAACTTATACTCGTACCCCTGATATTAGCAGAAATGGACAAGCGGTAACAATAAGATTTGATGATTTCAAAGTGGATGTTGTCCCTGCGTTTTATCGACAAGGCGGAGGTTTTTTAATACCTAATTCTATCAAACAATCGTGGCTTTCAACAGATCCTAAAAAACACGTAAATATAATGAGCACATCTAATACAACGCATAATGGTGATATGGTTCCGTTGGTGAAAATGATTAAAGGATGGAATAATAAAATTGGTAGTTTTTTCATGTCATTTCATCTTGAAGTCTTAGCTTTATCTATCTTTAATAATGTAACAATATCCAACTTTCCTTCTGGTGTGCGTTTTTATTTTGATAAGGGAAAAGACTTAGTATCTAAGCAAAATCCGGACCCTGCAGGTTTTGCTGGGGATGTAGGGTCGTATATAACCAGAGAGAAGATTGATGGCGCAGTTAGTAAATTTCAGCTTGCTTATGAGCGCGCCGTAAAAGCAGAAGAGTACGACAGGCGTGGAAATACAAGAGATGCAACAGAAATGTGGAGAAAAATATTTGGTGATTATTTCCCCGCATATGGATGATAACTATGGATAATCAAATAACTACGGCTGAACAGCCGGTATCAAAAGCAAAATTGGAAATCATGAAAGAAAGTCAGAGGATAGAAGAATCTGCCCTTTATTCATCAAAAGGGCATTTTTCCGCATCATATTTTTGGACTAATTTTCACCTTTCTTTAGGGATTCCCATGGTTATATTAGCAGCTATCGCCGGAAGTTCATTTGTTAGCAATAATAATTTAATCGGTGGAATTCTTGCGATTATTGTTGCCGTTCTTTCTGCCGTAATGACGTTTTTAAATCCTAACGAGAGAGCAAGTTCACATTTGAACGCTGGTAATAGCTATGATGCTTTACAAAATGAAGTCAGAATGTTTCGCACAATCGATTGCTGGAGGGAAGATTCAGAACAGATATTGACTGAACGTTTGAAAAAATTTTCGAAGCATAAAGATAAACTGAACCAAGGAGCTCCGCAAATTCCATGGTGGGCTTATAAAATAGCTAAGCGCGGCATTAAAGCTGGAGAGGGTCGTTATGAAATTGACAAGGAAGAAAGTTCAACAAAGATAGCTGACCAAATACCAAAAAAAGAAAAGAAAGAATTAAAAGATAAACCAGTTAATACTCAAGACTGATTTCTCTTCCCTAGACTATCGCCATTGGGGGCATACAATATAATGCTTAAAGTTACTTTTTGGTCTCCACGTATTCAGTTGTCATTTCTTGTCTGTCTTGTAATCTTATCATTTCCATTTTCCGCCTGCGCTGATGTCCTTTTTGGCGAATCCTACCATGCAACTATGCACGCATATTTGGAAAAGGCGCAAACCTCAATTACCATAGCAATGTACTTTATCATTATCGATCCTGAGGGGGAGGGGCCGATTAACGAGTTGGTTACTGACATTGTGGATGCGAAAAAGCGTGGAGTTCTGGTAAAGATAGTTCTGGAAGATTCCAAACTTAACGCAAACCGTCTTGCGTATGAGAAACTGAGGGCGAACAATATAGCTGTATATTTTGATACTCCGGCGCATCTTTTGCATATAAAGGGCGTTGCTATTGATGACAGGTATATATTTTTAGGAAGCGCGAACTGGTCGAAGTCAGCTATTCAAGACAATTACGAGGCAACCTATTTTGATGATTCTCCACAGGATGCCCTTATCTTTAAAGAGTATGTTGATAATATCCCTGTTCAGGAAAATGATATATTTTTTCCACCGAGTTACGGCGTATCTATTTCAAAAGATTTCCTTCTCTCTCCTGAATTGGGCCGGAGACTTCTGAAAGCTCAGGCTTACAAGCAGTTTGATCTTTATTTATTGTTATGCAGGATTCAGCAGGAAACAGGCAAATCTTACTTTGACATCGACTATGACTCGTTGGCTAAAAGGATGGGATATAAGGCGCCCCAGGATTTAGGTGAATATCGCAATGAGCATGAATATTATTATGAACGGATTCACCGCTCACTTAAACGCCTCAGTGGTTACGGCATTATAGATTACAAAAAAGGGAAGGTTACCTTAACGGCTAATATTATTACAGGGAAGGGCGGCTCATCGATAACCATCCCTTTTGAATATTGGGAATATGGATATTCAGATACTTTGTCCATGCGGGCAAAATATATATACCTGATTTGTTTGTATGAGGCATCCCGTTCGACACGATATCCTTTCTGGTTTCGCAGTCAGGAAGATATGTCAGAACTTTATGGCATTAGCGATAATACCATTTCTTCGGCATTGTTAGAACTTGAGGAAAAGGGGATAATCGAAGTAACCAGAGACAAGCCAACTCCACCGGACTTTTCCGACCGTAAAGCTAATGTATACCGGATGCTTCCCCTACCTCGACAATCGCACTAGTCCGCCAACGCTTTGTGGCGGAGTCGTCCGGCTATGTCATGAATCTATAGTGGTTCATGGTTTCATCCCGATGTTTCGGGATTACCCTTCGGGTAGATTTTGCTCATGATAAACAAAATTTAGGTAAAATCAATTTAAATGAAATTTTGCTCGGTTGAGTCCGTGGCCACGAGCAAAGCCCTGAAAGGGCGTGCGAGGGGCGAGCCCCGTAAACCACGTTGGGTACGGGGTAAACCTTATGGGGTGGGTTTTTACTGCAATTTTAAGAAGTTATACAGCCCTATACTATGTCAGACTTGATCCGTTAGTTAGACTCCATCGGGGAGATTTGTTTGGAGTTAGGTGAACCGAATGGGCTAAGACTCGTCTTCAACATTGAAGTCCTGCCGTAGTTTTTTATACCGCTCTATGAGTACGTGTTCATGACGCATCTCATCCTGGTAGAATCCTTCAAAAATTTCTTTCAGAACGTTATCATCAGATAGATTCTTCGCCTGCAAATACGTGGCTTGAGCCGCCCGTTCTGCTTCAACAGCCTGCTTAAAAATAAGGAAAAGTTTCCCAATATTCTCTGGCAATTTGTCCGACATGAATACCCCCCTTTCATAACGGTCGTCATCAAAACTTACGTTAAGTGCATAATAATATATTACCTGCTTCTATATAATATACTATTGCAAATCATGTATTTCTATTTTATATTATTATATAATATAAATCTAATAAAGTCCATTGAACAATAATTGGGCAGTTATTTTTTGATACACTTTCCGGACTAAGACTTCAGGAGGAAGTACTTTTTGTCTCTCAATATATTAAGAATATAAGGTCTCAGGTAGCAGCCCGCATTTGTTCTGCCACCGTTTGAGAAGTCTTTGGAAAGGATAAAACAGAAAAAACCCTTACTTTAAGTAAACACCCCTAACCCTTTGATTCACAAAAGATTATCTTCCTTAACAACCCCAATATCATCTCTACGTTGTGCGATTTTCGGTCATCCGGGAAAGTCTTAATGAAGACCCTTCGGCAGCAGTCACACTTGTCCGCCTACGCTTTGTGGCGGAGTCGTCCGGCTATGTCATGAATCTATAGTGGTTCATGGTTTCATCCCGATGTTTCGGGATTACAGCGCGAACTTGATGCGCTTGCCTGTCTAAAGGAAACAAAAACACCGATGAAGACTCTCCGCCGCAGGGACAGCGGGGTATCGTTAGGTAAAAAAAAATTATTTCGAGAAATCCCCCCCACGCCCCCCTTTTCCAAAGGGGGGATTAAATTGACATAATCGTATAAAATATATATACTTATTGACAAGTAGTAAGAGATTATACGGAGATTAAATGACTACAAGAACACAGAAACTCATGAATTTTTTTCAGGGCCATGGTGGGGTGGCTCGTTTTTCTACTGTTCTGAAGGCTGGATTTCATCCTGATTCGCTTATTGCTCTTGAAAAAGAGGGGAAGGTTGAAAAGATTGCCCGGGGCCTTTATCGGGTGACCAATTATACCCATGGTACACATCCGGATCTTGTTATTGCATCACTTCAGGCACCCAGAGGCGTTATTTGTCTTCTTTCTGCCCTGTCTTTTTATGAAGCAACGAACGAGATTCCAAAGTATGTAGACCTGGCTATTCCGCAAAGTACACATGCAAATAGAATTAAGTATCCACCAGTAAGATTTTACCGTTTTGCGTCTAAAACATGGAAAGCAGGGATTGAAGAGCATAAATTTGAAGGACATAAAATCAAAGTTTATAGCCTCGCCAAGACGATCGCCGATTGTTTTAAATTCCGCAATAAAATAGGTATGGATGTCGCCAGAGATGCCCTTAAAGTTGCTGTTACGGAAAAAAACATAACTCCAAAAGAAATTATGAAATACGCCAAAATTTGCCGTGTTGATAGCATTATAAAACCAATACTGGAAGCTATAATATGACCCATTCGACTTGGTTCGACTTCGCTCACCACAAGCCGCTCAGGGTCATCCTGAGCAAGTGATGAATGTAATATGGAGCGCGTCGAAGGATGAAAAAGGATATTAAGAATATACAAGCCTCGGTTCGGGCTCAGCTTCAAAATAAAGCGAAAGAGGCCAACCGTCCTTTTGCGGAAATTCTACAGTATTATGGAATGGAGAGATTTCTTTATAGGTTTAGCCGTTCTGAATATGCGGATAAATTTATCCTGAAAGGCGCGCTGATGTTTACGGTTTGGCAAGTTCCCCAAAGACGGACAACACTTGATATAGATTTCTCAAGTACCTATGGCAATCAGATAACAACTATTGAGAAAGTAATCAGAGATATATGTAAGGCTTCGGTGTCTCCAGACGGGCTTGTTTTTGATTCGCAGACAGTAAAGGGACAGAGAATAAAAGAGGATGCCGATTACGAAGGCGTACGTGTTAAATTTAGAGGTTTTTTAGAACGCTCACGTATCCCGATGCAAGTTGATGTTGCTTTTGGCGATATCATCTATCCAAAACCTAAAGTTATTGATTATCCTGTTATTTTAGATTTTCCTAAACCCCAACTTAAAGGATATCCCGCAGAAAGTGTTGTTAGCGAAAAATTTGAAGCTATGGTTAAGTTAGGTCTTTTAAACAGCCGCATGAAGGATTTCTATGATATTTGGCTCATGATGTGTCAGTTTAATTTTGATGGTCTAAAACTCGTTAAGGCTTTAAAAGGGACATTTGAACATCGTAAAACTTCTTTGCCAGAACATAAACCATTATTTGCTGAAGAAATTTACGATGAAAAATCCGATCGCCAAACGTTATGGAAGGCTTTTCTAAGAAAGGGAGATATTAAATACGTGCCAGAAAAGTTGTGCACAACAGCCAGAGAGATAGAAAAATTTCTTATTAAACCACTTGATGCACTTCGGAGAAGTCAGGCGTTTAACAAAGAATGGAAGGCTGCGGGTCCGTGGAAATGAGAAATAATGAAAGAAGAAGTATAGTATAAAATAATGAAACTAGCAATCTATGTTCGTGTCTCCACCGAAGATCAAGCCAAAGAAGGCTATTCTCTGGAAGTGCAAAGAGAATACCTTGAATCCTTTGCAGATCACGGTCATTAACCGGCACCGCCCTGTAGTACAGACTCGACCGGGAGAGTGCAAGGATCTGACTTTGCCGGGTTAAAGGCAATATATGGTCCCGCTCTATCATATCTTTGCGCTCGGCTCGCCTATGCGCCCGAGTGCGACTGCTAAAAAATCATTCTCCATTGCAAGCTGTCCGATCTTTGCATGAAGTTCTTTTACGCTTACACCCTCCTCTGTTTTTTTTATCTTTGGCAAACACTTCTTCTGCTCCCTCCAATAGCTGTTTCTTCCATGTTGTGATCTGATTGGAATGTACCTGGAATCGCTCCGCCAGTTCTATAAGCGTTCGTTCCCCTTTTATCGCCTCCAATGCTACCTTTGCTTTGAATGCTGCTCCGTGGTTCCTTCTCGGTCTCTTTGCCATCTCTACTGCTCCTTTCTGTCTTTTTCAGGACAATCTGCGAAATATGGCTCGCATATTTGCCCTGTGAGGGGTTTTCTCAGGGTATCTCAATCCCTGATACCTCCTGTTTTAGTTTAGAGCAGCTTTATCACTTATGTCACTGTCCAGTTTTTCCAGACCATCTCTTACTTTCTTTTATTATATTGTGGAAAGTGTGTGACTTTTTATAATCACCAAACACTTCTTAGCATGTTACAACCAATTATTTTCAATTATTAGCCAGCCTAAAAATAATTGATAAGCAGGCGGAATAAACAATCCTGATATATCCTATTTCATGAATACAAAAATAAATTGTCATTGACAACCACCCCCCTTTATAGCATATAATATGCTATAACAAAAACGGAGGTTCAATAATGGGTTCAACAAAGACAGCAACCGCCAGGGCATTAATAGACCCTGAAATCAAGAAGAAGGCAGAAAACATCCTTAACAAATTAGGATTGTCGGTTTCAGGATCATTTGAATTATTTTACAGGCAGATTATCGCCCAGCATGGATTACCTTTTGAACTCAGGGTTCCAAATGAAAAGACAATGGAAGCCATTGAGAGATCGAGACAGGGTAAAGGCAAGAAGTTTTCCACAACTAGAGAGCTTTTTGATGATCTTGATATCTGAATGAGATCAATACGCCGCGACACACAATTCAACAGGGATGTTAAAAGGGCATCTAAACGTAATAAAGATATTAATAAGCTGAAAAAAATCATTAATCTTCTCGTCACTGCTGAAAAACTCCCGCCAGAAAGCAGAGATCACCAGCTCAAAGGAACCTTAAAGGATTGCAGAGAATGCCATATTGAGCCTGATTGGCTGCTTATCTATCGTATAGAAGGAAGTGAGCTTTGTCTTGTGAGAACAGGAACTCATTCTGACCTGTTTGATTAAAATAATTTTAGCAGAGAACTCATCATGAAATATTTCCTAAAAACCTATGGCTGTCAAATGAACGTACACGACTCTGAGAAGATTTCCGGTATCTTGTCAGAGGCAGGGTACCAGCCTGTTGATGAATCAAAAAAAGCTGATGTGGTAGTCCTAAACACTTGCAATATCAGGCAGAAAGCGGCCCAGAAACTCTACAGCGACCTTGGAAGACTTAAAATAATAAAAAAGCAGAGGCCGGGCCTTAGGATTGCTGTTGCCGGATGTATTGCTCAGCAGGAAGGCCGTTCCATCTTTAAGAGATTTCCTTATGTTGATTTTATTTTTGGACCGAATAATATCGACAGCCTTGAGAACTGGATTAAAAACGGTTCACAGTTCACGGTTCACGGTTCACGGTTAACTGCACTGAATGATAATCCCGACTACCATACCAAAGTTCTTCCTTTAAACAGAATAGGGCGGGTGAAGGCATGGGTCTCGATAATGTACGGCTGTGATAACTTCTGTGCCTACTGTGTTGTACCCTATACCCGGGGTAGGGAGAAGAGCAGGCCCGTTAAGGACATATTGGCCGAGGTTCAAGATCTTGCGGAAAAGGGTTACAAGGAGATTACATTGCTGGGACAGAATGTCAATTCTTATGGAAAGAATCTAAAAGAAGAGATGAACTTTCCGGACCTTCTTAAAGTTTTACATGAGATAGAAGGAATTGACAGAATCAGGTTTGTCACCTCCCATCCAAAGGACTTTTCAGAAGACCTCGTAAGGACAGTTAAAGATCTGCCAAAAGTATGTAAGCATATACACCTGCCACTTCAGGCCGGCTCCGACAGGGTCCTTTCACTGATGAACAGGCGTTACACATATATAGAATATAAAGAGAAGATTGATAAACTCAGGCTGGAGATACCGAAGATATCAGTAACAACTGATATTATCACAGGATTTCCTGGAGAGACAGAAGACGACTTTGAACATACTTTAAACGCTCTCAGAGAAATCGAGTATGACGGCATATTCGCCTTTAATTATTCAAAGAGACCCGGCACAAGGGCGCTGGAGTTGCCGGGGCATCTTGATGAAGAGGTTAAATCCAGGAGGCTTTCAAAGGTGCTGGAGCTCCAGGAGTTGATAACCTATAGAAAGAACAGGGAACTTGAAGGCATAATACTTGAGGTACTTATTGAAGGAGTCAGCCAGACTGATCCTGAAAAGCTGACAGGAAGGACAAAAACCAATAAGATCGTTAACTTCAATGGAGAAAAGAAAGAAACAGGTTTAACTGTTAACATTAAAATACTTGAGGCTAAACAACATTCGTTGTTCGGGGAAAGGGTTAACTAACAACAGGGGCCTAGGATTCAAGGTCGAAGCGACTCACAGCGAAGACTCGCATCGAGATTCCAGGGTTCAAGGGTAACACAGCATTAAATAATACAAGCCTGCGACTCGTATGAAAAGTAACGAATATCCTGTATCCTGAATTCTATATTCAGTTATACACTTGAATCCTTTTTGTATATTCATGAAAATATCAGTTCAAACATTAGGCTGCAAGGTCAACCAGTCTGAGAGTTTCTCTCTTGAAGCTATGCTCAGGGAAAAAGGGCATGAAGTTGTTGGGGATAAAGAAAACCCCGATATCTGCGTGATAAATACCTGTACAGTAACGGCTAAGAGCGATTACCAGTCAAGACAGATTATAAGAAGAGCTGTAAGGTCAGGTGCAAAGGTAATCGCAACTGGATGCTATGCACAGTTAAGACCAAAAGAACTTTCAAAGATAAAGGGAATTGACCTTATCATCGGAAATTCGCACAAGGACAAGCTCCTTGAATATCTTGACAATAAGCAGACTAACGGCTCTGGCCCCGATTTAGTAATTGGTCAGCCTGACACACCGCTTTCATCAAAGCCGTACTATTCAGAACGTGCAAGGGCTTTTCTGAAGATTCAGGATGGCTGTAATTTCTCTTGCACATACTGTGCTGTCCCAATGGCCAGGGGTAAGAGCAGGAGCCTGGAACCCATTAAAGTAATAAGATCGGTTGAGAAGCTCACAAGCGCAGGATATAAGGAGATTGTCCTTACAGGCATCCACATCGGTTCATACGGAGGTGATCTAAATATAAAGACTTCACTATATGAAATTGTTGAAAGGATATTAAAGAGTAATCCTATACCCCGTATCAGGCTCAGTTCCCTGGAGCCAAATGAATTTGATGATAGATTCCTTGACCTGATAAAAGAGGGGGCATTATGTTCACATTTACATATTCCCTTACAGAGCGGATCGGATAACGTCCTTAAAAAGATGAACAGGGGATATGACACATCATATTTCAGAAGGGTAGTTGAGCGCATAATATCAAAATGCCCTGATATATCAATAGGCACTGACCTGATTGCCGGCTTTCCCGGTGAAAGCGAACAGGACTTCAGTAAGACACTGAAATTCATAGATGAAATGCCTCTGAGCTATATACATACATTTCCATATTCAAAAAGAGCTGATACCGCGGCTGAATCCTTTCCTGAGCATATTGATAATATTTTGAAGAAAGATAGGGTTAAAAAGGTAATGAATATTGGAATAGTTAAGAAAAATAGTTATATAACAAGCATGTTAGGAAAGAAACTTGATGTAATAGTTGAGAATAAGACTGTAATAGGTGGTTATTATAGAGTAATATCCAACAACTATATAAGGCCGCTTTTGAGAGGAAATGACCTCATTGCCGGTCAGAGATTATCCGTTTTAGCAGTTTCAATGGATAACGACGAGTTGATATGTGAACCTATTTTAAAATGCTTCTAATATAATTAACTATTTGATTTTTAAGTATTTATTAACTGCCCAATAATTGTGCAGTCCTTGTAAATCCAATGATATAAGCCCATCGGAAGAGAGGCGGGGACAAATTAGTAACATCTTCTTAACAGCGGCAAAATTAGCGCAATGTCCGATAAGATATATTATGTTAAATTATAGATATCATTTACAATTAAGTCAGTATCAAAACCGGATATTTAAATGTCTTTTAAACTGGAAAAGCTTAGTAAAGGTAAAAAGAACGTTATTAATAGGTATCGATTCATTTGTAATACCGAGGGTGTTGATGCTATTTTTACACGAGATAATTTTCGTGAAGTTCTTGAAGGCCTTGGATTTAGTCCACAGCGTATCGGTCATGTCGTTAAGCTTATCAATAAAATAGATCCCCTTCCAGTAAGACCTAAAACTTCACCTTCCGACTTGGCACATTATTCAGAATCATTTTTGATTAATTACATGCGAAAGAAAGGCTTTGAAATATATATAAAGATTCCTGTATCGGATGAAGATATTATATTCTGGTTAGAGTCTAAGGGATTTACCGTTTTTGAGGGTCAATCAAACGAAATGCCTTCGGCATCCGTTGATGACCCTCAAAACGATTCTGCCCTGTATATTGATGAAGAAAGCAATATTCATCCTTGACAGTAAATTATATATATTATATAATTTATATAAGAGGTGAATATAATTATGGCAAGTATAATTAAATCATATTCTATTGATAAAGATATTTCTGATGGATTAAAGCATTTATCAAAGCCTGTTTCTTTATCTGTTTTGTTTCAGATTATGCTCGCGGCTTTGGTATATCAAATTAAACATCCTAAATGTGATCACAAGGAATTACAAAAATATATTGATAGCAAAGAAGAATGGGCTATCGGCAGACTATACTTAAAAGAGAAAATTGGTCCTTTGTTTAAGTAGCTTACTATGAATAATTGGTTCAAACTGGCTGGCTTTAGTCGGATTTTTAAACATTATCAAGAAGGTGGTGCAGAAGATTATATCTGTAAGTCTGCATATGCCTTCAAGCAAGGCGAAATTGATATGTCAGATAATCTGAAATATCATATAGCAGAGGAAACAAAGCCCACGTTTAGTAGTTAAAGTATTATCGCTTATGCGGTAGACGTGCCTCTGTATTGCTTGAACGTTAGAGGTGCGTCTAATACATATGATATTACATGGTTTCTTGAAATATCTATCCTGAGAATCTCCTACAATCGATTTTTAAAGGTCAATTGATACAATAGTATCTATTTTTTCCATTCAGTGCCTTTGTAAGTGTTTTAATAAGGCTTCCGCAGTAAGATATCGGCTTCACTAGTGACTATCGCTCACCTGTAGCAGAATCTGTTGGATGTAATCGTGTGTAGAGATATAAATTAAAACTCAGGTAGCGGAGCAACGTTATTCCTGAGTTTTGTAAAGATGTTATCTTCTAAATTCCCTTTTAGCGTTACAGGTTAGTTGCAAATATTGTAGGTGCAATTATGCTGAAGTTCCGATTGGTTGATGGTTTCCAAACATGAAGGACGAGTATTCGCATTCATGTTGTAGAAACAGACTTAACTTCTCTACCGATATTTGATGCTTTGTTATGTCCTGAGGGGTGATTACAATGGTCAAGTGGTCAGTAAATGTTCTTTCAGAACATGCAGCAATGAACGACCTTATTATCTCGTGTATGACTTCTTCCCGTGTTTGTCTTAGGCGAGAAAACCCTGTTCCAAGAACAGGCATTATAAGAGGTTCCTTCAGGCCACGAGTACTAACGAACACCCAGAGCCTAGCCAGAGCTTCTTGTAGGTCACTGAACTTTCCAGAGGCTGTGCCGTGCTCATTGATGTCAGCTATAGCAAGAAAATATGCCGTCCGACCCTTAGGATTTAGACGAACACATGCTCCTATCTTGTATTGGATGGCCTTGCCTACCCGTGTGCCACTCAATTCATTCATAGAGTGACCTGTAAGGCCGTTAGACAACTCACGATCAAGTTGTATTTCATCACTATAGAATTTTCTGGTAAAGGCCCCTTGGACACTCTTCTCAGAAATTAACTCGTTAGAGATCCTCGTATCAAAAGTGGTGTTTGTTCCGATAATTACTGCGCCTTTGAAGTCGAATATGTTGCCTACTGCAATTTCAATAGTAGTGTCACGACCGTTAAGATAATGTTTAAAGGAAAGGCGTGGACGGCATCTATACGATGCGACGGCAAAACCACAGATACCGAAAACATACCACAATGCTCTTATCTTATCTGGCCACACTGTACCGCTAGAAAAGAAAACAGTGATTTCAACAATAAGCCACAACGCCCCAAACGCAGTAAGGACGTAACTAATCGCTTTGAGTGAAAATAAGTTATGGAACCAAACTCCACCGTAATGAAGGAATCGAGATAAGGTCACAGTTTGAGTCCTTTGTAAACTTCTTCTTTGTAGTAATATGGACCCGTCTTTCCCTCTAGTTTGTACTTGTCATGACTTGACGGCCAATAGTCTAGTGCATGCTGCATTATCGCCACATTGAATGATATATGCACAGCAAGATTCTCTTTTGCCAGTGTTGGGCATCGTTCATTATCCATAGAACGACGACCGTTGAGATTTACTACTATAATGGGGAGTGAGTGTGAGACAGCCTGCTCGATTTCCCAACGGACAAATTTGGTCAGGTAACGGGTTCGCTCACCAACTAATAATATGAATATCTTCGAATTTCGCATTCTCTCTGCAAGCTGAGCTTTGACGGATGCCTCTTGGCTAGAATCACGTGCAGTGTTTAAGTCGTGTGCATTGTAGAAATTGAATGAAATACCGTCATTCTGTGTCCATGCTTGCATAAGGCGGTAGTAATGTATGTCGGTATCACCGTCAAATGAAACGAAGGTCTTGTTTCGGTATGGCATTTTTCCCCCTTTCTCTATCACCAATAATAGGGTCACCTACGTTAACTGTGTCTCCATGGTACTCCGTCTTGTCCATCAACGACATGAGTTACTACTTTTACCGAAAGAGTGGTGAGCTTGACGGCGCGAGCACAGACATCACTTTTTTCGAGGTGGAGTGATGGTCTTCTGTTTCGTTTCTTCCCAAGCTCGCGCCGCTTCTTCGGTCTTAGCGGCCCCGACCTTGATTATGTGGCCTTTTGGCCAACGCGCCTTATGTTCCGTCTCGCGCCTTTCAAGGTCATCGGTGATACCACTATGAACGATTTTCTGTCCGATCTTAAAATCGTAAGTGAACGTGTCCCTCTTTTTCATGGTGATTCTCCTTTAAAGTTTTTAATGTTTTTAAAATGTTCAGCGGCTATAGTCCGACTGGAGCGACTGGTTGGTAATAGCCAACCAGTTATTATCTGAACAGCTGAGTGAGATTAGCATAAATTTTTATGTGTGGTCAATATATAATGGTTTGACGTACAGGAAGTACTCAATCGTATGAGCCTTTGACTGCCCTACCCTTATTAATCGGTAGTGGGTCAGTTTGAATTATTCTTATAGAAAAGGAAAGCAGTTATTGTGGGTGGAATCTTCTTTTATGTTGTTTCTGGCTTCACAGAAGGGGCAGTTATAATGTTGTCCTTCACCATCATATTGGATGAGGGATACAGTCTCTATAAATTCTTTTTCACATTCTGAGCATTGCATCATTTT
>JBCKZY010000020.1:0-21820 GCA_038918635.1 Thermodesulfovibrionia bacterium | reverse complement strand
CCTTGAGAAGCTTGATAAAAGCTGTCTCTGGCATCCATTCACCCAGATGAAGGAGTGGTATGGTGAGTCACCTATAATAATAACTGAGGGCAAAGGCTCCATGCTGAAAGATATACATGGCAGGTGGTATATTGACGGGGTCTCTTCCATATGGGTTACAGTTCATGGTCACGGAAAGGAAGAGATCAACAGGGCAATAAAAGAACAGGTTGACATGATAAGTCACTCGACACTCCTTGGACTTACTCACCCGCCCGCCATAGAACTGTCCGAAAAACTCGTTAGTATTGCTCCTGAAGGTCTTTCAAGGGTTTTTTACTCCGACAACGGCTCAACCGCTGTAGAGATAGGGTTGAAGATAGCATTTCAGTACTGGCAACACAGGGGAATTAAAGAGAAAAATAAATTTCTATCACTTAATCACGCGTATCATGGTGATACTGTCGGGGCTGTCAGTGTAGGGGGTATCGATCTATTCCACAAAATCTTTTCTCCACTGCTCTTCAAATCCTACAGAGCACCCGCGCCTTACTGTTACAGATGTGAACTCGGCAAAAAGTATCCATCCTGCAGGCTGTCCTGTCTGAAAAAGATGGAATCTATCATAAGGAAATATCACGAGAAGATAGCGGGACTGATCATTGAACCTGTTGTTCAGGGAGCGGGAGGCATGATAGTATCACCACCCGGATATCTTAAGGGAGTCAGAAGACTCTGTAAAAAGTACCGTATACTTATGATAGCGGACGAGGTAGCAACAGGTTTTGGAAGAACAGGAAAAATGTTTGCCTGTGAAGATGAAGATATCAGTCCTGATATACTCTGTCTCGCAAAGGGTGTTACAGGGGGCTATCTGCCTCTTGCCGCAACTTTGACAACTGAGAAAATATATAAAGCGTTTCTTGGTAAGTACAGTGATCTTAAGACTTTTTTTCACGGACACACCTATTCCGGTAACCAGCTCGCGTGTGCTGCCGCTATAGCAAACCTTAAACTCTTTAGAACAGAGAAGACCCTTTATGAAATGCGCAATAAAACAGATCTGCTGAAGAAGGGACTTGCTGAAATGTTGAAATTCCCTCATGTCGGTGATATCAGACAGAAGGGTTTTATGGTTGGAATCGAGCTTGTGAAGGACAAGGACAGCAGGGAACCTTATATTTTAGAAGAAAAGATAGGTATACGTGTCTGCAACAGGGCAAGAGAAAAAGGACTGATCATCAGACCACTGGGCAATGTCATTGTTCTGATGCCGCCTCTGAGTATCTCCCGGCAGGAATTAAAAAGACTCATTCAGATAACCTCAGAGGCTATTACCGAGGTTACGTCCGGGTAATATATTCATCAGAGTTTCTCGAAACTCTCCACATAGCATACAGAGCAAATCAGGAAAGACATCATTCATATCAATATATTTCTCATTCTCCTCGCAAAGAAGCAACTGTAGTTAGTTTTGGGTACAGGAGTTGTTGTTGCCCTTTCACGTCGGTAACAGGTCCGCCTGCTATCCTGCCTCCTGCAAACCTGAGCGACATAGCCTACATGGCTGCAACGGCAAAACCTCTGCTGAAATACAAAATAGTAAAAGTCCCTGTTTTGACGTAAAAGCAAAAATATTCGCTAATTTATTTGCTTTTAGGCAAATTCAACAGCCTCCGGTCTTCTTTGCTCCTCTGAGACTCAGGCACTTTCAGCCATGCATAATATCCGCTTCTGTTTACCTTTAACACCCTGCACATAGAAGTGATGCGAAACTCTTCTCTGTGCTCCATAATAAACGCGTACTTTACCCGGATGCTTTTGCAAAGTACGCTGCGGCCTTTTTTAAGATGTCACGCTCTTCCTCAACACGCTTCAGCTCATTCTTAAGCCGTAAATTCTCTTTTTGAAGTGCTTCTTGATGGTCCTTACCATGCCGACCTTTATTCCCTCGGGACTGTTTCAACCACTAATACAAACTGTGCTTTGATACGCCAAGCCGCTCTGAGACTTCGCTCACTCTATACCCACGCTCTTTTATCTGCTTGACTGCCTCTTCTTTGAACTCATCCGTAAACTTTCCCTTTGCCATAGACTCTTCCTCCTTTGGTTACAATTTTAACCTAAAAGGTGTCTATTAAACCGGGGGAACTCCATATGTCTGGGTTCGTATAAATAGAACAATATTCCCAGCTCTTTGAGCAAAGCCCGATATCATTAATCACCCCCACTAAAACAGTGTGATTCTTATGTAGCGGGCGAGGGTCCAACAGGCATTGCTGATCATCAAACTGTCGGTAAATATCTTTCAGTCAATTACGTTCATATTACTGGGTCTGTTTACCTGATTTTATTAGCAGTACAAGAAATGGTAAAATACGGGAAAAGAAAGGGGATAAAGATTATGACGCAACTACTTGAGAAAGCCTTTAAAGAGGCATCTAAACTGCCGGTTGTTGATCAAAATGCTTTTGCAAAGTGGGTACTTGAAGAGTTAAAGGCCGAAAAGAAATGGGAGCTAATGTTCGCAGAATCAGAAGATGTCCTCGATAAACTTGCTGATGAAGCACTTACAGACCACAAAAAAGGAAAAACAAGGCCGCTGGATATTGATCGGTTATGAACTCAAGAACATCCGAGCGTTTCTGGAAGTGCTATGCCGGATTGCCGCCAACAATAAAAAAGCAGGCAAAAGAGGCTTATAAGCAATTTCAGGAAGACCCGTATTATCCAAGTTTACACTTCAAACAAGTCCATTCTACACGTCCCATTTTTTCTTTGAGAGTTACAAAAGACTATAGAGCCGTTGGAATCATTCAGGGAGAAGATATAATCTGGTTCTGGATCGGCACACATTCGGCATACAATAAGACTTTGAAACAGTTAAGATAATCATAACAAACCGTGCACAAGGAACCATTACTTACCGCCTTACACCACCTCTCATAAAGTGTGATTCCCATATAACAGGCGAGCGTCCAGTAGACATTTTCAACAATAAAGATAGGGCCCTCCAGTGAATATTAAGAATATGTAGAGACCGATTCAAACGGGGCATTTGCTCTCAGGGTCAGGAGTGACAGTATGGAGCCGGAATTTCATGAAGATGACATTATTGTCGTTAATCCATCTTTGAAGCAGGAACACAATGATTATCTGGTTGTTTCCAATGAGGAAGGAGAAGCAACGTTCAAGCAGCTTAAGAAATATGGCAGAACAAGAGTGTTACATCCGCTTAATCCAAAGTATGATGACATTGAGCTGAACAGAGAAGCTGAATATAGAGTAAATGGCGTGGTAATCGAGAAGAAGAAAAGGTACAGGTGATTATGCCGGGAAGTATCTGGCAGGCTGGCCTTAACCCAGTGGTGCCGATGGTCCTGAAGGAAATATCCGGTGTCTCAATAGCCCTGGAAAGACTTGACAGATAAATAAACGAATTAAGACCGGCCAGCATTAACGATTTCGCGCTTTTACCCCGGTATGTTCTAAATCAACATCCCGCATCCTTTCAGCCAGCATCTTCCAGTTACACTCCGGAAGGTTCTTAACGAACTTATGCATGGCCCCGCTCTCAACAGCCTTAATCCTGTCGGATTCTTTCTCAACACCATGAAAAGGGAGCATAATTATAAAGGCTTGATTCACGTGTTTCTTAACAGGCTGCATAAGGTCTTCAGGCCTTGAGTAATACGGGTCTTCCCCCTCGTCACAGGCCTTATTAAAAACATTAAACTGCCTGCAGGCCATGGGTCTCATAGTGTGGATCAAGCACTCCTTGTTTATAAGAAACGGGCAGGGATCATTCCTGTGATGGGAATACAGCTGACTGATGAGTGTTTCTCTCTGGGGACCCATGATCTTCTCCGCAGCATACCACGAGAGACCCATAAGCTCCAGTGGATACACAGGGATATCACTGAGACTACAGCAGTAAGAACAGCCCTTATGGCAGGCAAGTCTTCTCCCCTTTCCCTGTTCCGACTCGATAGCCCCGGCCACCCCCTTTTCAACAATATAATAGGCGTCCATAAGCAGGGCGAGCCATGGGAGTACCTTCTCATCTGAAGGGAAAGAGACCCTCTTTATCTTAACCGGCCTGATCTTCTTCTTTCTCTTTTCTCGCATAGATCCTTTGTCAGTTAAACCGTTTCCGGTAATAAACATCCAAAAATCCCGGGATTACAATGAAGACTCCCCGCCTCAGAGACTGCGGAGTATCGTTAGGTAAAAAACTATTACTTTTAGAAATCCCCCCTCGCCCCCCTTTTCCAAAGGGGGGATAAAGTGGAAACCCTATAGCAGCCAGAAGTAGGCGCTTCTAAGCGAGACTATGTGGTATTAAAAATTAAACCGATTGCCACATAAGAAAGAACGCATTGTATACATATAAGGGAGTAAGAAAAAGGCCGGAATAAGATTCATTCAAGAAGCGATATTTCCCCGGTATCAGGATCGTACTGGTAGAGGCCGGTGTCGATACGGGCGCCCATATACCTCTGGACCTCTTCAATTGAGTCAGGGTACTCGCCATTTGAGATATGATACGCCCTGATGGCATCCTTAATACCTTTCAGTGTTGACTGCCCAGCTGCTGTCGAACTGCGCTCATAAGCGCCTATCAGACGATCACCAACCTTTGAAACAGGATTTGATTTTTCTTCACAACCCGCTGCCATAAGCGTGATACACATAAGAAGAACAAAGAATAATATTTTTGTCTGCTCCATACATAATTTTATAATACTATTGAAAAAAATGGAAGAATAAAACCATGATACTTGACTTCCCATAACTAAAATCAACAGGGTTGACAAAAAATGATTATTGTTGTAATATTTATTTAATAAGAATCATTCTTTTGCCAAGGTATTAGCTAACCTGGCAAGCAGATATCAGGAGGATATTGGAAAATGTGTATGGAACACAAGATAGTTTGTAAATGCGGGAAAAGGGATGCAAGCTTCATCTTTAAAGATGAAGTATTGCCTCCTGCAGTCATCCAGACGCTGTACTGTCCCGACTGCTCCCAAAAGATCGCAATAGATTATGTGAGCATGGTAAAGGATAACGGCTGGATAATACTATATAATATGGAAATTGTCAGACTCTACAGGCATAAACTCCCTCATATAGTCACTGAAAACCTTTTACCTGATACCCTTTTTGATAGTGGGTTTGCTACTTGGCGTGGTGTATATCCGGGCGACCATGTTGACAGCAAAGAAGAGAGACAAACAATTGCAAAGCTGGCAAAGAAAGATCCAAAAAAATATTTTAAAGATATTACCACATGGTCCATGAAGAGAATGGAACGCTTAAGGAAGGATGGATGGAGAAAAGCCCGTGAACAGGAAGCAGCTTGAGGAAATGCCTGCATGCTATGTGAAGTCTGCCCCATTTAAATAAGGAGAGAAATTATAATGTCAAAGACAGAACAGAATCTTGGGGACGCGTTTGCCGGTGAATCACAGGCAAACAGAAAGTATCTTGCATTTGCAAAGAAGGCGGATAAAGAAGGCTACAAACAGGTTGCGAAGCTATTCAGGGCCGCTGCCGAGGCTGAAACCGTGCACGCGCATAATCATCTCAAACAGCTTGATGGCATAAAGAACACAAAAGAGAACCTTGAAGCGGCAATTAACGGTGAATCTTTCGAGTTCCAGACAATGTATCCACAGATGATAAAGGACGCGGAAGAGGAAGGCAACAAGGGTGCTTTAAGGAGCTTTAAATTTGCAAATGATGTGGAGAAAGTCCACGCGAATCTATATAAAAAGGCCCTTGACAACCTTGGTAATAATGAGGATGCTGACTACTTTGTCTGCGATATCTGCGGGTATACCGCGGAAGGGGAAGCCCCGGATAAATGTCCTGTATGCAGCGCAAAAAAAGAATTATTTAATAAGATCGAATGAAGTAAACACTTATTAATAAGGGGACTGTCTTGCCAGGCTGTTGAAAAACTCTTTTCTTCCAATAATTATGTCGCACCCGTAAAGCTTGTCCAAGCAGGCAGTAAGCAGGTAGCGGGTATACAGGAAACATGGAACTACTTCAAAAGACTGGATTCCCGTTTCCACGGGCCTGTCCCGCCTGTCCCGATTCTTCGGGGATTTTTCGGGGAATGACAGATAAAGACTAAATAATAGTTTTTCAACAGTCCGTCAAGTTTACCCGCCCAGGGAGGGTTTACCCGCCTTTTAGTGTGGCGGGTCTGGACCCAATAACGTTATATATAATAACTATCAGTTATCGGCAATCTTTAAGAGTTCTTCCTCATCTATCTGAAGCTCACTCGCGAGATGTTTCGGTGTAGCACCTGTCTGTTTCAGGACCTCCTTTACATAATCCGCAAAACCTATCTGCTTCTCGCAGTTCATGAAATAGTTCTTCAGCACAATTGCAAGGCCCTCTGAAGGGATCCTGTGCCCCTTCTTTGTGGCCTCCTTCTCTCCCACCACCTCCGGAATACCGATGATCACCACCCTGTCATCTGCTATCATGAAACGGAGGTTATGTACCATGAGACAACTGCTGTACCTGACCTCGGCGCCGGCTTTTGTATAGAGATAGCCGACATGAAGCCTGTCGGGGAATCTCGGCATCAGGTATTCAACTCGGACCCCTTTCTTCACGATCCTCTCAATAGTGGCCACTACCTCCCTCGTCCGCTTAATGTCTTCTCCCCTTGGCAGCCTGCCGGTGATACAGCCTACGACCTCCCTCTCCGCCTCCATCATCGTATCGTTAACCGTAAGAAAATACTCCTGTCTCGTCAATATCTTTGCCGTCTTTACGATCTCAACAAGGAGTTTGTCTCTATGTCTGCCTTCACGGATACTGAAGACAAGCAGGACGATAGTGACGACAAGCAGAACCGATTCAAGGACAAGAAGGCTTATCTCAATGGACATAGGGTATCCCTTTTGTTGATTGTTTTTGGCATCTATTTATATTACCACTATAATCAGATGTTCTGTATATTAAATGTCAGGACAGTAAAATTAACCGATATGTAGATGATTGAGTGTTTAAGTCATTGCCCGATAAAATATTCCTGTTATTGTAAGATATATAAAAAACGAGCGTTAAAAGAGCACGGAGAATTAATGACAGATAGAGCAGATGTCCTCATATGTGGTGGAGGCATAATCGGTTTAACAATCGCAAGAGAGCTTTTAAATAAAGGCTTTGAAAATATAGTCGTTATCGAAAAAGAAACAGATATCGGGAAACACGCCTCAGGTAAAAACAGCGGTGTTTTACATGCCGGAATTTATTACAGTCAGGACAGCTTGAAGGCTAAATTCTGTCTGAAAGGTAACCTCCTGATGAAAGAATATTGCCGGGAAAAGAAGATCCCGGTCTTTGAAACCGGAAAGGTTATCGTCACAAAAAATGAAGAGGAGATTCCAGCTTTAAAAGAACTACAGCAGAGGGCGTTAAAGAACGACACAAAAGCAGATCTCATAGGGGAAAAGGAATTGAAGGATATAGAACCCTGTGCCAGAACACATCAGCTTGCTCTTTATTCTCCACTCACCGCTGTTGTTGATCCTTTATTAATAATGGAAAATCTGGAGAATGATCTTGTTTCTACCGGAAAGGTGATCATACTCAAAGGTACAGAATATAAAGGCTTAAAAGGTAACTCTGAAATTATTACAAATGCAGGGAATATACGTTTTGATCTATTTATTAATTCAGCGGGTTCTTACAGTGATAAAGTGGCTCATTCCTTCGGTACAGGGATGAAATACAGGGTGCTTCCCTTCAAGGGTACATATAAAAAATTAACTAAAGAAAAAAGTTATCTCGTTAAGGGTAATATCTATCCGATCCCTGATATCAGAAACCCGTTCCTTGGAGTTCATTTCACAAAGACAGCTGATGGAACTGTTTACATCGGTCCAACCGCCATTCCTGCCCTTGGGAGAGAAAATTATGGGATCCTTAAGGGAATAGACCGGGAAGCCCTGCAGATTCTTTACAGAGACATGGTGCTATTCCTGAGAAACGATAAATTCAGAAAGGTGGCGCTGAGTGAACCTAAAAAATATACTGTTAATTCCGTTTTTCAGGATGTAAAAGAGATGGTTGAAGGCTTAAATCTGGAAGATATAGAACGAAGCGATAAAATCGGAATCCGGCCGCAACTGGTTGACTGGGAGAAGAAGGAGCTGGTTATGGATTTTTTAGTACTGAAGCATGAAAAAAGCATTCACATTCTTAATACCATATCACCCGGTTTTACAAGCTCAATGGCATTCGCGGAGTTTGTAGTAGATAACTATATAAATTAGGGACTCAACCTTCCTCCAAGTCTCTGATGGCAGAGAATCAGAGAACTCTTTTTTAGATTTTCATGACTGTTAACTTTAAATGCTTTTCTAAAGGATCAAAGTCTTTATCATTGTGCAATAGAATGAAATTGTTATGAATACAAAATGTTCCAATCATGACATCAATTGTCTTTCTGATAGTTATCCCTTTTTGACGAAGGGATCTGTAGTTCATAGCACTTTTAATAGCCAATTCCTGCCCAATCATATCCATAAAGGGGAATTTCAGAAGTAACTTCTTTGCAGTTTTAAAGTCTTTCTCGTTCTGGAAGCCCTGAAGCACTTCAGTCAGAATTATATCCCCCATGATAATAGGCTCAATCCCCAGTGATTCATCGAGCCAATCTGTCTCTTTGCTTATATTACCGTTGAAATAATCAATCCAGATGGATGAATCGACTACAATCATTTGTCCAGCCGCATATCATCCAGATTTCCGGACCATGTAAGTTTGCCTCTATATTTTCGAATTATTGACTGCTCTTTGAATTTAACCAAAAGCTTAAGCCCTGCCTCTATAGCATCTTTTTTTGTCTTTAGCCCGGACGCTTTTAATGCCCCATTCATAAGTTCATCGTCTATAACCACATTAGTTCTCATATATGTCTCCTATGTGTATATTTAACTATATTATACACATTAATAGCGTGATGGTACAGTTATTTGTTTTAATCTGACAAAAAAGGTAACCCGACAGAACGATAAAATAGGGGCCAGGTGTAATGAATTTTTTTGGAATTATTTTGTAATTTTAATAGTTCCCGGCTTTATCCCAGTAAAGATAATGACACGGGACAGGAGGAAGAAAGAGAGTTTTCAATTCAAATTGTCGCTGGTTATTATAATCGTCCTGAAACCCGGAAGACCTGTTAAGACTACTTTTTCCCTTTTACGCCCGCACCACTTAAAACTTCTTTAAAACTCATTAATTTTGAGTACTCAAAGAGTGTTGACATCGCGTGACTTTCCGTCGGGATGCCGGATTCTTCAAGGGCCGCGACAGGATTAAGCCCGCCGACAACTACGATCCCTGCCTTGTCGATGCCAACAGGGATCTCAAGTAACGGCTGATTGGGATTGCCGATAAGTAAAATGCCCCCTATGCCTATTCCGGTAATGGTTTTGGCAAGCATATTAACTTCATCCACGCATACTACAGGCACTTCCCTGAAGCTCGCGAGTATCCTGCCTGAACCGTTCTTCACCGCGCCTGAAACATCTGTCATTTTACTTCTTATAAATATTTCAAGTGGGTCTAATGATGAACCCTCATAACTTATCAACGCGGTAAACCTCGAAGGCGCGGAGCCGTCTGTCTGGAGTACACCGCCGAATTTTGACACAAGAGGAATGCCGGACTTCAGGAATATCCCGTTAATAGTAACACTGCAGATTGTGCCGAGACCTATCTTCCCTTCAGGCACAATAATGTCTCCAATTTCTTCCCCTTCTTTCGCAAGTATAAGCCTGTCACTCATAACAAACGGTGATTTAAATACAGGTTTCATGATCTTCAGGGCTTCTTTAAGGTCTTTCTCCTGAAAAAAGGAGACATTAAGGATAATGTCTCCTTCCTGCTTGATAATATCAAAGCTCGTCATATAAGAGAGCGTCTCTATCCTGCTTATGACAAAACCCACTTTATCAGATACATGCGACTGCGACAGTTCTTCCCTGCCTTTTTCCGTAATCCTCCTTCCTTCTTTGCCAAAGACCTTTGTGAGCCCTCTTTCATCCAGTATCTTGAGGTGATAACGGACAGTACGCTCCGTCAGGTCAATACCATGCAATTTCAGATGTTTAGATATCTCTTTTGAACCGATTATATCGGATTGCTTTTCAAGAATCGTGAGAATGGAGAACATCGTCTTGTTCATGTTTACCTCTTTTATGCTAAAGTGCTTACAGGAGCATAGTTACAAATACGCCCCTGTAATTATACTTTATCCGAACATAATATTTTCAGCTTCAGTTCATTAATACCATCCATCAAATGAGCAAGGTAAAATAAGTCCCCCGGAATTATATCGGGGGACTTATTTTCTTTGCCAGGTAAAGATATTTACTTTGATTTGATGATCTTCAGGGCTTCCTTCCTGTAAGAGTCCATCAGGTAAGGTATACCGGTGACCTTTGCACATTCCTCTGTTAATGACATCAGTTCATTCCTTGTAATAGCATCAACATTAAAGCAACGGGCGCCGGCCATCATCTGCTGCATTCCGACCTTTATCTTCTGGGAGTAACTGTATATGCCGATCGCTCCAAGAGGTATGTTCTTGATCTCTTTGCTTCCCACGATATTTTTTACATCTTCATAATTGACAAATATCTCTTCAACCGTGCTGCCGAATGAGCTTACCGATTTCGGGAGGTTGTCTGACTTTATCCACTTGTCAATATTTTTCCCGACCATTCCGGGAATCATTAACGCACGTCCCATACAAACAGCCTTGGTATAGGGAGCGCCCATGGACAGTGCCTTGAATATGCCGTCTTCACTGCTGAAGCCTCCGGCAAAGGCGATATCAGGAACACGTTCACCCTGCTTATCCAGCATTTTGCAGAATTCATAGGCTGCAGCATGCAGGTACAGTGCAGGCATACCCCATTCTTCCATCATGCGCCAGGGACTCATGCCGGTGCCGCCCGGAGCGCCGTCTATCGTAAGGAGGTCGATCTTGGCCTTTGAACTCCATTTGATCGCCATCGCCAGTTCCCGCAATCCATATGCACCAGTCTTCAGGGTTATTCTTTTATAACCAAGTTTTCTCAGTCTGTTTACTTCACCGTAAAATCCTTCTTCGTCAATAAAACCAAGCCGGCTGTGGCGCTCAAATTCATGGATCGCTTTGTCCTTATAAGCCGCCTGAACAATTGGATCAGAAGGATCAGGGGTAACGATGTAACCGCGTTTCTGTAATTCCTGGGCACGTTTAATGGAGTGCACCTTGATCTCTCCTCCGATGCATTTTGCCCCCTGTCCCCATTTCAGTTCGATCGTTTCAAGTCCGTGCCTGTCAATGAGGTATTCAGCAACACCCATGCGGGTATCCTCGACATTCATCTGCACAAGGATCTCGCCATATCCATGATGATAGCGGCGATAGGTTTCGATCCTCCGGTCCATATCCGGGGCCTTTGCAACCATATGTTCGTTATTTAATTCAAGTTCGGGGTCGATCCCGCATACGTTCTCCCCGCAGACAATCGTAACACCGGAAATCGCGGCTCCGACTGCAAAATGTTCCCAGTTCTTCCTTGCGATCTCTGTCGATCCGAGTGCGCCGGTAAAAATCGGCACTTTCATCTTTACTTTTTTGGTCCAGCCGTATTCGGTTTCTGTATTGACATTCGGAAACGTGGCGGTGTCGGGATCACCTACTATTCCTTTAGGAAGACCTTTTGCCCCGAGAGCATATCCATGTATATTCAGATGGGAATAGTCGATGGGATAGTTTTTATCGCCGCCGGCGGTCACTTCTCCAAACGGTCCCGGATAAATTACCTCCCTGCCCCTGAACGTAGCCTTGAAAACTTCACAATTTCCCCTGCATCCGTCGATACAGCGGGTGCAGAGACCACTCATAGGGGTAACATGTCTTGAACGATTAGTTGTTTGAGTTGCATCATTGGCATTCGGTTGCTGTAAATTCATAAACACCTCCTCTTATAAAGTAATACTTAATTTCTCAGGTAACAATTCAGTATTTATAACCCAAGAGGGCAAAAAAATATCAATGATATTTTTTTGCCATAATTTAACGGCTTAAGTTAAGTGATATTTTTCACCAGACTACAAGTAATTGTACCTCATCACCTCCTTCGTTTTTCCATTCTGCAGGAATATTTTCCTTTAAATAAACACTGTCACCGGAATCAAGTCTTTCCTCCACTCCCTCCACAGTTACAGAAATCTCTCCCTTTAATACGTAAATAAACTCCTGTGATCTATGGCAAAAAAAATGCCTGTTCAAGGTAGTGTTTGGTGAAAAGACAACTAACATGGCGGATTTTTTTTCATCAGAGATAATACGGTAGAGATGAATCCCTTTATCAAAAAATTCAGGGCTTGATAATACTTTATCCCTTTTTATCAGCCACGATGCTATTACAGTCTTCTTAACTTCCAATAAATTACCCGGGGCGATGCCAAGTGCGCTGCATATCTGCAGGAAAGTACTGAGAGAAGGGCTTATCTGGCTGTTTTCAACCTGCGAAATACAACTCGGGGAAAGATTTATCTTGTCAGCAAGTTCTTTCTGGTTGATGCCAAGCCTTATCCGTGCCTCCTTCAATTTATTTCCTATATAGGTTGAGGTTTCTTTCTTTTGGGATTTAATGGTGATATTCTTGCCGTCGATCTCAAAAAGATGGGGCTTGAAAGCCTCCCTGTTATGCCTGCCATCAAGCTTTATCGCCTTGACATACAGCATCTCTCTTTTTCTGTAAATGTCAAAGACAACCTGTGTTATATGTCTTAGATTTGCCTTGAATTTTTGACTGTGGGCTTCTTTATCTAAAATCCAGTAGGCTACCGTATCAAGGTCGTATAGTCTCGGGCACATGTAAGTGAAAAATCTGTATGTATTATTTTCATCACCCCAAAGGTCCTGCATACCGGTAAGGCTGTCAAAGACATATCTTGCCCCCGGTAGAAAGCTGTCTTCTATTGAATTGAGCTGCTGTGTAAACTTCTCTATGTCTTTAGGATCCTCAATTCTTACAACATTGATATCATTGGGTTTATCATAGAATCTGACAAAAGTTTTATCGTTATTGCCTTTACCCGATGTAAAACAATCAATAAGGATAAAGAATCGGGTGTCAAGAAAATCGCTTATCGAGCTGATGATGCTTTGCGGCGAGCGATTAAAGCTGACATAGATAATCTTCTGGGAGTCATCAAAGGATTGTCTTATGAAATTTTGAACAAAAATATTATAAGACGCACCAGAATCAACTTCTAGGACAACATTGTCCCCTTTATAAAAAGAGTCAATGAGTCCGTCAAGGTCATGTATTCCTGAAGAAATATTTTGCACGGCAAACGGTTACCTTTCGACATATACTCTAATTAATAAATATGTTGCTTGTCAATCATGTTTCATGTATAAATAGAGACAGGATGTCATATGGGGTTTTCCGACAGGAGATGATAAGGTCAGGGGAGGGGTATTTTTCACTTGACAAGAGGATTGAGAACCTTTTAAGATATAACATACGGCAACCGTTTACCGTATAGGTTATTAAATAAATCAAGGAGTTGCGACTCGCAATGTGTAGATTAGTTGCGATAACATCAAATAAATATTTTTCACCAATGGAAAATGTCCTCGCCATGGATACCATGAAAGAGGGGCATGACGGGTCAGGCCTCGGCCTTGTGCTGAAGAACCTTGGGGGAGAATTCGAAGAATACAAGCAGTACCCTATACTCTCGGCGATCTGCTCAAGTTCAGGTATGACCACCCTTAATTCTTATATGAACCGCAAGGGTTTTAATCTGAAATATAAGTGGCGTCCGCGGATCAGGAACGGGGGCGGCAAGAAGAGATATGACTATTACATCGCAAACGCCTACGACTATCCCGAGGCCTGCGCTCACATGTCCCCCAAAGAAAAAGAGGACCTCCTGATGCGGTGCCGCCTTGATTTGAGGAGTATGGGAGAGGTGGACGGTTCGATCTTTGTCTTCTCATTTTATCCTGACATCATCACCCTCAAAGAAGTAGGTGATCCCTTACAGATAGCGGAGTTTTTCGGACTGGACAGGGACCCGCTTCAGGCAAAAATCATCTTTGCGCAGGGAAGACAGAACACCAATTACGAAATCTATCTTTATGCATGCCATCCGTTCTTTATTCAGGGATACTGCTCCATGACCAATGGTGAAAATACCGCCTTTATTCCTATCAAGGAGTACCTTATGAGCAGGGGAAATGCCGGTTATATGGGGTACAACAGTGACAGCGAGGTATTTGCTCATATTCTTCACTATGTCTGCAGAGAACTCGGCTACCCGCTCACCTATTATAAAGACGTGATTACTCCGTTGAATGATTCTGAACTTCAGGGGCGTCCGGACATAGATGCGCTTAGGCTTATCAGAATGTCTCTCAGGCCGCTCTGTATTGATGGACCCAACTGTGTAATCGGTTTCACCCCGGATGGGACCTGTTTCATGGCCCAGGATTCCAAGAAGCTAAGGCCCGGAGTAGTCGGAGGGACAAGCGGTAAGTACGGGCTTATGTCAGAAGCCTGCGGGCTCGACAGAGCCCTGCCTCAGAGGGACAGGACGCAGGATATATTCCCGATGAAATATGACATGGTTATTGTAAAGCCTGAGGCAGAGGAGGTGGTATTATGGAACCAGCTGAAAGGTTAGATCATAACCATGAACTTTTACTGGGAGATTTCCCATATATCATACGCTGGAGGGAGGACCGCTGTACACGTTGCGGTCAGTGTACCGCTGTGTGCCCGGTCAAGGCGATAGAGCCGTCCGTATCCGCGCAAAGGATAGTTAAATCCGAAGGCAGTCTGCCGTCCCCATCGACAGTAAGGAGCCTTAGGAATGTTGTGAGGCAGGTTACAGATATAGACCGTTACTGCACAGGTTGCGGCACGTGCTCACTCGTCTGTCCTGTTAACGCTATTGAACCTGAATATAATGGGGCAAATAAATTCCTTTTTCATAAAAACAGAAAAGGAGAACCATACAGGAGAGGCGGCAGGAGGAATGACACGGGAGTTTCAACACTTGACAAGCTCAAGTTCACAAGGATATCAATGCTGACCGATCCTGCCCTTGACGCCGGGAGGCACGAGTTCTATATACGCACGCTTCTGGGACGTATCCCGTCTGCTGAAAATCTGCCAATCAAGGCAGATAAAGAGAGGCTTGTCATTAAAAAGGGCTCTTTTATTCCGCCAGTGCGCGAGATATATCCCATAATCATTGGTAGTATGTCAGTCGGAGCTCTTTCTCCTCCAATGTGGGAAGGGCTTGCCATGGGCATCGCCTATCTTAATGAAGTTGAGAAGATGCCTGTTGTCATGGGGTCCGGCGAAGGCGGTATGCCGCCGAGACTTCTGAAATCGAGGTTTCTAAAGTACTTCATTCTTCAGATCGCATCAGGGTATTTCGGGTGGGACGAGATTATCCATGCCCTTCCGCATATGCAGGAAGACCCCGCCGCGATAGAGATCAAATACGGGCAGGGTGCAAAGCCGGGAGACGGTGGGCTCCTCATGTCCTATAAGGTTTTAAAACTTATTGCGGGCATACGCGGGGTACCGATGTACGTGGACCTTGCGTCACCGCCTACGCACCAGACCAAGTATTCAATTGAAGAGTCCGTTGCAAAGATGATCCAGTCAATGTCCATGGCCTGGGGTTTCAGGGTCCCGGTGTATCCAAAAATATCAGGTACAAGAAGCGCTCAGGCTGTCCTGAATAATCTCGCCCGCAACCCTTACGCGGCGGCGCTTTATATAGACGGCGAGGACGGCGGGACAGGCGCCGCTTATAATGTATCGCTGGACAAGATGGGCCATCCTATAGCGTCAAACCTGAGAGACTGCTATCTCGACCTTGTAAAACAGGGGAGGCAGAATGAACTGCCGCTTATAGCCGCTGGCGGTGTGGGCAAAAGCGGAAATCTTGCCGCGAATACAGCCGGTTTGATCATGCTGGGCGCCTCAGCGGTTGCCGTGGGAAAATACATTATGCAGGCAGCGGCAGGTTGTCTTGGGGATGAATATAACAGGTGCAACCTGTGCAATACAGGCAGATGTCCGCGCGGAATCACTACGCAGGACCCAAAATTATACCGCAGGCTGGATGCCGACAGAGTCGCGGAACGCGTTGTTGACGTATTTAAATCAGCGGACACGGAACTTAAAAAGATCCTGGCCCCTATGGGAAGGTCTACCCAACTGCCGATCGGCATGTCTGACGGATTGAGCGTTTCAGAGGAGAGTATCGCAAAGAGGCTTCAGATAAATTACGCGTGTTAAGTAAATACAGGCACAAAGGCATAAGGCACATCCCGTAAAGCTTTGCCACGGTACAGGAAGGCACAAAGCAGAAAATGTCATTCCCGTTATCTTTCTCGCCTCGGGGCGAAGCAACGGGTGAGCGGGAATCCAGGGTTTTTTTAGAATAATATGAAAAAGATAACTATCAAAGGTAACGTCAAGAAGAAACGCGTTTCTTCCCGCGTGCTGGAGGAGCAGGTCCAGGACGCCGTACAAAAAGGGAAGCGTCATCTTCATATCATTGCTGACGGTCAGCACGGGATCGGCGGTCGTATCTGGCCCGGTGATAAGGGAGTAAAGATAACCGTCGAGGGGCCGGTTGGCCAGCGACTCGGAAGCATGGGAATGTTCGGGACCGAGATCACGGTCCGTGGAGGCGCATCCGATGACATAGGCTGGCTGAATTGCGGAGCGAAGATCACCGTTCTCGGAGATGTAACAAACGGCGCTCACAACGCAGGCGCACAGGGAATACTCTATGTACAGGGTGGTGGCGGGGCGCGCTGCGATACAATGACAAAACACAACCCCAGGTTTGAGCCTCTGCAGTCATGGTATTTCCGCGATATGGGGGACTCTTTTGCGGAATTCAAGGCAGGCGGTATCTCGGTTGTCTGCGGAGTAGATCCCCGAAATCCCGATAATATACTCGGATACAGACCTTGTGTGGGTATGGTAGGCGGAAGCATTTATTTCAGAGGGCCTGCCCGGGGCTATCGTGACAGGGACGTCAAATGTCTCGAATTAACTCAGGAAGACTGGAAATGGCTCACTAAAAACATGAAACCGTACCTTAAGGCTATTGAACGTATGGAGTTCTACGATGAATTGACCCGGTCAATTGATAACTGGCAGAAGATCATCGCCTGTACGCCTGCGGATAAAGCAGAAATGAGGAGATCGTACAGGATCGATACATCTAAATACAGAGAAGAGGTCTGGGAACCCGGAGTGGGGAAAGGCGGGATTTTCTCTGAGTACATATCGCATGAACATACGATTCTTCCGTATATCACGACAGCTGAGAACCGGAGAAACAAGCCGGTCTGGGCAAATGAGAAATACCTGCCCCCCCTGCGCTTATCACTGTCCATCAAACATCCCGTCACATAAACGGGCGCGCCTGATACGTGAAGGAAAACTTCAGGATGCCCTTGAGCTTGTTCTCCAGTACAGCCCGCTTCCGGCAACCGTGTGCGGGCAGATATGTCCTAACCTGTGCATGAAGAGCTGTACCAGGACATTTGTGGATGAGGCGTTCAATATCCGGGAAATGGGCAGACTGGCCCTCAACCTCAAGGCGCCCAAACGCTCAAAACCTACCTCTTACAGAATCGCAGTGATAGGTGGAGGTCCGGCGGGTCTCTCTGTGTCATGGCAGTTAGGTCTGAAAGGGCATACCGTTGACCTGTATGAAGCCGAAGAGAAACTCGGGGGGAAGATTGAACTCTGTATTCCGAGAGAACGTCTCCCGGAGAAAATTCTGAAAAAGGAACTTTCACGGTTTAATGAAGTTGGTATCAATGTTCATCCGGGCCAGAAGATAAACCGTAAGAAATTTGAAAATATCTACCTGGATCATGATATCGTTGTTGTGGCATGCGGCGCGCATGATCCGCTGAGCCTTCCGTTCACTGGTTCCAAAGATGCTGTCCCAGCGATAGAGTTCCTGAAAGAAATTAATTACGGAAAACTTCCTACACTTAAAAATAAAAAAGTTGTTGTTATAGGTGCCGGAAATGTAGGCATGGACGCTGCCTCACAGGCGTTTGAATGCGGAGCAGAGTCTGTAACCGCGGTGGACGTACAGAAACCCCTCGCTTTCGGAAAGGAGATAGATCTGGCCATATCAAAAGGTACGGAGATCGTCTATCCTAAATTTGTCGAAAGATATGACAAGACAGCAAAGAAACTCTATTTCAAAGATAAAACAACTATGGAGGCCGATCTTGTCATCGTAGCTGTAGGTGAAAAACCGGTCACCGACTTCCTGCCTCCCGGAATCCACACAGAAAAAGGCTGGCTTTCGGTCAATGATTCAGGACAGACGTCTGATGTCAAGGTCTTTGCTATAGGAGACGCAACAAAGCCGGGTCTCGTAACGAACGCAATCGGACAGGGAAGGATCGCTGCAGAAATCATCCATTCCCAGTTGATGCACTATGACTATATGCCTGAAATTAAACAGCCAATACCTTACGAAAAGGTCAAAACAATGTATTATGAACGCTGCGAAATTGATGAGGTTTCACCTGAGAAAGAGGCTGAAAGATGTCTTTCATGCGGGACCTGCCGCGACTGTCACATGTGTGAAAGTGTATGTTACTGGGGCGCTATCTCACGGTTTGAAAGGAAGGGTGAAGACCCCCCATATGAATATGTTGTTGATGAGAGAAAATGTATCGGATGCGGTTTCTGTGTCGGCACATGTCCATGCGGCGTATGGGAAATGGAAGAGAACATATAAAACCGTTTGATCTTCCCTTTGGCAAGACCACAGGGAAGATCAAATATCCCTCCCCCCTCCCGAAGCGGGTCTCCGCGAAGGGTCGCTTCGACAAGGGGGAGGAAAACTATTGGAAACCCTGTATCAAGACTACAGGGAATTATCAAGTTTGATGGACTCGTAAAAAGTCCAAAAAACCCCTCTCCCTTGACGGGAGAGGGTTGGGGTGAGGGTGAAAAAGGTTTTACTTCAAATGCATATGTCCCCCTCCCCTTAATCCCCTCCCACCCCGAAGCGGGTCTCTGCGAAGGGTCGCTCCGACAGGGGAGGGGAAACAAGACTTTTTACGACGCCATCAAGTTTAATTAACTTTGAAATCCATAAAAGGCAAGAAAACCGATCTTATCGCCCGCAAAAATAAAGAGCTGACTGCTATTCTTGAGGTCAGCAAAGTCTTAACCACCTCCTTTAATCTCGAAAAGAACCTTTCATCAGTAATGTCGACCCTGGGTAACCTGCTGGATCTGCAGAGGGGGTGTGTATTCCTGCTTGAACCCTTGTCAAATGAACTCCGCATCGTTGCCGCCCACGGACTGAGCCGCCAGAGTATTGAAAGAGGCAAATACCGTATAGGAGAAGGAATTGTTGGAAGGGTCCTTGAACAAAAAAGTACAATGGTAATTCCAAACATTGGAAAGGAACCCCTGTTTCTGGATAAAACAGGGTCAAGACCTGAAAAAGACGGTATCTCTTTCCTGTGTGTTCCCATTAAATTCAAGAGAGAACCTGTTGGAGTCCTGAGCGTCGACCGTATTTACTCAACAGAACACGGGAGTGTTGATGATGACCTCAGGGTCTTGAATATAGTTGCTTCTTTAATAGCACAGTTTGTAAAACTCCGGGAAAGCTACGAAGAAGTTGAAAAAGAGAAAGAATACTTGAAGAGAGAACTGAAAGGGAAATACAGCATTGAAAACATAATCGGCCAATCAGACAGAATGCAGGAGGTATATGAAGCGGTTAACCGCGCTGCTCCAACAAAAGCCACCATTCTTTTAAGGGGTGAAAGCGGCACGGGAAAAGAGCTGATAGCCAAGGCGATACACTATATGAGCCCGCGGTCCAAAGGACCTTTTGTAAAGTTCAACTGCGCCTCAATACCTGAGGGACTCCTGGAGTCAGAGCTCTTCGGCCATGAGAAAGGAGCATTTACAGGGGCAATTATCTCCAGGAGCGGTAAATTTGAGCTTGCCGACAGCGGCACCATATTTCTTGACGAGATAGGCGATCTGCCGTTTACACTACAGCCAAAGATACTGCGTGTCCTTCAGGAGAAAGAGTTCGAACGCGTCGGAGGACAGAAGACGATCAAGGTGAATGTCAGGATCATTACCGCTACAAGCAGGGACCTGGAAACACTGGTATCTCAGAATAAATTCAGGGAAGACCTCTATTTCAGGCTTAATGTTATACCTATTACACTCCCTCCCCTGCGCCAAAGGGGAGAAGATATCCCTATATTAATAGATCACTTTCTGAAGAAATTCAATAAAGAAAACCTGCGAGCCGTCGTGCTGGATAAAAGTGCCTTACAGGTCTTTCTCGACTACCATTGGCCCGGAAATGTCAGAGAGCTCGAAAATACAATTGAGAGGCTCGTGATTATGTCCCCATCAGAGGGAATAAGCGCCTCTGACCTTCCTGTTTCCCTGAGTATACGACGCCCAATGGTCGATTCCCTTGTAACATCGCTGTTGACGAATATTGAGGAGATAGAGAAAAGCAATATCATCAACGCTCTTGAAAAGACCCGCTGGGTTCAGGCAAGGGCCGCAAAGCTGATAGGTATCACCCCCCGGCAGATCGGGTATAAAATAAAGAAGTACGGGCTGGGCGAAAAAGGATAGAAAATTCCAAAAAAAAGAGTACTGTGGCAAATAAAATGCCACAGCACCTTAAGAGGGGGATGTATAATTCAATACTACCACGATAGTAAATTAACCTAAGTGATCTCAATAACAAATATGCTTTCTTTCATGTTGAAGTTGGTAGTTTCAAATTAAATATAAAACATGCAATTAATATCCAAAGTAAACCAGGGTTCAAGGATTCCAGGATTCAAGGGTTCGAGTGGTATAAAAGAAAAAATCAAAGATAAAAGATCAAATCTGCCTGCTCGCTCGCCTCGGGGCCTGTCTCGCCAGTAGCGGACGAAGCAAAGGGCATTGATTCGGTGAAGCGGGCCAGCACTTGTCTGCAGAAAGTATAGGAGCTCAAGTGTTTGTTTTCTATTAATTAATAAGCGCCTTTATCTTTTCACTTGAATCCTAGAATCCTCGACCCCTTGAACCCTATACAAAACCTAATCCCCTTCAAACTCAGTCTGTGAATAGACCTTATATCCCTTATCAATCAACTTCCTGTAACCTCCTATATCAGGCAAGTTAACAATAAAGGCCATCTCTGTCATCACACCCCCGAGCTTTTCTATTAGTGCAGCGGCTGCCAGCGCGGTACCGCCGGTTGCAAGCAGGTCGTCAACCAGAAGGATTCTGGTTCCCTTAACTATCGAGTCCTTATGTATCTCGATCTTGTCTGTCCCATACTCAAGCTGGTATTCCTGTGAGATCACCTCGGCAGGCAGTTTGCCCGGTTTTCTGATCGGCACAAAGCCCTTCCCCAGTGTATAGGCCAGCGCCCCTCCAATGATAAAGCCCCTCGACTCTATCCCGACAACAAGGTCAAAATCCATATCGACCTCAATATACCTCTTTGTAAAATCATCAATAACAAGCCTGAAACCTATCGCATCCTTTATAAGTGTTGTTATGTCCCTGAACATAATCCCCTTTTTTGGATAATCCGGTACAGTTCTTATTCTGGACTTAATAGGCATATCTCTTTCTCCTTTAATTTTTTTAGCCACTGATTTTCACTGATTAAAATATTTTCATAATTATTTATATGATATTTGCCACTGACTTTCACAGACCAAAACTCTTTGTCC
>JBCKZY010000019.1:0-23021 GCA_038918635.1 Thermodesulfovibrionia bacterium | reverse complement strand
TGGAGGTAATGTGCTGGTAGACGGCCTGACTGTTGATAAGGCAGGAGAGATGGTAAAAGAGAGTGCGTCTATTGAAGTACTGAAAAAATTACCTTACGTAAGCCGTGGAGGAATTAAGCTCGAGGAGGCGATCAAAAACTTCAATATAAGCGTTAAAGACAAAACAGCTATGGACGTTGGCGCGTCAACCGGCGGGTTTACTGACTGCCTTTTACAGAATGGCGCCGGGAGGGTCTACGCGGTTGATGTCGGTTACGGGCAGTTCAGCTGGAGACTCAGAAATGATCCGCGTGTAGTCCTGCTTGAAAAGACCAATATCAGGTATCTTGAAAAAAGCGCTGTTATGGATTTAATAGATATAGCAACTATTGATGTTTCATTCATATCACTGCTTAAAGTAATCCCGAATGTCCTGAAATTTTTATCTCCCGGCAAAGAGATTATAGCTTTGATAAAACCTCAATTCGAGGCTGGAAGAAAGGACGTTGGAAAAGGCGGGGTGATCAGGGATGAAACCATAAGACAGAAAGTTATCGGGAAGATTAGAGACGGGGCAGTAAATATGGGCCTTGATGTCATGGGGATAATAAAATCTCCTATCACCGGACCAAAAGGCAATATTGAGTATTTAATATACCTTATTAAATCTTGATCCGGTTCTTGATTATATATATTAGTAAATTGTAATATTCATAATGAAACCTCTCAAACGTATAACTGTTGACCTTTCGCTCATATCGGCAAATGTTGTTGAAACTTTATTGTTAGACAGTACAACCGATCCTTTAATACTTGATGAGATAGCTAAAGAAAACACTCATAGGCCTGAAATCCTCAATCTCTTTCTAACGCATCCCCTAACTCCTGAAGACACGAGAGAATTCGCAGGTCGCACATTGAAAATGCCAGTTATAACTGAACCTGTAGAAACGGAAGCACCTAAAGAATATACACAAGTAAAGGCCCAGAGCCTGCTTCAGAGGGTCCAGACCATGGGAACTGGAGAAAAGATGCAGCTTGCCGTTAAGGGAAGCCGTGAGATAAGGTCAATACTCATACGTGACCCAAGGGAAGAGATCCTGGTAGCGGTACTCAACAATCCCAAGATCACCCATAGTGAAATTGAACTCCTGTCCAAGCAAAAGACAACCTCGACTGATATATTAAGGGAGATCGCTAAAAACAAGACATGGCTCAGGTCCTATTCTATTATTCATTGCCTTGTTTCAAACCCTAAAACCCCCACTGGAATCTCCGTACAACACATACATAACATAAGAACCAAAGACCTTAAACACCTCGCAAAGGATTCTAACCTGCCTGAAGCGGTCAGGGCTAACGCAAAAAAATTAATGATAGCAAGAAAATAAAATCTTTAAGCCTTCTGCTACAGCTCTGAATTCCAAAACAAAACCTCAGATGTAAATTATCCCGGAGATAATGAACCCGCTTATTGCATGAGGGATTCAGTTCCAGAGTGAATATCGCACAGCAGGTTGTTCGATCATCCGCAGAAGCATAGCTGTAGCTATGGTTCAAGGGGGATCGTGCAAGATGCACAGCGAGATGTGCTATGGAAGCGGATAGGCACAGAGTGTAACCTCACCTGAAACGTACTGCTACTGAATAATGTATTGTTATAATATAAAATAAAGTTATTCTGTCTGCTCGCTCGCCTCGGGGCGAAGCAACGGGCCTCGATTCGGCGAAGCGGGCCGCCTTCATGCAATAGGCGGGTTAAAGTTCAGACATGAAAAAATTTTCTCTCTTCTCCCTGCCTATTGTCGTTTCCGGCCCATGGCCTGAAAAGACCCTGGTATCATCCGGCAACTCAATTAACCGCTTGAAGGATTCCTTAAGTTTATCAATACTTCCACCCGGAAAATCTGTCCTGCCGATTGAGCCCTGGAACATGGTATCACCTGAGAATAGAACACCCTCTCCATAAAGACATATACCGCCGGGACTATGGCCTGGAGAGTGCATAACCCTGAAAACCATTCCTCCCGCCTTAATCTCGTCCCCATCATTCAGAAATCCATCAGGCTCGGGAAGATCATCAACGTTGAATCCCCATAACACGGCCTGCTCCTTGGCCATACCGTATGTTTCGGTATCATCCTTATGTATCATAACTCTCGCACCTGTGGCCTTCTTAATGTCTCCAATTCCACCTACATGGTCAAAATGCCCATGAGTGCATATGACAGCCAGCACATTAAATCCATTACTGTCTATAAGTTCCATAATCCTGTCTGGTTCATCCCCGGGATCAATAACTACAGCCTCTTTTGAAACCTCATCAGCAACAATATAGGAGTTTTCTTCAAGTGGACCAACAACTACCTTTTCAATAATCATGATTCCCCCTTTGGCAGGACTTTTTAGACAGGATATACAGGATCTTCAGGATACATAAATAAATAATATCTTGTAAATCATGTTAATCCTGTCAGAGAAGTCTTTATTATTTATTTGTGTAAATTCACAGCTCAACATCCTGTCATTAAAATTGCCGCACACAATCTCATACTCTCTTTTTACGGATATTTATAAGATATTTAAGTTCATCACTCTTCATAAACCACATCATCAGGAAATAGATGGAAATACAGAGGCAAATAACAACTGCCATCAGTCCTGTCTTCTCAATAACCCTTCCGCTTTCGATCCACATATCCCCCCTTAAGAGGAATCTGCCGATAAACCCCATAACCAGTGAAGCAATAGATATTTTAATAAATGAACGTGCTATATTCCTTCCGTCAACCCTTCCAAGCTTCGACCTTAATAAAATAAATAGAACTACAAAGTTAACAGATGAAGATATAGAAAGGGCCAGAGCAAGTCCGCCATGCTTCAATGGACCTATAAGGATCAGGCTTAATAGAATATTGATAACAACGGAAACAATGGCCACCTTCAGCGGAGTAATTGTGTCCTGCATCGAATAAAAAGGCGCCCTTACAATCTTCATGCCGACAAATGACCAGAGGCCGGTTGCATAAAATAGCATGGCACTGACTGTACCCATGGTAGCCTCATATGTGAACTCTCCCCTCTGGTAGAGCAGGTTTATCATGGGGCCTGCAAGGGCGATCAGCCCCGCCATTGCCGGGATACTCAGGAAAAATACCAGCCTTAAGGCGAAAGAGAAAGTGTCTCTCAGCGCGTCAATATCCCCTTTTGCCGCCTGCTCCGACATCGATGGAATGACAGCCATTGCCATGGCAACACCGAATATACCGACAGGGAAAAGTACAAGCCTTATCCCATAGTAAAGATATGTTGCGCTTCCATCAGGGAGGTGTGTTGCAAAAATATTGCTTACAAGGACGTTAATCTGTGTTGCACCTATCGCGGCCACAACAGGTATTACAAGGAGAATTACCCTCTTCAGCCCGGGATGATTAAATGAAAATATAGGCCTTAATCTAAAACCTTTTCTACGAAGATCTATTATCTGCACCCCGAACTGCATCGCCCCTCCCGCAGTAACACCTATCCCTACCGCGAGGATCGGAACATGGAATCCCGGAGAGAGGAATAGGGCTGAAGCGATTATCGCAAGATTAAAGAATGCCGGAGCAAGGGCGGGCAGAAAGAAAGACCTGAGTGAATTCAATATCCCCATGGCAAGAGCGGCAAGGCTGATAAAGAGGAGGAACGGAAACATGATCCTTATGAGCTTAACGGTCAGCTGGAACTTTTCAGGATCTTTCAGAAAGCCACTGGCTACCACGGACGCAATGAAAGGAGAAAACAGTATCCCTAAGAAACAGATCACGACCAGCACAGAAAAAAGGAAAGCAAAGACAACACCCGCAAGTTTCTTTGCCTCTTCCCTGTCATCTTTTGCAAGATATTCGGTAAAGACAGGGACAAAGCCTGCGGATACTGCCCCCTCAGCAAAAAGCTCTCTTAGCAGATTTGGGATACGGTAGGCAACAAAAAAGGCGTCAGTCATCCCGGATGCTCCAAAAAGCTTCGCAAGAATGACATCTCTGACAAAACCAAGAACCCTGCTCATGGAAGTTGCAAGGGATATCTGTCCAGCTGCCTTTGTTACTCTTAGATTTTCACTCATGCAGGCATGTTGACTTTCATGTCTTCTAAATGTAAAATGGTTATGTTATATAAATAAGGTTATATTATCAATTTTGCAATAAAGTATTATCCGGAGGTAAAGTTTTGCCAGCTAAAACAGCTCCTAAAAAAAATGAATCATCAGTAAAAAGGGCCAGACAGTCCGAGGTAAGGGCTCTTAAGAACCGCTCTGTCAAAAAGACTCTGAAGACCCTTTCAAAAAATGTTGAAGCAGCGGTTAAAGAAAAAGATGATGCCGGCTCCAAAGTTGCTCTGAAAAAAGCCGTACAGGGAATCGATAAGGCAGCCAGCAAGGGTATTCTACACAGAAATACCGCTTCCAGAAAAGTTTCAAGACTTTCCAGGCTCGTCAATTCCCGGCTCCGCTCTGAAGCAACTTAATCAGGAGCACCTCCATAGCTATCGCAGGCCTGCCGGATGTCTTTATTCCAAGATCAGCCTCATGCAGGCTCCTGAATATATTGTAAAACTTCCCCTCGTCTAACGATGGGATATATCTGATAAGAGCTTTATATGTCTTATCCCTCATCTTAAACGGTCTCTTCCCTTTATTCCGCCAAAGAGTATAAAACTGTTTATAATGCCAGTTAAGGGTGCCGAGAATAACGGGCGCTTGCAAAGCGTTTCCGGATAGAGCGGCCTTTAATATTCTGAACGCTTTTGTTTTATGCCCGGCTGCAATAGCATCAATAAGTTCAAAAGGAGTAAACTCCCTGACCGAACTGATTGCAGCGGCAATATCCTTCTCACCAACCTTCCTGTGTCCTGAAAGAAGAAGTTTATCAATCTCCATCAACAAAAGTCCGGCATCAAACCCGACAAACTCAATCAGTGTGTTAACAGCAGATACGGTCATCTGAAGACCCTTTTCAGAAGATTTACGCTTCAGCCATGCGGGGATATCCCTTTCACTTAAACTGAGCGAGAACACCTTCCAGCTAATATCACGGGCTGGTTTGGGAGACTTTCGGGAAAGTATCAGAATACAGGTTGTTTCTGAAGGCTCCTTAAGATATAATGTCAGCGCCTTGACAGCTGATTTTGGAAGCTGGTGATAATCCTTAAGTACTACGAGCCGTCTTTGAGCCATAAAAGGAAGAGTATACGCTGTGTCCATGATCTTCTGAGGTGAATCTGACGGATAGAATGAATCATAATTAAAATCCAGGGAATTAGACCCTACAACTCTCTCAATAGCCTTTGAGACCGCCTCCTCTAAAAAGACCTGCTCCTCACTCCAGAGGAAATAAACAGGAGATGGCAAACCTTTTTCAAGTTCTTTCTGGAGGGCTCTATTTGGCATACTTTAGAACGATCTTACTTACAAACTCTTTTGCAATCTCTGCTGATGTCTTGTCAATTGCTCTCTCCTTGTTGGCAACGGCCTCGATTACGGATCCTTCTGACTGGAAGGTTATCCTGATAGGCGAACTCAGTCCCCTGAATTCAGTTACTTTCCCATCCTCGATGATTCTAAAATCAACGATCATTACTATAGTCTGCTCTTTTACTCTTTCGTCAACGGCTCCGATAGCGCTGAGATCAAAGTGTGTAATTACAGTCTCTATATTAATATCACCGTCTGCCGTTACAAGGTTTATACCCTGAACTATAAATTCTCTTGAAAGTGCGCTGTGAAGACTATCTTCAAGCAAAGGCTCATATGTTTTGTTACTGACCGGCTTAATAGTAACCGAGTCAAACGGAAGATATTTTGACCCTATTATACTGTAGCCGCAAGAGTAATGAACGAAAAGTAAAAGGGTGAAAAATATAAAAAAGATACAACGACATTTTGATCCATTAATGCTCTTCAGACTGTATAGCATGTCAAGTTTGTTAAACAACTATATTAACAAGCCTCCCTTTAACTATAACCACCCTTTTAACTGGTTTATCCCCTACATACTCCTTAATCTTTGGGTCAGTAAAAGCCTTCTGACTAATAGTTTCATCATCAAGCCCCGCGGTTATGCCCAGCTTTCCCCTGACCTTACCGTTTATCTGGATTATAAGCTCAATCTCATCCTCTTTAACAGACTCTTCATCCCATACAGGCCATGGTGCGCCAAATACACTCCCCTTATTTCCTGTTTTTTCCCAAAGTTCCTCTGCAATATGAGGTGCGAAAGGGGCCAGTAGTATAACCGTATTATTAACGGCAAACCTGAAGATATCCTTATCATCCGAAGTCAACGGCCTAGAAGACATAATCACGTTAAGGAGTTCCATCAGTGCCGCGATAGCTGTATTGAAATGATAATCACGCTCAATGCTGTTAGTGACTTTTCTGATTGTCTGATGTGTCTTGCGAAGGAGCCCTGAAAGATCTTTATTCTTACTTAAAGATTTAAATTCAATCTCTCCGCCGGAGGTTATGCTGTTTTTACAGACAAGCCCCCATAATCTGTTTAAAAAACGATAAGCTCCTTCAAGGCCGCTATCAGACCACTCCAGGTCCCTTTCAGGTGGAGCTGCGAAAAGGCAGAAGATCCTTAATGTATCCGCTCCATATTTATCTATCAATAAATCAGGATCTACTACATTACCTTTAGACTTGGACATCTTGGCCCCGTCCTTTATAACCATGCCCTGGGTAAGCAGCCTGTCAAAGGGTTCACCGGCCTTGATCAGTCCAATATCCCTTAACACCTTGGTAAAAAACCTCGAATAAAGAAGGTGAAGGACCGCGTGCTCAATTCCACCTATGTACTGGTCAACAGGCATCCAGTGATCAACAGCCCGTGAGTCAACGGGGCCGTTCTTGAAGGAAGGGGAGCAGTATCTTATAAAATACCATGATGAATCGACAAAGGTGTCCATCGTATCAGTCTCTCTTTTTGCTTCTCCACCGCATTTATAACAGGTTACCGCAACAAAACTCTTAATTTCTGAGAGTGGAGAAGGGGCAATGCCTTCATTCTGGTCCCCCTCTGGAAGCAGAACAGGCAGTTCATTTTCCGGAACAGGCACAATACCACAGGTTTTACAGTAGATGACAGGTATCGGAGTCCCCCAGTACCTCTGACGGGAAATACCCCAATCCCTTAGCCTGTAATTGATATTCCTGCAGCCCAGACCTTCTTTTTCAATAAAATCCGCAATCTCCTCCCTGGCCATATCACTCTTCAGACCGGAAAAATCTGAGGAGTTCATGAGGACACCCTCCCCCTCATAAGACTCCTCAAGACGTCCCACAGTGTTCTCTGTCCCTTTCTGGAATACAACCTGTTTAACCGGCAGATTATATTTAGCGGCAAATTCAAAATCCCTCTGGTCATGTGCCGGGACCGCCATTATTGCGCCTGTGCCATACTCCATAAGGACAAAATTGGAAACCCATAACGGGAGTTTATCTCCTGACAGAGGATTAATCGCGTACTGACCCGTAAAGACACCCTCCTTCTCCTCAGGGTCATCAGAAAGAGACTTAATCTCCTTCAGAATCTTCTCATCTTTGATTAACTCATCAAGCAGGGGGTGTTCTCTCGCAATACTGACAAAAGTCGCACCATATAGCGTATCCTGCCTTGTTGTAAATATCCTTACTGAAATGTCAGAGCCTTCAACCCTGAAATTCACTTCAACACCTTTGCTGCGCCCTATCCAGTTGCGCTGCATCGCAAGAACCCTCTCCGGCCAGTTCTTCAGATTATCAAGGTCATTAAGAAGCTCCTCGGCGTACGCGGTAATCCTGAAGAACCACTGTTCAAGCTTTTTCTGTACAATAGTTGTGTCACAGCGCCAGCAACCATTATCGATTACCTGTTCATTAGCCAGAACAGTCCCGCAGGAAGAACACCAGTTAACGGATGATGCCTTTTTGTATACCAGCCCACGCTCGAGCATCCTTAGAAAGAACCATTGGTTCCACCTGTAATACTCGGGGTCACATGTCGCCAATTCTCTCTTCCAGTCATAACTCAAACCAAGTTTCTTCAACTGCATTCTCATATAATCAATATTATTGCGGGTCCATTCTGAAGGGTGAAGCCCGTGTTTTATAGCAGCATTTTCAGCAGGAAGTCCGAATGCGTCCCACCCCATAGGATGCAGGACATTAAAACCCCTCATTCTCTTGTATCTGGCAATTACATCACCTATCACATAGTTTCTGACATGCCCCATGTGAATCCTGCCTGACGGATAAGGGAACATTTCCAGACAATAAAATTTCTTGCGGTCAGTAGACTCTGTAACACCGAAGAGATCCTCAGAATCCCAGAACTTCTGCCACTTCTCCTCAACTTTTTTTGGTTTGTATTTTTCTTCCAATTACCTTACCCGATATAAAATTCCGACCTGCTTATATTAGCACACTATTGCCGGAACTTTGGTATAAAACCGTTGTTTATACATACCCTTTTTATCGTTTTTCCACCAGAAAACCTGTCCAGTTATTGCATTATCGAAGATAGTTGGAGACTCAAATCATAAATCGAATCGGGACAATCAGGCAACAAATACTATTGATCTTCCATGTGGTCTTGCCACAGGGAATCTAATGCAATGACTTATTATTACTTTCGCTCGTTATTCGCCGAGGCCCGTTGCTTCGCCCCGAGGCGAGCGAGCGAGCGAGCGAGCAGGCAGGTACACTCGCTTTCCATTCAAGAATAAAAAAAGCCCCTTCATATTACAAGGGGCTTTTTTATTGAATTATGAATTATTTATTTAACCTTAACTACATTGGTAGCCTTTGGTCCCTTATCCCCTTCTTCTATTTCAAACTCAACAATGTCTCCTTCTATAAGAGTCTTGTAACCGTCACCCTGAATAGCTGAATAATGAACAAAAACATCAGAGCCTCCTTCATGTTCGATGAATCCATAACCTTTCGATTCGTTAAACCACTTAATTGTTCCACTTAAACCCATTCTCTCTAGAACCTCCTTTTTGTTTTGGTTAGGGCAACCTAACCTGTTCTACTTATCCAGACCAAAATAGACGATAAAATACATATTCTGTTATAACACCGGGTGCGCATTTTTTCAATAGAAAAATTAACTGGCAAAGTCAAAACCGGCAACACCATGTTTTATGCATAACTGACGGCATCAATGTAAAATCTCATGGAATCAGGCAGAACGGCTGATGGCTTCGCGGCAAACACTTAAATGCAAACAATAAATTCTTTTCAGGGTGAATATACCAAACCCGACTTTTTTCATTTCACAACCCTTCAGAAATAAACTTACCCGTCTTCGGCGGAGCTTTTCAGACAGGAACTGCAGGTCGAAGCGACTCTATACAACGACTCGTACCGAGATGTTCTGGATACATTAATTAATAAATCCTGTTAATCATGTTAATCCTGTCAGAAAAATGAAAATTCCTGTACTATTAATAACTATTGGATTTTAAAACTAATTTAGTGATATACTATCACGTAAATTTCACTCTGGGAGAATACTTGTCACATCCTGTTACGCATACAGATATATTTCCGTGCAATAGATTCATGTACAGTCTTATTGCTTTTGTTCTTCTGTTGCTTACAAGCCTTTCCCTTAATGTTTCACACGTATCTGCCCAGGGAATACCCTTAATAAACGCGATTGAAATAAAAGGTAATATTAAAATTGAAGATGCTACAATATACAGTAAAATTACAAGTAATGTGGGAAAGCCTTTTTCAAACGAAGCTGTTCAGAGTGATATTAAGAATTTATACAGAATCGGGCACTTCGATGATGTCAGGGTAGAGATTGAACCCTTTGAGGGAGGCATTAAACTTATTTATATCTTTGATGAAAAGCCCACTATCGCAAGCATAGATTTTCAGGGAAATGATGAGTTCAAGACAGAAGACCTTAGAGAAAAGATAACGGTATCTCCAGGCGCTACTTCAAACCCCTCCCTCATAACCGACAATGTCAGCAATATAATCACCTTCTACCAGTCTGAAGGTTTCTGGCATGTTGAGGTCATCCCCGTTATTAATGAAATCTCCGAAAATGCAGTCAGTCTTACCTTCCTAATTAAAGAAGGCCTGAAGGTGGTGATCAAGAAGATCACAATTGAAGGCAACAGAGCCATTTCTGGAAGAAAGATCAAGAAAGCCATGAAGACAAAGAAGAGATGGCTCTTCTCCTTTTTAACAGGTTCAGGATATTACAGGAGCGAAGAGATAAAGGCGGATATTGAAAGAATCCGGGAGCTTTTTCATAGCAAGGGTTTTATATATGTCACGATATCCGAGCCTGAGATTACCTTTAATTCTGAGAAAACCAAGCTTTATATAAAGATATCCATATCCGAAGGCGATAAATACTCAGTTGGGAAAGTGGAAATTGAGGGAAATTCTATATTTACGAAGGATGAACTATATCAGCATATTGAGACATCCACAGGAGAGACCTTCAATAAAACAGCCTTACGTCTTGATATTGACAGGGTCCTCGACCTCTACTCAGAAAGAGGTTATGCAAGGGCGGATATAGACCCTGTAATTCAAATTAATAACGAGGAGAAGCTTGCAGACATTACATTATCCATAACTAGAGGAGAAATCTTCAGGATCGGCAGAATAGATATTTCCGGCAATACAAAAACACGGGACAAGGTTATAAGGCGGGAAATAAGGCTTGACGAAGGTGATATTTTCAACAGCAAACTTCTAAGAAGAAGCTACCAGAGAATTAATAATCTGGATTATTTCGAAAGTGCCTCTATAAACACCAAGCCAAAGATAGATAAGCAGCTTATCGATCTTGACATAGATGTTAAGGAGAAATTAACAGGGATGATGAGTATAGGGGGCGGATACAGCTCAATAGACCGGTTTATGTTTATGGCCGAAATAACCCAGAGGAACCTGTTTGGCAAGGGTCTTTATCTGAGCCTCAAAACAAGCCTCAGTTCTCGTAGAACGGATTACAATATCACTATAAGGGATCCGTGGTTTATGGATAAACCTATCTCAGCAGCATTTAGCATTTACAGCGAATCCTTTGATTATCCTGATTACGACAAGAAGGCAAAAGGAGGCTATATAAGCTTCGGCAAGGAGTTATCCGAATACGTCAAGGGAAACATCAAGTACAACCTTGAAGAGGCGGAAGTAACCAATATTTCCGATGATGCTTCTTTCTTTGTAAAGGAACAGGAAGGCAAAGCGATTACGAGCAGCATCAGCCCTTCAATATGGAGGGATACGAGGGACAATTACCTGGATCCGACGACAGGGTCAAGGAACGCTCTTTACACAACAATCGCGGGCATTGGAGGAGACAATTACTTTGCGAAAGGTCTCATAGATTCTTTATGGTATTTCCCGGCAAAATGGGGAACAGCCTTCAGTTTAAGAGGCAGGTTAGGTTATGCATCCGGTTTTAACGATAAGGAACTTCCTGTCTATGAAAGGTTTTATGTTGGAGGTATCAATACAGTGAGGGGGCTGGGTTTTGGAGAAGCCGGACCACGAAACGAGGCGGGCGAAGTTGTTGGCGGAGACAAGGAAATGATATTCAATGCTGAATTTATCTTTCCCATAGAGAAAGAGATAAAACTTAAAGGTGTAGTATTTTTTGATGCGGGACGTGCTTTTAATGATGACGAGACCCTCTCTTTTGGGGACATGAGAACTACAACGGGACTCGGCGTAAGGTGGATGTCTCCTTTCGGCCCTATAAGGCTGGAATGGGGCTACAATATATCCCCTGAATTTGATGAAAGCAGCAGCAAGATTGAGTTTTCAATGGGGAGTATGTTTTGAAGATAAATTATGGCGCCGACAATCAGGTTTCAATAACCAAACCACGTTATTCCTTGCAGATTGTCATTGAAACTTGTCTGGCCCTTGGCCCATCTACCCCCCGCATAAGATTTGTTGCGTAAAGTATAGAAATTGTGATTTGCTTATAAATAACAACTTAGGAGGATCTATGAAAAAAACTGTTTTTTTAATAATTATTCTGTCACTTCTGGCATTCAATGCCTTTGGAGCAGAGCAGAAGTTTGCTTATGTCGATTTGAACAGGGCACTAAATGAATCCAGTCAGGGAAAAGAAGCTATTAATACACTGGAAGAGACGGTTAAGGCCAAACAGATTTTAATTGATTATAAGGGGTCTGAAATAAAGAAACTGGAAGAAGAGATAGCAAAACAATCATCTGTTCTGACCCCTGAATCCATTCAGGAGAGAAAAGAGAAGCATGAAAAGCTCCTGAGAGATTATCAGAGAATGGTACAGGACACACAAAACGATATCCAGAAAAGAGAGTCGGAACTTATGAAGAAAATTATATTAGACCTCCGCAAATTGATCATAAATATCGGAGAAGAAGAAGCATACAGCGCTATTTTTGAGACAGCCGAGAGCGGTCTGCTTTACATGCCAAAAGAACAGGATATTACAGACATGGTCATCAAGAGGTTCAGCGAAACAGGGGAATCCTCAGAAACAGAGAAATGATACTAAAGGATATCGCAGACCTGACAGGCGGCAGGATTATAGGTAATAGCGATGTTATAATTTCAGGAGTATCAGGCATCACAGAAGCAAAAGATGGTGATATAACATTAATTACCCACAGGAGAAATATACCATCACTGTCTTCAATTAAAGCTTCTGCCATCATTGCAAAGGAAGAGATCAAAGGGCTGCCTGCAAGCATACTGATAGTTGACAATCCAAAACTGACTTTTGCCAAAGTTCTTGAGTTATTCCACAAAAAACCTTTCAGGTCTCATGGCGTAAGCGATAAAGCCGTTATCGGAAAAAATGTTAAACTTGGTGAGAACATCTCAATATACCCTCTCGCATATGTCAGTGATAACACCGTTATAGGTTCAAATACTGTTATATTCCCAAACGTATATATAGGAGAAAGCGTTATTATAGGAGATGACACCATAGTTTATCCAAATGTAACTATAAGAGAGGGTGTTAGAATAGGCAAGAGAGTTATTATCCATCCGGGTACGGTAATAGGCTCTGACGGATTCGGTTATGTTACCGAAGGCAGTAAACATTACAAAATGCCCCAGGTTGGGGTAGTGATAATTGAGGACGATGTTGAGATAGGTTCAAACGTCACAATTGACAGGGCAACTACTGCCAGTACTGTAATTGGCTGCGGGACAAAGATAGACAACCTTGTACAAATTGCGCATAACGTTAAAATCGGCAAAAACTGCATATTAGTTGCTCAGTCAGGTATCAGCGGGAGCGTCGAGATTGGAGACAACTCCGTTATAGGAGGACAAACGGCGATCAGGGACCACGTTAAGATCGGGAACAGCGTAATAATAGGATCCAGGTCCGGAGTAACCCGCGATATTCCTGACGGCCAGATCTTTTCAGGTTATCCCTCAATCCCCCATAAACAATGGTTGCGGGCGCAGAACATTTACTCGAAACTGCCGGAACATATAAAGCGTTTAAATAAACTTGAAGCAATATTAAACAAGGAGGGAAGTTCACATGATTGACTGCATTGAAATACAAAAGATCCTGCCGCACAGGTTCCCATTTCTTCTTGTTGACAGGATATCAGAATTTCAGCCTAAAAAAATGGCGGTAGGGATAAAAAATGTGACTATCAATGAACCTTTCTTTCAGGGTCACTTCCCCGGTTATCCCGTAATGCCCGGGGTACTGATTGTAGAAGCAATTGCACAGGTGGCGGGCATATTGGCCTTCAAATCAGGTGCAAAAGGCGACTCAGTATATTTCATGAGTATAGAAAAGGCCAAGTTCAGAAAACCTGTTGTCCCGGGAGACCAGTTGCGTCTGGAAGTGAAAGTTATTAAGCAGAGAGGCAACGTCTGGAAGTGCGCTGGTGACGCATATGTGGAAGGCAAACTGGTAGCAGAGGCTGAATTAACTGCAATGGTGTCAGGAAAGGAATAAAAAAATGGTAAAACCTAAAATACATCGCACAGCAGTGGTATCATCAACTGCAAAACTTTCTCAAGGAGTAGAAATTGGGCCTTTCTGTATCGTCGGGAAACATGTAAAGATAGGGGAGAATACAAGACTTGTGTCACATATTACCATCAAGGAGACAGAGATCGGCGGCAACTGTGTTGTATATCCCTTCACATCTATCGGTCTTGCACCCCAGGACACAAAATATAAGGAAGAAAAAAGCGGGGTAAGTATAGGCGACAATAACATAATAAGGGAAAGCATCACTATCCACCGCGCTTCAGTTGATGGAGACGGATTAACGGAAATTGGAGATAATAACTTTATTATGGCATATTCGCACATCGCACATGACTGTAAGGTTGGCAGCAACACTATAATGGCCAACTCGACCACTCTTGCCGGGCATGTTGAGGTTGAGGATTTTGCGGTTTTTGGGGGGCTGGTTGCAGTCCACCAGTTTGTAAGAATCGGGACTTATTCCATGATTGGAGGCTTAACCGGCGTAAGCAAGGATATTCCGCCGTATACAACAGCCTCCGGCAACAGGGCCAAGCTGTATGGACTAAATTCAGTGGGACTGAAACGTAACAACTTCAGTGATTCCACTATCAAGCACCTGAAATGCGCCTACAAGATACTATTCCGCAGCAAAATGACCTTAAATGCGGCGATCGACAAAGTAAAAAGAGAACTGAAACAGACTGAAGAAATTAAACACCTTATCAAGTTCCTTGAAAAAAGCCTGAAAAGAGGAATATGCCGTTAAAGGCATATAATAGTTCCGAAAAGCCAAAAAGCCTGGGCATCATAGCAGGGCTTGGGGAACTGCCCGCTGTAGTTTCTTCCGAGGCTAAAAAAAAAGGTTACAACGTTATAGGTATCGCACTGCAGCCGCCTGCCGATGATACACTTAAGCCCCATGTTGATGCTTTTCATAAGGTAAGAATCGGACAACTGGGCAGATTAATTTCACTCTTAAACAGGTTGTCCGTCTCTGATATTGTTTTCGCTGGCAAAGTGCCCAAGAGCCTCCTGTACAAAAACAAAAGAGACCTGATTCCCGACGCAAGGGCGCTAAAACTGCTCTTCTCATTAAAAGACCGCTCAGATGATACATTAATGAGCGCTTTCGTTAACGAACTTCAGAAGGAAGGTTTCAGAGTGCTCGACATTACCGCCTTTACAAAAAACCTGCTTGCCCCTGAAAAGATACTCACTCACAAGAAACCAACAAAAGCTGAATTGCAGGATATTGAATTCGGGTGGAAGATAGCAAAGAAGATGGGAATGCTTGACATAGGTCAGACAGTGGTAATTAAGGATAAGGCGGTAATGGCAGTTGAAGCGATTGAGGGAACTGACGAGGCAATCACTAGAGGTGGTCATCTCGCTCAGGGAGGTGCCGTTGTTATAAAGGTCAGTAAACCCGGACAGGATATGCGTTTTGACGTGCCTCTTGTAGGAACCAGCACTATTAAAACCATGAAGAAGTCCAAAGCAGGGGTTCTGGCGATCGAGGCAAACAAGACCATTATTCTCGACATGAAAGGTTTCATTAAAGAGGCGGACAAGGCTGGACTTGTGGTCATAGGAGTCAAAAATGCTTAAGGTAGGTGTAATAGGGACAGGTTCAATAGGACAACACCATGCCAGGATATTTTCAAACCTCCAGTCTGTCGAACTTGTCGGGGTTGTTGATATAAACTCCGTGAGGGCTGAGGAAATTGCGTCCAGATACAGTTGTAAACCATATGTTAACTATATGGATATAATGAACTGCGTTGACGCGTTGAGTATCGCTGCACCAACCAGTCAGCACCATCAGATAGCAATGGACTCTTTAAAGCTTAACAAGGATATTCTTCTGGAAAAACCCATCTCGTCAACCATTCAGGAAGCCGAGGAAATCATATCAGAAGCAGAGAAGAGAAACCTTATACTACAGGTGGGTCATATAGAGAGGTTCAACTCAGGGGTCTCGCTTATAAGCAGTATGGTCGATAAACCTCAATTCATTGAATCCCGGCGTATATCCCCATTTCCTGAAAGGTCTGCAGATATTGACGTAACACTTGACTTGATGATACATGACATAGATATAATACTCAGCCTGGTTAATTCTAATATTTCTGACCTCAGAGCAACAGGCGCAAGGGTACTGACTGATAATATAGACGTAGCTCACGCATGGATTGAATTCAATAACGGCTGTATAGCCGAAGCAGTAACAAGCAGAATAGCCAGCGAAAAGCTCAGGGAGCTTAAGATTTATCAGAGTAACGCCTTACTGACCCTGGATTACCAGAGCAGGAAAGTATCAAGCCTTAGAAAGATTAACGGATCAATAGAAAAAGAGAACTGGAAAGCTGATGAGAAAGAACCTCTTAAGGAACAGCTTGCATCCTTTATCGAATGCATACAAAGCAGGACTCAACCTATTGTATCCGGGCATGAAGGCAGGGAAGCACTTAAAGTTGTATTAAAGATTTCAGACCTGGTTAACAATAATATAATATGAAGTGGAGCAGAACATGAATATGACCATCCCAATGTTAGATCTGAGGTCACAGTATGAAAGCCTGAAGACTGAAATTGAAAGCGCATTGAAAGAAATATTACAGAGCGGACATTTCGTGCTGGGTCCTAATGTGGAAGCATTTGAAAAAGAGGTAGCCTCTTTTAATAACGCAAAGTATGCAGTCGGCGTTGCCTCCGGCACAGATGCCTTACATCTCAGCCTTAAGGCGCTGGGTATTGCAGATGGGGATGAGGTTATTACTACACCTTTCTCTTTCATAGCCACTGCCGAGGCGATATCATATAATGGCGCAGTCCCTGTTTTTGTAGATATCAATAAACATACTTTTAATATAGACCCTTTAAAGATAGAAGCGAAGATTACCCCAAAGACAAAGGCTATTTTGCCTGTCCACCTCTTCGGCCAACCCGCGAAAATGGAGGAGATTCTCAAAATTGCACGGAAGTACAACCTTAAGGTGATTGAAGACTGCGCCCAAGCCTTTGGAGCAGAATATAAAGGAGCTATTGTGGGAAGTCTGGGAGATGCCGGATGCTTCAGTTTCTACCCGAGCAAGAATCTGGGGGCGTATGGTGACGGAGGAATAATAACAACCAATGACCACGAAACATATGAAAAACTCAAACTACTGAGAAATCACGGCAGCACATCAGGATATAACCATAAATTTATCGGTTTCAACAGCAGGCTGGATGAAATTCAGGCCGCAATTCTCAGGATTAAATTAAAACATATCAATATGTACAACAAGCAGAGAAGAGATCTCGCTAAACTTTATACCTCCAACATATGCGGTATTGTTCAATGCCCTGCGGTGGTGCCTGATACAAATCATGTCTTTAATCAGTTTACCATAAGAAGCCATAGGAGAGATGATATCAGGAAGGTACTCACGGACAATTCCATATCATCCGTAATATACTATCCACTTCCACTTCATCTGCAGGATGCCTTTAAGCACCTGAGATATAAAATAGGTGACTTCCCCGAGAGCGAGGCTGCCACTGAAGAAGTGCTGTCCTTACCGATTTATCCTGAGCTGCTGCCTGAAAAGGTTAGATTTATCAGTGAAACCGTACTGAAAGCCTTCAGGGACTAAATTTATTCTACCCCACTAGCCCCCAACAAGTCGGGAGGCAGCCTGTCCCGATCCATCGGGGGCCCCTTTTCCCAAATGTGAAAATTAACATAGGTGAGTAGTTACGATATATGAATAAAATTGACCGGTTCCCGTGATACCATTCATTGAATAAACCCCTGAAATAATGATATGTTATTTTGTGTCAAAGAAAGTGATGATAAGCACTGGAGAGCCGTCAGGCGAACTATACGGTGCGCTGCTTGCCAGGGAAGTAAAAAGAAAATGGCCTAATACAGAGATCTTCGGAATCGGTGGGTCCCATATGGAGTTTGAAGGGATTGATCTGATCGCCCCAATTTCAAATGTAATAGGTTTTACCGAGGCGTTGAAACATATTGCAGTAGTCAGAAAAGACCTGAAAACAGCAAAGGAAGCTCTGACCAATAGAAAGCCGGACATACTTGTTCTGATAGACTATCCTGATTTCAACCTGGCTCTTGCGAAAAAGGCCAAGTCTGCGGGAATCCCTATACTATACTACGTCAGCCCGCAAGTGTGGGCATGGCGCAAAGGGAGGGTTAAGAAAATTGCCTCACTTATCAATAAAATCGCCCTCCTCTTTCCTTTTGAAGTTGACTGTTACAGGGACACTGGACTCCCCTGTGAATTTGTCGGCCATCCCCTGGCAGAAACAATAATTATAAAAAAGACAAAAGAAGAATTAAAGCAGGAACTCGGACTCCTCCCTGACAGGCCGGTAATAACTCTACTTCCGGGAAGCAGGCCGGCTGAGATCAGGAGACACCTGCCGATCATTAAGGATATCGCTAAAAAGATCAACAGTGAAATGCCTGAGTTTCAGTTAGTCATTCCACTTGTGAATGGGACATATATCTCTGATGAGTTGATGGACTATATTACAATTCTAAGAGGCCGTACAAGAGAAGCTGTAGCCTCTTCAGAGGTGTGCGCTGTGGCATCCGGCACAGCAACTCTTGAAGCTGCTCTGCTTGGAATACCCATGATCGTCTTTTATATGGTCTCCCCATTGACATTCCTGCTGGGAAAGCTTCTAATAAAAGTTGATTATATCTCTTTAGTCAACCTGTTATCCGGGAAAAAGGTTGTTTCAGAGCTTCTCCAGAAGGAGGCAACAGCTGAGAATATCTTTTCAGAAATAAAAAGGATATTGAACGACCCTGTTTACAGGGATACAATGACATCCAGCCTTAATAAAATAAAGGATATTGTTGGCGGAAAGAGGACATCTGAAAGGGTAGCCTCTATGGTCGGAGAGATAGCGGGATGGAGTAAGTAATAAGATGGCATCAACATGTGAGTGCCAGGATTGTCATTCCGGCTTGTCCGGAATCGTTCCTGCATTTCAACATAGAGAGTTGTTATGAAATAAATATAATATCTCTACAAAGCTTTTGTCTATCATAATACCCTGTCATAAAAACGATTCCGGACAAGCCGGAATGACGAACAGTGGAAGTTTAAAAAATGCTATTCCTCTACAATATTCTTTCAGCCTTATTATTAATAATTTATCTTCCATGGCTTTTATTTAAGAAAGGCCCGGAAAGCAGAATAACATTCATTAGAGAAAGATTGGGTATATCCAGATATGAAGAAACTGATATCTGGATTCACGCGGTCTCAGTAGGAGAGACTATAGCATCCCTTCCGCTCATGAAAAAACTCCGTCAGGAATACCCCTATAAGAGAATAGTTTTTTCGACAACAACGTATACCGGACAGAAGATAGCTTCAGAAAAGTTCCCTGAGGCGGACAGGATAATGTACATGCCGTGGGATACAGACCTGTGTGCAGGCAGGGTTATTAATCAGCTGAAACCTGATATTTTCATAACTATTGAAACCGAGATATGGCCTCTTCTCTATAACAGATTAAAGAATACCGGATCCCGGATAATCCTGATAAACGGAAGGCTCTCGGAAAAATCATATAAAGAATACAGGCTCATAAAATTCCTCATGAAGAGGGTATTATCAGATGTGGATTTCTTCTTCATGCAGAGTGATGACGATGCGTCAAAGATCATTAAACTGGGAGCTGATGAGACTAAAGTGGAGGTAATGGGAAACCTGAAATTCGATATGGACTTTACCGGGAGAACGCCGCTTCCATGGTTAGATAACATAGGCGGGCAGATACTTCTTGCCGGCAGCACCCACCGGGGTGAGGATGAGATAATCCTTGACGCATATGAAAAGATTACAGGAAACAGAAACAGAAGGTCATGGGTCATGGGTCATGGGTCAGATACCATAAATAAGTCAACTGTTAGCAGTTCTCAGTTGACAGTTGACGGAAACAAAGAACAACCGCACAAGGAAAAGAGTGAAAACATTCAACAGACTCCAGACCTTAAACTTATAATCGCTCCAAGGCACCCTGAGAGGTTCGATGAAGTTGAAGAGATACTAAAAGAAAGAGGTCTCAAATATATCAGAAGGACCGGAATAACTCAACAAAACCCAGACCATTCTCTTCATGATGTAATTCTTCTGGATACAATAGGTGAGTTGTCACAGTTGTTCTCTATGGCTAACATCACTTTTATCGGAGGCAGTCTGTTACCTTATGGCGGACATAATATATTAGAGCCGGCTTACTGGGGCAAACCTGTCATCTTCGGACCATATATGGATAATTTCCCGATAGCCTCTGATTTTCTTGCCAGATCCGCTGCTTTTCAGGTAAAAGACTCAGATGATATTGCGGCAAAGGTGATTGAATTGCTTGAAGATGATGACAAGGCAAAAGAGATTGGCAATAAAGCAAAAGAGATCGTGGATGCCAATACCGGAGCGGCAAATAAAGCAATTGATATGATCAGGAGTATCCTTGGGCCCGTTTAGCCACATATACAACGCTATACTTTCTGGCAGGAAATTTATAATCAGTCACCTGGGAAAACCGGGAAGACTGCCTGTAAGGGTAATCAGCATCGGGAATCTAACCCTCGGAGGAACAGGCAAGACCCCAGCCGTTATCGCTGTTGCCCTGGAAGCAAAAAAGAGAGGGCTGCAGCCAATAATACTAACAAGGGGTTACAAAGGCAGGGCAAAAGGTCCCTGCTTTGTGAGTAAAGGGGAAGGACATGTCCTTAGTTTCACAGAAGCCGGAGACGAGCCTTTTATGATGGCGGAAAAACTGAAAGGCACCCCGATAGTGCTCGGCAAGAACAGGTATAGATCCGGATTATTCGCGTTGGAGAACCTGCTGTCAGGGAATAAATCAGATCAGTCAGGAATCATCTTTATTCTTGATGACGGATTTCAACACATCGCCCTTCACAGGGATATAGACGTCCTTCTCATTGATGCTTCAAGACCCTTCTGGGCAGAAAAACTGTTTCCGGAAGGGAGGCTCAGGGAACCCGCAAGAGAAATAGTGCGGGCAGATATTATCGTGATATCCAAATCAGATATGGTAAGCAGTGATTCTATTTCAGATTGCATAGAGAATATTAAGAGGCTTAATCCTGGAGCCATGATATACAGTGCATATCATAAACCAGTATCCCTTGTGAAGATGTCAGGGGAGGAAGAGGACCTTGCAGATCTTAAGGACAGCAAGGCATATATATTCTCCGGGATCGCTAACCCGTCATACTTTAAAGCTCTTCTCACCTCAAATGGCGCAGAGATAATAAACTTCATGGAGTTTAATGACCACCATGTCTATGCACAGCGGGATATCGATAAAATCAACCGAGCCGCGTCCGGATTAAGAATAATCACCACAGAAAAGGACATGGTCAAGCTCAGACATCTCAAGTCGACTAATGATATATCCGCGTTGAAAATTAAATTCTCAGTAGAAGAAGGGTTTTATGATCAGCTGTTTAAAATAAACTGAAGGATCCGAGGGGAATGTAAATACTTGAATTCTTAAACCTTTGTATCCTTCTTTAAACTGTTGATAGATGTAATAAATGTCCTATATGCTACTTGAACTGTCATTCCGGGCTTGACCCGGAATCCAGAGATAAAGACTGGATTCCCGCTTAAGACCTGCGGGAATGACAAAAGATGGACATTATTTCACAGGTTTTAATAACATGCTGAAAGAACTGAACATAAAGACCGGTGCAAGGACAGAATTCAAAGACATATCCGGTGAAGTTCAAAAGGCAGTAAGGGAATCAGGGGTAGAGAAGGGGATATGCTCTGTTTATGTGCCGCATACTACCGCGGGCATAATGATCAACGAGGGGGCTGACCCTTCAGTCCAGAGAGATATTCAGAAGACACTTGAAAAGTTGATCCCCTTCAAAGGTGACTACTCACATGCTGAAGGTAATTCGCCGGCCCATATCAAATCGGTGCTGACAGGGGCATCGCAAACCATCATAATCGAAGGCGGGAAACTGCTCCTTGGCACCTGGCAGTCAATATTCTTCTGTGAGTTTGACGGACCCCGAAGCAGACGCGTAATCGTTAAGGTTATAAGTGATGACCGCTGATAGTCCTTTAACCGGCGGCCCTGAGTACACAGATGGTCTCGCTCTGTAAACCTCGTAGTGGCTGTGTCCCTTGTATTCTACGGTATTTTCTTTTTCTCCATGTCAGAAGAAGTCAACAGTTTAGGCGTAATCCTGCAACAATAATGAAAGAGTGATTTTGATTTCATATGAACAACCTCCATTGTGCAGGCAGGATTAAAAACGAATCCTGCCTGAATACACCTCTTTTATTTTATTTTTTGAGGTCGGGTTGATATATCAGCTTCGTGTCCATTTTATATGTCCACGGCAGACCCTCAAGCCTCCAACTTCCAATCATACGCTTCCCGTAGAAGGGGCTGGCTTTGTCTTTAACCTTATCGCCTTCAAAACCGCCCAGAACATTAAAGACCTTATCCGGCTTAAAACCGCAATCTACTGCCGCAGTAGTTGAGGCAATTGTCCTTTGAGCGCTCCTGCAGAGCATCAACAGCGTATCGGTTTCAGGATTAAAACGGGCCTTCAGGTCTTTGCAGAAATTCTCGTTAATTACTTTGCTATAGCCTTTTTCCCCAACCTTGCCGGTGTAAAATTTCCATGGAATATTGTAAGCCCCCACGGGATGGCCGATATCCTGATATTCATACTGGGTTCTTACATCAACCATAAACGTGAGTGCAGGGTCTTTCTGCATCATTTCATAAGCCTGTTGAGGGGTCACATCCCCGCCTTTGTGTTGGCCTTTAACTGGATAAACTGGCTGATCGATTGCATAAATAAGCGAGCTGAAAATAAATACCAGCATCAAAGACAAAAGAAATATCTTTTTTATCTGTAACATTATTGTTTCCTCCTTTTTACTTCTAAGTTATAGGTTATATTAAAATCTTGTGGCTATTTTAGAACGTTACCCTGATTAATTATATCAAGAAACTTTG
>JBCKZY010000018.1:0-24041 GCA_038918635.1 Thermodesulfovibrionia bacterium | reverse complement strand
CAAATGCTTTCTATGCAGGGGTATCCTGATCATCATCAGCTGATGTCGCCAGCGCGCGGACTGCTTCAGCCTTATGCGGGTTTAAAATCCATATTACACCGAAAGCCTTTTCCTGATATGCCCGTGCAAGACCCAGCCTGTTCAACTCCAGCAGTGCAAGGAAGGTTACGATAAGAGATACCTTTGTATACCCCTCCGCAAAGAGTTCAAGGAACCTTACCCCGTCTTCCCTCTCAAGACACTCCATAATATAGTTTATCCTGTCAGAAACAGTTAACGTCTCTCTGGTTATCTCAATAACCTGCTCAGGGGCTCTGGTAAGAAGCGTTTTGAAAGCGGTTATAAGGTCAAATACGCTCACCTCGGAAAGCCCAGTCTCAGGCTCAAGGTCAAGGTCATCTGCCTCCGTTAGACTTCTATGGAAAATATTCTTCCAGACATCCTCACGATTCCTAAGCTTGCCGGTTACATCCTGGAATTTCTTATATTCAAGAAGCCTCTCCACAAGCTCAGCCCTTGGATCATCAACAACGTCGTCCGCCTCTTCTGCATCCAAAGGCAGAAGCGTCCTTGATTTTATATGAATAAGGGTAGCTGCCATTACAAGAAAATCTCCGGCAATTTCGAGGTTCATCTCTTCCATAAGTTCAAGGTACTCTAAATACTGTTGCGTTATGTGTACTATAGGTATATCGTATATATCTATCTTGTCAGTTTTTATCAGGTGGAGCAGAAGATCCAGCGGGCCCTCAAAGACTTGCAGTTTGAAACGTATTGAATCACTGGCCCCGGGGGGAGAGACCGGGCCTTCGGAAGATCGGGATTCATCATTGGATGATTTTATATCAATTACGTCCTGCATCGGTCAATATTATAGCACGCTGTATCAGTAAATAAAACGTAAGTAATCAGGTTGTCAGGTTCACGGTTCACAGTTCACGGTTGATCGCCTTCTCCCCCTGTTTTCTTTCTGATAACTAAGAAGGGGGACCTTATGTTTATAAAATTGTTTGTAAATCCATTCGAGTATTGGCTACCATGTCGCAATATCTTCAAGATACTTAATTTTCATTGTTTTCCAACCTTGAACCCTGAACCTTGAACACTAATTATGTGAACCTGAGTTGTTACCATTTTTGTCTTGCTTCAGTCGGGGAATTTAATATATAATATTTACCTTCCGGCATAATTACCAACAACTTATAAACATTTGTTAATAACTGTAATTGCCCCTGGATTGCAGGATAGTTGTCTTTACAGAAGAAATGAATATAGAAGAAGCATGGGGAAAAACTGTTGAATCGATAGAATCAAAAGTCGGTAACCAGACCTTTGAATTGTGGTTCAGTCCAGTTAAGTTCTTAAGGCAGCAGAACCAGCAGATCGTTCTTGAGGTCCCGAACAGGTTCTTCAAGGAATGGATTGAAGACCACTACCCCAGGTTGATATCAGAGACCCTCGAACAATTCCTTAAGAAAGAGATCTCTGTAAAATTCAACGTCTTTGAGAAAGAAGAAGATCCAACCATAAAACGGATCGAAACGAGACGGGAAAACAGGAGGGTAAAACTCGCCAGCCGGGGTATCTTCCTTAACCCTAAGTTCCTATTCAATACTTTTGTAGTTGGACCCAGTAATCAATTCGCCCATGCGGCATCAATGGCGGTTGCGGCCTCTCCGGGAAAGGCGTATAACCCGCTTTTCATTTACGGGGGAGTCGGTCTGGGCAAGACACATCTGATGAATTCAATAGGCAACCAGGCAATTGATAAACTGCCGGATGCCAAACTGCTTTATGCCCCGGCTGAACAGTTTACCAATGAATTTGTTTACTCCATGAGAAACGATAAGATGGACCATTTCAAGGATAAATACAGGAATCTCGATATACTTATATTAGACGACATACAGTTCTTTGCCGGCAAGAGCGGCACCCAGGAAGAGCTGTTTCATACATTCAACTCCCTTTACGATAAACACAAACAGATTGTCTTCTCAAGCGACAGGCCGCTGAGAGAAATATCCCCAATTACAGAGAGATTAAGGTCGAGATTCGGCATGGGGCTTATAGCAGAAATACAGATTCCTAACATCGAAACAAAAATGGCAATTCTGGGCAAGAAGGCCGAAGTTGAAGGCATACATCTTCCTGAAGATGTCATATTCTTCCTCGCAAGCACTATCAAATCGAATATAAGAGACCTCGAAGCGAGCATGATAAGGCTCGGTGCACACTCTTCACTTTCAGGCAAAGAGATAACAATTGATATGACAAAGAACGTCTTAAAAGATCTTATCTATGAAGAACAGAAAGAGCTGACCGTTGACTATATCCAGAAGATCGTCTGCGATTACTATGGGCTTAGACTTCAGGATATAAAGGCAAAAAAGAGGACCCGGGACATCGCCTTTCCAAGACAGGTTGCCATGTATCTGAGTAAAATGCTAACCGATTCCTCACTAAACGACATCGGGAAGAATTTTGGCGGAAAAGACCACTCTACAGTCATCCACGCGTGCAAATCCATTAAAAAACGCCGGGAGACAGACGATGACTTCAATGAAAAGATCGATTATCTGACAAAGAAAATTAAAAGTTAGGAGAGAGTATTTGAGGAGGAGATAATGAAGCTGAAGATTAAAAAGGAAGAAATACAGTCGGCACTGCAAAGCATCCAGGGGATTGTTGACAAGAAGACCACGATGCCGATCCTGAGCCACTTTCTGTTGAAAGTAGACAAAACAGCCTCAATACTGGCAACCGACCTTGATATTGCGCTTAAAGGCCCTGTTGACGCAGAGATCAGTGAAAAAGGCAGCCTCTGTATCCCTGCAAGAAAACTTTTTGAAATAGCAAGGGAGGTTGAAGGTGATATTCTGCTCGAGTCACAGGAGAATAACTGGCTTAAGGTTACATCAGGAAAAAGCACCTTCAAGTTAATGGGTCTCTCCGAGGAGGAATATCCTGCCCTGCCTGAAATTAATAAAACAGAAGAACTCACCATAGACGCAGACATACTAAGATCCATGATAGAGAAGACCATATATGCAACGGGTGACAGCGATACAAGATATACACTTAACGGGCTCCTGATGCACTTCATTCCCAAAAAGAAAAAGGTTGTGCTGAAGGTTGTCGGCACCGACGGACACAGGCTCTCAATCGTATCAAAGGATATCAAGGGGGAACTGCCAGAAGAGAAGAAACTGATTTTACCTAAAAAGGCGGCAATGGAGCTCAAGCGACTCCTTGAAGGAAGTTCCGACAGCATAAGCATGTACCTCGACAAAAACCACATATATTTTGTTATCGGAAGCATAGAACTGACCTCCCGGCTAATTGAAGGCACCTATCCTAACTATGAACAGGTCATTCCACAGGACAACGATAAGAAGGCCACACTTGAGAGGATAGTCTTCCTCAAAGCGCTAAAAAGGATCTCAATTATGAGTAGGGAACGTACCAACGCTGTAAGATTTGATCTTGAGAACGGGAAGGTGACCCTGAGTTCAATAAACCCGGATGTCGGGGAAGCAAGAGAGGAGATCGCCGGACAGTACAAGGGAGAAGAGATATCCATAGGATATAATGCCAGGTACCTGATTGATATCCTGCAGGCGACTGAGGGCGAATCAATCAGTATAGAGCTTCAGGAACCGCTAAGTCCTACCCTGCTTATCGATACAGCGGACAAAGATTATAAGTGTGTCATTATGCCGATGAGGGTTTAAGGATAAAACATGAAACCACGGAAAAGAATCTCACCACAGAGGGCACAGAGAAAAACTCTGTTTTCTAAAAAAGAATTTACGTTAAGGCAGTAAATAAAATATATGACGCTCCATTATTAAACTAGTGTCATGTCAAATGCAAAGTGTCATTCCCCGACTTAGTCGGGATAAACCGGCTTGCCCTGTACCATACGGTTCAGGGCTTGCCTGTCGTAGCTGTGCGGAGATCCCGATTTATCGGGGTCCCGAGTCTCTTTTCGGGGTCCGGAATCAAAGAGGCAAATGATGCTTACATAGAGATACTTAAAGACGGGGTAAAACGGTTAATAATTTAGGAGGACACAGAGAGCAGGAAACAATATTCTTCTTAATTTTATTGATTTTTAATATTTTCTCTGTGTTCTCTGTGGTTAAGTTTTAACAGAAAGGGAATAAATGAAAAAGAAATCAGAGGTCACGGCCGAAGATTCATACGGGGCCGGAGATATAAAGGTACTGAAAGGACTTGAGGCCGTCAGGAAGAGACCCGCTATGTATATTGGAAGCACCAGCTCCGAAGGCCTGCATCACCTTGTATACGAGGTGATTGATAACAGCGTTGACGAGGCGCTTGCCGGCTACTGCAACGAGATCAGCGTTACTATAAACATGGAGGGAAGTATAACCATAATAGATAACGGCAGGGGCATACCCACCGGTCCTCTGCCGGGAGACCCCAAGAAAAGGACCGCCGCAGAGGTAGCGCTAACCGAACTTCACGCCGGCGGAAAATTTGAAAACAAGGCATACGCCATATCCGGAGGCTTGCACGGCGTCGGGGTTTCTGTTGTTAACGCGCTATCTGAACTGCTCGACCTTGAGATAAAAAGGGACGGCCAGGTCTGGGAGCAGTATTATAAAAGGGGGGTGCCTTCAGAACCGCTGGCAGTTGTTGGAAAAACAAAAAGCCGGGGCACAAAAATAACCTTCAAGCCTGACCCGGAGATATTTGAAGATGTGGAATTCAATTACGATACACTCTCCAACCGTTTCAGGGAACTGGCCTTCCTGAACAGGGAACTGAAGATCAATATCACGGATGTGCGTATCGGCAAGGAACAGACCTTCTATTACGAAGGGGGTATCGTCTCCTTTGTTGAGCATCTCAACCGGAACAAGACCCTTCTTCATCCAAAACCGATCTTCGTATCAAAGGAGAAGGACGGGGTAACCGTGGAGGTTGCGCTTCAGTACAATGACGGCTACGCCGAGACGATATTTTCATTTGCAAATAATATTAATACCAAGGAGGGCGGGACTCATCTCGTCGGCTTCAAATCGGCTCTCACCAGAACAGCCAACAGTTACGCACTTTCAAACAATATAATCAAGACACAGAAAGAGTCCCTGACCGGTGATGATATCAGAGAAGGACTCGCCGCTGTTATAAGTGTCAAACTGCCTGAACCCCAGTTTGAAGGACAGACAAAGACAAAGCTCGGAAACAGCGAGATGAAAGGGGTTGTCGAATCCATTGTTAATGACGCGCTTGGCAATTATTTTGAGCAGAACCCTCCTATCGCCAGAAAGATAATCGAAAAGTCGATTCAGGCATCAAGGGCAAGGGACGCCGCCAGAAAGGCAAGGGAACTAACAAGGAGGAAGGGGGCCCTGGAGAACACGGGCCTTCCGGGCAAGCTTGCCGACTGCGCAGAGAAGGACCCTGTAAAGAGCGAGATATTTATCGTAGAGGGAGAATCAGCCGGAGGCTCGGCAAAACAGGGCCGAGACAGGCACAACCAGGCGATCCTGCCGCTGAAGGGCAAGATCCTTAATGTTGAGAAGGCGCGATTTGACAAGATGCTGAACTCGGAAGAGATAAAGATCCTGATAAGCGCCCTGGGGGCCGGGATAGGCTCAGACGATTTTGACATATCAAAAATTCGTTATCATAAGATCGTTATCATGACCGATGCGGATGTTGACGGCGCGCATATCAGAACCCTTCTGCTAACCTTCTTCTTCAGGCAGATGCCGCAAATAATAGAGAAAGGTTATCTCTTTATCGCTCAGCCTCCTCTCTTCAGGCTTAAAAAAGGGAAATCCGAAAAATATATACAGAATGAGAGCATGCTTGAGAACTATTTCTTCGAACTCTCTGCCGATGAGATAGAGATCAGGACGGAAGGCAGTTCTTTGACAGGCAAAGCCATTATACCATACATCAAAAATCTCTCCAACTTCACAAAGCTTATCGAATGGTTCGTAAAAAGAAAGATAGACCCTGACATGATCAAGGCCCTCCTGGATCTTGATATAAACAGGGAAACTTTAAAGGACCGTAAAGAAATTGATAACGTACTTAAGAAACTGAAGTCAAGGTTCCCTGATATTTCAGAAGCCATTGAATTTGACGAAGAGCATCAGGCGTACAGGGCTGAACTGAAGAGGGAAGAACTGGGGCTTACCATTGACAATGAATTCCTTTCATCCCCTGACTACAGGGAGTTCAAAAGCCTGTATGCAACGATCAGGGAGTTCGGGACAGCTCCGTATAAGGTCATACACAAAGACGATATAATGGAGTTCAGCAGGGCCAGGGACATGTTTGAACATATATTGTCTATTACAAAGAAAGGTATAAGCATACAGAGGTACAAGGGACTCGGCGAGATGAACCCCACGCAGTTATGGGATACCACTATGAACCCGAAGGTGAGGACTATGATGCAGGTAACTATAAAAGATTCAGTACAGGCCGAGGAGATATTCACGATCCTTATGGGCGATAATGTCGAGCCGAGAAAGGCGTTTATACAGAAACACGCCCTTGAAGTAAGAAACCTGGATATATAAAGCAAATTTTGATAGTTGTTGGAAGTTAATTGCTTCATAAAACTCTTACCTATTAACTGCTAAATATTAACTTTTAGATTGGAGACTGATGGCTGACATTATATTAAGTATTGAAGAAGAGATGAGAGTATCCTACCTCGATTACGCCATGAGCGTAATCGTAGGCAGGGCCTTACCCGATGTGAAGGACGGGCTGAAGCCGGTCCAGCGCCGTATTTTATACGCCATGCTTAAAGAAGGCCTTGTGGCGGGCAAAAAGCACTCGAAATGCGCGGGTGTTGTCGGGGAAGTGCTGAAAAAGTACCATCCGCACGGTGATTCCGCTGTGTATGACGCTCTCGTAAGGCTGGCACAGGATTTCAATATGCGAAACGTTCTTGTAGACGGACAGGGCAACTTCGGTTCTGTTGACGGGGACCCGGCCGCGGCATACAGATATACAGAGGCAAGGCTTACAAAGATCGCAGAGGAGATGCTGGTTGATATCGACAAGGATACGGTTAAATTTATCCCCAATTTTGACGATACCACCGTTGAGCCATCCGTCCTTCCCTCAAAGATACCCAATCTTATTATAAACGGTTCATCAGGTATAGCTGTCGGTATGGCGACCAATATCCCCCCGCATAATCTGGGCGAGATAATTGACGGACTGGTAATGATGATAGACAACCGCGATACGACGATCAAGGACCTGATGAAGAAGATCAAGGGCCCTGACTTCCCTACAGGGGGGGCAATACACGGAAGACAGGGGATATTAGACGCTTTCACAACAGGAAGGGGATTGCTCAGGGTAAGGGCAACTGCTGACATTGAGGAATACACAAAGGGCCAGCGCATCATAGTGACCGAGCTTCCCTTTCAGGTAAACAAGGCAAGACTCATAGAGAAGATCGCCGAGCTTGTACGCGGCAAGAAGATAGAAGGCATCTCAGACCTGAGGGACGAATCCGACAGAGAGGGGATGCGTGTTGTTATTGAACTGAAACGGGGTGAAATCCCACAGGTCGTCCTTAACCAGCTCTACAAACATACACCGATGGCCTCAACATTCGGCGTCAATATGCTTGCTATCGTCAACGGACAACCCAGGGTCCTGAATATACTTGAGATGCTCTCACTCTTTATCCAGCACAGGCGTGACGTTACCATCAGAAAGACAAAGTTCGAACTCAGGAAGGCCGAGGAGAAGGCGCATATTCTGGAAGGGCTCAAGATAGCCCTTGACAATCTTGATAAGATCATAAAGATGATACGGCAATCCACCACCCCGGCCGAAGCACTTGAAGGGCTCATAACTAACTTCTCCCTTTCAAAGATTCAGGCACAGGCGATCCTTGATATGAAACTCCAGCGGCTTACAGGACTGGAGAGAGAGAAGATAATCAATGACTATGAAGAAACCATAAAAGAGATCGAGCGGCTTAAAACTATCCTCGCGAGCCCTGCCCTTGTGAACAATATCATAAAAGAAGAGTTCGTTGAGATAAAGAAGAAATACGCTGACAAGAGGCGGACAGTCATAACGGGCGAGGCACAGGAGATAACGATTGAGGACCTTATCACTGTAGAGGATATGGTTATAACGATCTCGCGCCAGGGGTACATAAAGAGAAACCCTCTTGATCTCTACAGAAACCAGCTCAGGGGCGGTAAAGGTCTTATCGGTATGGAGACAAGGGAGGAAGATTTTGTCGAACACCTGTTTGTAGCTTCCACCCATGACCACGTGCTCTTCTTCACGAACCTCGGAAGACTGTACTGGCTCAAGGTCTACCAGATCCCTGAGACAGGCAGGGCTGCCAGGGGTAAGGCGATAGTAAACCTGCTGAACCTGTCCGAAGCAGAGAAGGTGACCGCGGTCTTCCCGGTTAAGGAGTTCAAGGAGGACAGGTATCTCTTTATGGCGACCAAAAAGGGGATTATAAAGAAGACATCCCTGAAGGCTTACAGTAACCCAAGGAGCAATGGTATCGCCGCTATAAAGATAGACCAGGGAGATGAACTGATCGGAGTCAGACAGACAGACGGCAATAAAGACATCCTATTGAGCACACGGGAAGGACTTTCGATAAAGTTCAATGAAAAGGATGCCAGAGAAATAGGGCGTGTTGCCCGTGGAGTAATCGGTATAAGGCTGCAGAAAGATGATGAGGTTGTCTCATGTGACTCCCTTGATAAGGACACCACGCTCCTTGCCGTGACCGAAAAAGGCTTTGGCAAAAGGACCCGGCAGGCAGAATACAGGAGCCAGAAGAGAGGTGGGAAAGGAGTTTTTTCCATCAAGGTAACCCCCAAGAACGGCAAGGTTGTCGATGTTTTACAGGTAGAAAATGATGATGAGATCATAATAATCGCAAGCGGCGGAAAGCTTATAAGAATGAAGGCGTCAAAGATCCGTGTTATCGGCAGGTGCACACAGGGGGTTAAGCTGATTAACCTTGCAGACGATAATAAGGTTGTAGGCATTGGCCGCGTAATAAAAGAAGAAGAGGAAGGGGAAGGGGAAGAGAAGGTTTAATTGCAATAGCTACTAATGGCCTTTATAAAACTTGCAGATACTTTTCCAGCCTTGTTTGCAAAGGGTTCGAGGATTCGAGGGTTCAAGGATTCAAGTGAAAAGACTTAAAAACAGATAATAAATTTAAAAACCTGATTCAAAGAGATAAATTCTTGCCCGCTCGCTCGCCTCGGGCGAAGCACTGGCCTCGGGGCGAAGCAACGGGTCTCGCCGGGTTCTACCTGCTGGCAGGTCTGTAAAGGCGGAATCTTTAATCTGTCCACTCGAACCCTCGAATCCTTGACCCCTTGAATCCTTATTGTATCAAGTCACAACTACCCTAAACAACTCATGTAATTGCAAATCCTGACTTATACAGTTTTAATGGGGAATGTGATATTCGTAACCATGGGCGGCGATCTTTTTGCCAATCTCAAGCGCCTCCTGATAGCTATCATATCGTCCTGCTACAACATTAAACCAGGCGCCCCTTGGATAATGGTAACTCGGGAATCCGAGTTTCCTCAGATCCTCTGCCACCTGCATAGCATTCTTTTCCCTCTTAAAGGCACCGGCATATACAAGATAGGGTCCCTTTCCTCTCAGGGGTTCAACTTCTCCTTCTTCCCTCTGTTTTTTCTCAGGAATGTAATATTCATACCCTTGACCGGCGATCTTTTTGCCGGCCTCAAGTGCCTCCTGATAGCTCTCATATCGTCCCGCTACAACATTAAACCAGGTACCCTTCAGAGAATGGTAACTCGGAAATCCGAGTTCCCTGAGGTCCTCTGCCCTCTGTATAGCGTTCTTTTCACTCTTGAAGACACCGGCATATACCAGATAGGACCCCTTTCCTCTCAGGGGTTCAGTTCCTTCTCCTTCCCCCTTCTTCTTGTCAGAACTGCTATGTTCCGCTATCAGTTCCTCCCAGTAACTAAAGTCAAAAGGCGCTACACGCTGTACAATATGATAGCCTTTCCCGGTCTCAACTATAACAGGTTGCGACAGGATAGCCTTATCAAGCAGTTCTGCGGCTATGTCAGGATGCACATCAGAAGGGTCCAGCCTTCCCAGAAATCCGCCGACCTCAGCGGTTGGGTCTGTTAATTCTTTGGCAGCTATGTCTTCGAAGAGTTCCCCCTCCTTCATCCTACTGACCAGTTCCTCGGCCTTTTCGCGTTTATTAACAAGTATCTGTCTAATGTACAGTTCTTTTCCGGGTTTTTTCCACGGGACAACCTTTGGCTCTTCAGACAGATCTCCTAATTTACTGATAAGGTCATGTCCTTTATGCCCTGCACGCTGGGCCATCCTGGCAGATATCCACGCCATATCATACTCCTTCATTCTCAGAAAGAGTTCTCCAAGATAATAGTATGCACTTGCATGGCCGGGATTCATCTCAAGAACCAGGAAGAACTGTTCCATAGCGTCACCCGAATTATTCCTCACAAAATAGAGTCTGCCAAGCTCCATATTCAGGTGTACATCGACTGGGTACAAATCCACCGCCTTTCTCATCTCTTCAATAGCATCATCAACAAAACCGAGATTGTAAAGCAGAACGGATAAGTAACCATGAATCTCGGGACGGCTGTTATCCTTCTTTAAAGCCTCACGGAACTCTTTAACGGCCTGGAAATGCCGGCCTTCACGTACAAAAATCTCCGCCTTACTGACATGATCATCGGCGGAAAGGGCAGCTTCTTCAGCGGATACAGATATCAAACCGGAAAGCAGGAGGAGAACCGCAAAGATGGAAACCTTAACACTCTTCAATTGGAAAATCCTTTCAAACAAGGTTATTAAAGTATTTGTTATATTACTACAATAGACTTATTATTTTCATAAGGAATATTATGTAAAAGTGCATTCCGGGGTAATCCGGACGGTGCACCTCAATTTTTAAATCAGTTTAAAGAGTTAACCGATGGTGAAATACCGGGTTTAATGATTTTCCAGATAAATGAATAAATCAGGCAGGCGCATTTCAGTCTTAAAGAAAATTCTCATTATTCTCCTGATCTCATCTGTCATTTTAATATCCTCTCTCCTTATTTTCCTCCATTTCTTTCTTCAGAGCCCGCACCTCACAAAACTAGTCGAGCATACAATAGAAGCTCGTACGGGGACAGCGGTAGCACTGGGTTCAGTTTATTTGGCTGAGGGGCCTGTTATTTTCATGGAAGAACTTGTCGTGAAAGAGATTGATAGCGATAACCCCATTATTATTATACCCAGTGTTGAGATCGGCTTCAGTCTCTCCACTCTACTGAAGAAAGAGATAAAACATATTAAACTAAGAGCCCCGAAACTATTCATAAACCTCAAGGACGATAGCCGTACTGAACCCGGCGGTTCCGGTTTCTCTCCTCCTTTCTCACTCAATAAAGTCTCTATAGATAATGGCGAAGTCATATTTCAGTTTAAAGAGGGCCCGCATTTTCGCATTAGCGCAGTTAATCTCTTGTTAGAAGAGAAGGGGGGCCATAGATCTGAAGTTAAGGGCAGTCTCTTTATCGATGAACTGGAATCAACCGTACCTTTTGAAATGACTTTAGATTCTGCGCTTCTGAATATTCAAAAAGGTCATATGGAGATAACATTGAGCGAGCTTGAAGAACTGCCTTATAAAAACATCGCTTTTCTTAATGATAAAGAAATAAGAGGCGCGGTTCATATGGGCATCGATATGTACGAAAAAGAGGGCCCGGGGATCAGACTGTTTGGCCGGTTTAAGAAGATTAGCATTACTGGTGATAAAAGCGCCCGGTTTCTGGAGGACGCATCAGGAGAGTTAGAGATTAAATTGACTGCGGGGAAAGGCTTCGAAGCGGTGGGAATTGAGGGGACCGGCACGGTCAATCATTATATAAATGGCAAAGAGAATGATCACAGGTATTCCTTTAAAGGAGCCTATAATCTTAAAGGTCATGATTTAATAATCGAAGATGCCTCTATATCCTCCTCACTATTCGGCTCGGTGGATATCAAGGGGAGCGTAAAGGGATTACTACCTGAAGACCCTGATATGGACCTCGCTGTTGAGGGCAGAGATATTCCATTAAATATTATAAAAGGGCTCTTTGCCGGCATCGCGGCTGAATCGTCCGACACGGTCGCAGTAGAAGGTCATGGCAGGACATCCCTTTCGATTAAAGGCGGGCTGAAGTCGCCGTCAGTTAATGGTGTCATGAGCCTGAATGGTAACATGGCAGAGATACAGAACTTCAGGCTCGGCGCATTCAATGCAGGGGCTTCTTATAAGTATGATGAAGGTGTGTTTGTAGTCAGAGATATATTAATGCGATCAGATGATGGTTTACATATAGACGATAAAGATTATAACGCAAGTCTGAATAACCTGGAACTATCCATATCAGAGCTAACCTATAAGGATTCGGCGGTACAGGCAGAACATATTAACGTGAAATCGGATAAGGCCGTAATATCCAAAGAGGAGGGTGGATTTAAGACAGAGGCGGGGATGTCTCTATCCGCCTCTTTAACATCTGTGACTGAAGGAGAAGTCACCGGTGTAACCGGCATCGCTGATCTGCAGATCACCGGGGGAAGTGTTTCGACTCCTGACGGTTCCGTTGTCTCTGAAGATATTGATATGAAATTCCGGAGCGATTTCGGATTCAACATCCCCTTCACAGGGGCAGAGTTCAGAATGAATGCTGAAGCCGTTGGTTTTGAGCTTCTCATCGGAAGGTTTTATGGCAGTTTTAAGGACAAAAGACTGAATGTCTCACTTAAAGGGGATTACAGCGGGGCAGAAGACACATTGAAAATATACGGTGCGGAACTGGAGCTTACAGATATTGGAACAATACTTTTTTCCGGTAACATAACAGCATTAACAGGGTCGCCTCATTTTAACGCGGATATCAATCTCACAAAACTAGATAACGGAAAGGCCTTTGACTTCCTGCTGAGGGAGACATTTCAGGAGAGCCTGCCGCTTCTTTCTCAAATAAATGTAGGCGGTACTTCATCCATGAATCTGTCAGTAAAAGGGACAGCCGCGAGGTTCAATGTCAATGGCGAACTTTCAGCTGCTGATGTTCATCTTCACGGGAAAAATTCGGGTTTCTCTGTCGAAGGGTTGAACATCTCCCTTCCTCTGGAAATTTCATACCCGGAAGCGGCTTATTCAGCAGTCCCGGAACGTTTCGGCTCTCTCAGAACACGGGGGATAAGATGGGGGAGTGTACAGATAGAGGGGCTTAAGGCCTTTCCCACGATTCAGCATAATGCCCTCATGTTCAAAGAAGATATTGTTATACCGGTCTTCGGAGGGCACATAAGGCTTAAGGACATCCGGTTTGATAATATATTAAGTCAGGCAAGGAGCCTGCTGCTGTCGGTCCATATTGACGGTATAGATCTTGATGAAGTCACCAATGCTTTCGACATACCGAAATTCAGCGGTAATCTTTCAGGCTCTATCCCAAAAGCAGGCATTACTGGTGACAACCTCGTTACTGAGGGAGAAATCACCCTGGATCTTTTTGGGGGCACCATCAGTGCCGGAGACCTTTCGGTCAATAACATATTCAGCTCGGTTCCTTCCCTCCAGACCTCTATCAGTATTGAAGAGATAGACCTTGGGGAACTGACCGGCACATTTGAATTCGGCCATATATCAGGTACATTGCAGGGATATGTAAATAACCTCGTCATCTCCAACGGTCAGGCAGAAAGCTTTGAGTCCTCCATTGAGACCGTTCATAGAAAAGATGTTAAACAATGGATAAGCGTTCAGGCCCTTGAGAAGATAACCGTCCTTGGAGGGTCTTCAACTTCAGTGTTAAACAGAGGCATATACCGCCTCTTCAAGAAGTACAGGTATGAAAAGATCGGCTTCAAGGGTTCACTTAGAAATGACAACTTCCTCCTTTTAGGGATTAGCTCTGAAGGCAACAGGCAGTATCTCATAAAAGGAGGACTCCGCCCGCCAAAAGTGGATGTTATTAACTACACTCAGAATGTCTCTTTTCAGGAGATGCTCAAGAGGCTTAAGAGAATAAACCAGATGGAGTAATAATAAATTCATATTTATTGGCTTGCTGGTTTTTGTGTGGAAAATTGCATGTAATATACTCCACTGTCGTCATTCCCCGAAGAATCCCCGAAGAATCCCCGAAGAATCGGGACCCCGATAAATCGGGATCTCCGCTTCGCTACGACAGGCGGGACAGGCCGGCTTGCCCTGTACCATACGGTTCAGGGCTTGTCCGGTCGAAGCGACTCATGCGAAGACTCGCACCGAGAATCGTGTCGCCTGATGACTCCCGACCCCAAAAGATCGGGGCAGGCTAAGCGGGAGTGACAAATGGTATGGCATAGGTCTATTAATACTGTCATTCCCCGACGGGTCGGGACAGGCCCGTGGTCTGCTAATCGGGAATCCAGAAGTATTTTATTTTTAAGCATACTGAATTTCCGGGTTTATAGGGGAATGAAGAATAAAGACTTCTGCAAGATGTTCTCATGTTTTTTTATATAATAATGTTGTATTGTATAAATAATTATAACTTCCTCAGGAGGGAAATAACATGAAAAAGCTTGTATTCGCAACACCATTTATTCTGTTAATTTTTGCGGTAATTTCATGCGTTACCATCAATATCTATTTCCCCGCAGCCGCCGTTGAAAAGGCCGCGGACAAGATTGTAGAAGAGGTATGGGGTAATGATGATGTTGCGCCTGAAACTCCTCAAAAAGATATAGAACCTCAGAGTCTTTTTGATAATGGTATCAATCTATTGCTGTCAGTTATCGGCCCCTCGGAGGCATTTGCCCAGGAAGCTGATATTAACATAACCACCCCTGCCATAAGGGCTCTGAAAGAATCCATTAAACAGAGGGCAGACTCCATAATGCCTTATATGGACAATGGTAGTGCAGGGATATCAAATGACGGTCTTATTGTCATTCGTTCCAAAGACGGCTTAAACCTGAAAGAACAGGCCAATCTCAGCCGCCTTATATCTGCCGAGAACAGGGACAGGGAAGCGCTTTACAGGGAGATAGCCCGGGCCAACGAGTTTCCTCCGGACAAGGTGACGGATATCATGAAGATCTTTGCCACGAGCTGGATCAAACAGGCCAGACAGGGATGGTGGGTGCAAGGACCTGGCGGGCAGTGGAGCAAAAAGTAGACGGGGTTCAAGGTCGAAACGACTCTTCGCTCGATACGAGTCAACTCCGACCCGCTTCGAGATTCCAGGGTTCCAGGGATGGAAGGTTGAAAAATATTGATAACTATTTTACGTATGAATGGTATAGCCTAAATACAGCGAGAAATGCATTTGAAATTCTTCGTAAATCAAAATTGATAAGCTCGTAATAAATCATGGGATGGCTAAGTAAAAATTTCGATATACAAGGCGTAGTGTATTTTTAAAGACGAGACTATACATATAGTATGTCGAGGATTTCAAAATACGCTGCAACGCAGTAGATCGGACTTTTTACGACGCCATCAAAATTGGGTGGCCCGGGAGTTTTAGAACTTAGGAAAATCGGATCAAAGTATTGCGTGGTCACCAAGAATATAATCGTTGGTACAAGCGCAAAGATGAAAGAGTTTTATGGGATTCCTAAAGTCGACTCTGCTGACAGCTGGTTTCCATATGAGGGAAATAAAAAACTTGAATTGGTTACAAATAGCAAAATAATCAATTACTATCATACTGTTACAATATGTTAAAGTATGTATATAATATATGTGAATGGAGGTGTATATGTCTGAACGTGGGTCACATATTCTAACTAAAGCCCTGCAATTGCCGCCCATGGAACGCGCTGAGCTTGTTGAAAATCTTTTATCTAGTTTTGAGTTCCCTTCGCGAAAAGCCATTGATGTCCTCTGGGCTAAAGAAGCCGAAAGTCGTATTGATGCATACGAGCGTGGTGAAATAACCACGACACCTGCAAAGGAAGTATTTAACAAAATTGAAAAACATAATAAATAATGGAAATAGAGTTTCTTGCCCCCGCTGAAGATGAATTGACAGATGCTATTTCTTATTACAACACGCAGAGCGAAGGTCTTGGTTTTGAATTTGCCGCAGAAGTAAAGAGGCCAATAGAACGAGTTCTTCAGTATCCCGACGCATGGTCAAAACTATCAGAACGCACCCGCCGTTGCAGAACCAACAGATTTCCCTATGGACTTATTTATCAGGTTAGAGCACGAGCTTTACTCATTGTGGCAGTAATGCATCTCAGTCGAGAACCTCAAACATGGAAATCACGTCTCAAAAAAGAAGAAATATAAATGCCTGACCAGTCGTTCAACTTGAACGAGTGAAAGAGGGCTCTTTTTGCATTTTTATTTTTTTGTAGTCCAAACATTTTTCTTCATATTATACTCTTATAGGCACTCGTCAAGTTAACTCTCCGTTATTCAACCTTCAATATCTGCCCGACATAGAGCTGGGTAGACTTCATCCCGTTCTTCTTCTGAAGCGTACTGATGCTTGTGTTGAACTTTTTGGCTATAAGCCAGAGAGAATCACCCTTTTTGATCTTATACTTGCCGCCCGGAAGCAGCTCCGACCTTGAGACATACACCCTTGATCCTTTTTTAAGGGGTATCTTGAGTTTCTGCCCGATCCGGATAAGATGTTTCTTCCTTATATTGTTTGCCCCTGTTATCGCGCTCACGCTTGTGCGGTACTTTAGTGCTATTATGGAGAGGGTCTCGCCTTTTCTTACCTTGTGGAACGCGTAAGCCCGCTCAGGCGCTCTCCATAGGGGGACCTCATCCATATGCGCCAGAAGCGTATCACCCCTTCCTTCAGGGACGTTCAATGAGTAACTGGATGGAGGGGTAATCTGTACCCGGAGTTCGGGGTTGAGCGCCCTGAGTTTCTGATATTCAACGCCAAGGCTCTTTGCAACAGCCTCCAGTTCTACCTGTTTATTAACCGTCACTGAATCAAAAGATAGGGGGGCATAAGGTTCTGGAAGCTTGAAACCGTATTTCTCCGGGTCCTTGAGGATATGAAGGACCGCGATAAACCTCGGGACATATCTGGCTGTCTCACGGGGTAGCCTCTCGTAAAGATCCCAGAAGTTATCGAGGTAATTAATCTTTTGATCCCGTATAACCCTGAGGACCCTCCCCTCTCCACAGTTGTAGCCTGCGAGTACCGTTGACCAGTCGCCAAAGATATTGTGCAGTTCGGTAAGATAATCAATAGCCGCGGTGGTCGCTTTTTCAGGGTCAAGCCTCTCATCTATCCAGGTATCCCTCTTCAGCCCGAATTTATAACCCGTTGAAGGGATAAACTGCCATAGCCCCAGAGCACGGGCCTTTGAATACGCGTTAACCTTGAAACCGCTCTCAATAAGCGGAAGCCAGGAGAGCTCTTCCGGCAGTCCGGCCTCATTCAGCTCCCTGACCATCTCTGTACGGTAATAGCCGGAACGCCTGTAGGATTCAATGAAGAATTTCCGCTCGTGCCCCTGGAAACCCTTGATCTCCGCCTCCACGTGCCTGTTCATGATTAACGGTATGGCCTTATGTTTGCCGTTAGCCACCGTAAACCTTGAAGCATAGAGTTCAAGGATCCTTTTTGATATTGTGACTCTCAGGTCTTCCTTCTGCTGGAGCAATTCGGGATGTTCTACGATATCCACCTGCATGATCAGTCCATAGGCCTGGTCCAACGCCTCAATCGCCTGCTCGGGGTTTCCCTCCGCCCAGAGTTCCTTTGATGCTTCGCAAAAATCAAGCGCCGTATCAAGAAGGTTCTGCCCGTTTAAATCATTATCAAATGATGCGTCATGCCCATTCCCTGCCGCAGTATCATCACCCTGTACCGCATATGGAGTTTGCCCGACATCTTCATTATCTACTGAATTCAGGGCGTTAACCGGACTTTCAACAGACGATCTCACAGGCGGATTCTCGTCCTTAATCCAGCCACCCTGTCCTCCTGAAGTGGCGCATCCGGAGACAAGCATAACTATAAATAAGACAATGTAAAAGTATTTAGCTTTCATAGCGTATCTTTAAATGATAAATTATAAACCTTGTTAATAGCAAGTGACTCACCTCACCACAGGGAGGGCCTTCAAAACAATTTTTCATTAATGATATTCAATCTATCTCCCCCTCTTTGACAAAGACCCGTTGCTCCGCCCCGAGGCGAGGGGGTGAGGGGAGATTATTATATGAAATTAATAGTAAAATCCCCCTTACTCCCCCTTTTCCAAAGGGGGAGACTTGAAAGGAGAACTTCTTATCACCGTTTACAAAACAGAGCATTCAAGTTCATTTTTCATAAAAAAAACGGTCCTCCTTCTCATTTCGCAAGATAGCAAGGGGCTACAATCCTTCGGCTGATTAGTGTAAAATCAGGTATGTCATCGGGAGAGGAGAGATTATGGGAGGTCCTCAAAGGCCTGAAACCGGAGGACGTCTGCATAAGAACTGGCGCAGGGTTTGACGATAATACAGGATGTTACAGTATCAAGTCGTTCGGCTGGGAAATATCACTGTCACCGGGGGATAAAAAGATTTCAGGTGACAATCCGGATAGTGATACTCTTTTAAAGAGATTAGGTTATTTTTCCAGTCTCTCAATCCTAAGTTATCTATCCACCGCAAAGGACGTGCCTCTTACCGGCCAACTTGTTAATCCGGTTAATCTCAGAGGGGGACAGCTCTTCTTCAGGGGATCACACATCCTGCCCCTTGATAAATTATCGGAAAAATACAACGACACTTCAGAGGGTTTCATAAATAAAGGCATTGAACTAGGCGGCGAGGCACAAGATCACGGTGATGCATCCATAATGCTCTTTCCACTTCCCAGAGTACCGGTCATCCTGATACTCTGGCAGGGGGATGACGAGTTCCCGCCGGATGCCAGTATCCTGTTCGATTCTACCTGCGAGATCCATCTGCCGATTGATATTATCTGGTCAGTTGCCATGATGAGCCTGCTTATAATGATGTGAACTGCTTCATAACTGCCTTATGATGTCCACTTTGTTAATCATAAATATCTTTTATTTTTAAGCCAAAATGAACAAAAAAGTCTGTAATACCAAAATGATAATGTCCTAAATAGCCAAAGTAGAAATGTCCGGATTGTAAGATGCTAAACTGCCTGATAACAAAGGAGGGCGGGATGGCAGGAAAGGACATTATCATGTTAAGTCAGGATGAGTTAAAGCGGCTCCACATAATCAAGAAGACCCTTGAAAAGAAGATAAGGCAGAAAGACGCTGCAGAGATGCTGTTATTGAGCAGTCGTCAGATCAGAAGGATCGCAAGGCGAATAGAAGAAGACGGGGATGAAGCAATAGCCCTCAGATTAAGGGGCAAGCCATCGGGCAGGAAATTGCCCATGAAAATAAGAGACATGGTCATAAAGCTTTGCAGAGGCAAATATAAAGGATTTGGACCAACGCTTGCAGCAGAGAAGCTTCAAGAGACAGAAGATATAAGCATAAGTGATGAAACCGTGCGGCTGTGGCTTATAGAGTCTGGAGACTGGCAGAAAGTCAGGAAGTCAAGAGGGCACCGTCAATGGAGAGAGCGAAAACATTATTTTGGTGAAATGATTCAGATTGATGGCAGCCACCACGACTGGCTTGAAGGCAGAGGGCCCAAATGTGTCCTGATGGGCTATATTGATGATGCAACGGGCAATGTATTTGGGCGCTTTTATGAATATGAGGGAACAATTCCGGCAATGGAGAGCTTCAAGAGATATGTAAAAAAGTACGGTTTGCCTATGAGTGTGTACCTTGATAAACATACAACTTACAAGTCATCTGCCAAGTTATCAATAGAGTATGAAATAAACAGAAGGCAACCGTTAAGCCAATTTGAGAGGGCAATGAAGGATCTGGGAGTAAAAGTTATACATGCGAACACCCCGCAGGCAAAGGGGCGAGTGGAGAGGCTCTTCAGGACGCTTCAGGACAGGCTTATCAAGGAAATGCGGCTAAAGTGCATAAAGAGCATAGAGGAAGGCAACAGGTTTTTAAATCATTATTTGCCTGTTTACAACCGGAGATTTACGGTAACGCCCAAGGAGAAGGACAATCTGCACAGGAAGATTCCTGAGGCAGTGAAACTCAACACAATCCTCTGTAAGAAAACAGAAAGAACCTTGAGAAATGATTTCACGATCGCTCATGAAGGGCAGCTTTATCAGATAACAGAGGGCACACAAGCCAGAAAGGTTACTGTTGAAGAGAGGATTAATGGTTCAATGTTGATAACATACAATGATACCAGATTAAAATACAGGGAAATAGTTGAGAGGCCCCAAAAGAAAACCAAACGGCTCAACACACGCCAACCAGGAAGAAAATATATTCCTCCGGCTAATCATCCCTGGAGGTATTTCAGAGTTAATAACAATAAAGTTAAAACTGGATCATGAAAAGCGGACATTTCTATTTTGGCTTGACATTCTTTCATTATTGTCTTGACAATCGAATATTAGGTTACATTATAATTCAATCGGTAACTCATTCTTTTACATTAATGTTAGACAGTCTATATCATCTTAGCCAGTATGCTGAGTGAGGTGTTGACATGAAGAGTCAGACAGAGATCGAGTGGAAGAAGACATTCGACACCATCCACGACGCAATCACTATCCACGACACTGATTACAATATCGTAAGCGCCAACAAAGCTGCTGAAGATCTCCTTGCTCAACCCTTACGCACCATTCTGAATCAGAAGTGCTTTCAATACTACCACGGCACAACGGGGCCTCCGGATATATGCCCGAGCTGCGAGACACTGAAGACGGGTAATCCGACCACCACGGAGATATACGAGCCGAACCTTAAAAAACACATTGAGATACGCACGCTTCCCCGCTTTGATAAGAAGATGAAGGTTATAGGGGTTGTTCATATAGTCAGGGATTTCTCAAAACAACGCGAGGTGGAACAGAAGGTTGAGGACAGGAATGCCGTTATGAGAGTCCTGCTCGAGGAGCAGGGGAAGGAAAGAAAGGACCTTGAGAAGAGTATCGATGCAAATGTAAAAGAGCAGATTTTACCCTATGTCAAGATGCTCAAAGGAAAAGACCTTGATGACGAAGGCCGATCGTATCTGGATATCATTGAAAAAAACCTGAAAGAGATTATCTCTCCGTTTTCTCATCATTTGTTAGAGCATGTTGGACTGACACCAAGAGAGGTTAGGGTAGCCAGCCTAGTCCAAAAAGGATACCGGGACAAGGATATCGCCGAAACCTTGCGGGTTTCAGTCGACACGGTCAGGTCACACAGGAAGAACATGCGAATGAAATTAGGGATAAAAAACAAGAAGATAAGGTTGAAAACCCACCTGAATTCACTCAAAGAGGGGGAGTAATATCCCCAATATCCTACCTAATTATTTAGCTTTTTTTATATCTAATTATGAAGTAAAATGAGTTTGCATTTTGAACTCAAAATTAAGTAGATCGTAATATCTCGACAAAGCCATTCCCTTTCGATAGAAGGGCGCGGAAAGCCACGGGTCTTATTTGGAGAAAATAGCCGAAGGATGAACCTTTGGAAGTTCGGTTTTTTTGTCTGTTTTTTTATTTGAAGCCTTTCATAATATTGATACATATGGTTCTGCATCAGTCTGTGCAATACCGTAAAGATGTTAGGGAAGGCTGATATTTTTTGCCTGTTTGCGTAAAGATTTTGTAAAGATATGCAGTTTTATGTAAATTATGGGGGTATATTGCCTGTAATATTTTCCCGGCAAATGTCTACAGCTGTTGCTTTTGGCATTCTTATCGGCATTTCAGGTGTTATATTCTATATTCTTCCCTACGGTAAAGACTTGGAAGAAAATATCGGCATTGCTCTCTTATTCAAATTGAGGGGAACCCGGCAGGCTCCGCCTGATGTTGTTATCGTCAGCATAGACAAGTCCTGTGCTGACAAGCTCAATCTCCCAAATGATCCTGAGAAATGGCCGCGCTCTCACCATGCACGCCTTATTGATAACCTGAGAAGAGAGGGGGCTTCTGTAATCGCTTTTGATATCTTCTTTAAAGAAGCCCGTTCACCTGATGATGACAACCTGTTTGCAAACGCGATCAGCACGGCAGGCAATGTTGTTATAGTTGAATCCATCAGTCGGGAAAATATTGCCTTTGATGAAGGGGTAAATGCAGGGAATCTCACTATTGAGAAGCTTATTCCGCCAATCTCTCTTTTTGCACGATCCTCTGCCGCTGTCGCACCATTTCCCCTGCCGAAAGTACCTGTTAAGGTAAGTCAATACTGGACATTCAAAACTACTGCCGGAGATACCCCGACCTTGCCAGTGATTGCATTTCAGATTTTTGCATTAAACGTCTACGACGAATTTATTAAATTAATGGAAAGATCCAATCCATCAATAACCGACAGGCTCCCACGTGACCTGGGTACCAGGGTGAATGTTGGGGAAGTCGTTGGAGTGCTGAGGGATATCTTTAAAAGTTATCCGATAATTGCGGGAAATATGCTTGAGGAGCTAAATATCACAAAGACCCCATCTGTTGATACTAAAAAGAGGCAGCTCCTGAAGTCACTTATAAAGATGTATCAAAGCCCTGACAGCCAATATCTTAATTTTTACGGTAAACCCCGTACTATCAGAACCATCCCTTACTATGAGGTACTGAAGCTAAATGAAGAATCAGCCGTTAATCAGGCCAGTTTCGATTTTAAAGACAAGGCTGTGTTTGTCGGCTCTTCTGAAGCATCCCAGCCGGAGCAGAAGGATGGCTTCTATACGGTCTTTACAGAATCAAGCGGTCTGGATATCAGCGGGGTAGAAATCGCTGCAACCGCTTTTGCAAACCTTATTGAAGATATGCCTGTCAAACCACCTCCTGTTTACATACAACTTTCTATGATCCTCATCTTTGGAATATTTATGGGGATTTTATGCCGTCTATTCTCTGTCGCTGTCTTTACATCGATTGTATTGGGGACGGGTTTAATTTATTTGACTGCCGTCTTCTATCAATTCAAGACCGGCGGTGCCTGGTATCCACTGGTAACCCCTCTTTTCTTCCAGATGCCTTTTGCCTTCTTTGGCGGTCTGGCATGCAAATACAGAGATTCCAATAAAGAACGTCAGCATATTAAAGAGGCGTTTAAGTACTACCTGCCTGATAATATGGTAGAAGAGTTGTCAAAAAATATTGCAAGCGTTAAATCAAGCGCTCAAATAGTATATGGCACATGCTTGTATACCGATGCTGAAGGATATACCAGTTTATCTGAAATGATGGACCCGGGTGAACTTAGCAGTTTGATGAACAGGTACTATAAAACCGTATTTAACCCTGTAAAAGAACAGGGCGGGATTGTTTCAAATGTTATTGGGGATGCTATGCTCGCTGTATGGGTGACAGCAGAAGATGACACAGCTTCAAGAAAAAAGGCCTGCCTTGCCGCGCTTGATATTAAGAAAGCCCTTCATAATTCCACTTATAAAGATGCGCAATTACAGACCAGAATAGGTTTGCATTCCGGGCATATTTCGCTCGGCAGTATCGGGGCCGAAGACCATTATGAGTACCGCCCTGTTGGAGATATTGTAAATACATCTACGAGGATAGAAGGCCTGAATAAGTTGCTTGGTACAGGCATGTTGTTATCTGAAGAGGTATTAAACGGGGTTGATGGTTTACTGACGAGAAGGCTTGGAAAGTTCCTTCTAGCTGGAAAGTCAAAGCCTATTATCATACATGAATTACTTTGTAAGGCAGAAGACTCTAATCAGGAAGAAAGAGACATCTGCGTGCTCTTCTCAGAAGCATATGAAGAATTTATAAAGCAATCCTGGGAAGATGCAGCCAGAAACTTTCAGGAACTGATAATGAAGCATGGAGAAGACGGACCTTCGCTTTACTATTTAACTCTATGCGGCAATTTCAAAAATAATCCACCTCAAGAGACTTGGGATGGTGTAATTCGAA
>JBCKZY010000017.1:0-24361 GCA_038918635.1 Thermodesulfovibrionia bacterium | reverse complement strand
TCCTGGAGCCGCTGAGCCCTTGAGAGCGCAGGTAAAGCACGGGGGATCCTGTCCAGTAGAGATCTTCTGTTTTTGTTTTTCTGTTCGCTTTCCTTATGCTCTTCCCAGTGTCTAACCACATCCGCAGATGTTTTTAAATCCTTGTCAGCAAATACATGAGGATGTCTATCTACCATCTTTCTCGAAATACCGTCAATGACATCATTAATATCAAATGCCCCTTCCTCTCCTGATATATGGCAGTGAAAGACAATCTGAAAGAGCAGGTCACCGAGTTCCTCCTTGATACCCTCAATATCATTGTCATCAATCGCATCAATCAGTTCATACAACTCCTCAACAAGGAAAGGTTTAAGACTTTCCCGGTTCTGATCCTTATCCCACGGGCATCCACCTGGCCCCCTCAATCTTGCCACAATCCCAATAAGCTCATTTAAACCCATAGAAAAAGTATATCAGTTTTTATCTTGTTAAAACCTGATTGGAAAACATAAGATTAAGCGAGTTACCGGGAATTACACATTAAATATCTTCACCTTAATAATTGCTGTCTTGATAAATTAGCCTGGATCAATTATTTTTTTATGTACTGTTATTTCACGAGTTTTCAACAACCCAAACCTGAAAAGAGGAAGGTTCACAATCAGTATGGAGATCAAAAGACTGCTCGACCAGAAGTCTGTAAAATCAGGCATATCAATCAGGGTCCTTCTTATATCCATACTTGTCTGCTTCTCAAGCCTCTCTTTTGCGAATGAGCAATCATGGAGGTATGAATACAATAGTATATGCGGAGACACTCAGAAAGCAGTTACGCTGCCCGGGGAGGAGATTAATGCACTCATTGATAAATGTGATAAACTATTAAATGAAATAAAAGCAACGGATAATCCGAGAAAGAAGATATTTATATTCAGGATTGAAAAATGCAGAAATTTTTATCAATATATTTCCGATTCAACAAAAGATGGGGGGTCTGATTAATGAGAAAAATAAAATATTTATTAATAACAATTCTCCTTGTTTCTGGAATTACAGCGGTCTATGCTCAGCCAGGGGAATGTTCAACCTACCTCCCCTGCCTCCTGCCGAAGTCTACGGCAATATCCTGATAAACAGGACCTCAGCAAAAAATGGCGTTTTTGCAGCTACTTTCTCGCACTGGAGTCACCGCTTAAAATACACCTGCAGTGTATGTCACGTGGAACTCGGGTTCAGCATGGCGCTTAATACTACAGAGATAACAGAAGAGGGAAACAGAAACGGCGAATACTGCGGGGCCTGCCATGACGGTAAGATAGCCTTCGGACATACTAAAGATAACTGTGATAAGTGCCATAACAGCAAGATAGACTACGGCAAAGAGAAATTCAGCGATACTAAAGATCTGCCTAAAACATCATTCGGCAACAAGAACGATTGGGTACGGGCAATGGATGAAAACCTTATAAGTCCTAAAAAATTTCTGTACGACACAGCAAAACCTATAAAGTATGAAAAACACCTTATCCTTGCGGCCGAATGGGCTATGATACCATCCGCTATATTCCCGCATAAATCTCATGTACAATGGCTTGACTGCTCTAACTGCCACCCTGATATCTTCAATATAAAGAAGAAGACAACCAAGCACTTTTCAATGATGTATATACTCAATAACAGGTTCTGCGGAGTCTGTCACGGTAAGGTGGCCTTTCCTAATGACGACTGTGTCAGATGCCATCCTGACATGCGTCCCTGATCATTCTGACATCTGTACCTCGATTTTCATCCTTGAAAAAACATCCTTGAAATTTTCTTGCATCTTAAACCAAAAACTGCAATTAACCACAGAGCCGTGAACCGTCTGGTACATGGCAGAGAGCACAGAGGTATGTACTGTATGGTACATGCCAGAGGAGAAATAAATAATAAAATAATTTTATTTTTTGGGCTCATCCGGGTTTTGTGTAGAACCTTGAAGTGATATAAAAGTTCCCTCCCCCTTGTCGAAGCGACCCTTCGCTCGATACGAGTAAACTCCGACCCGCTTCGGGAGGGGAGGGGAAAGCTGATGGTTTCCCACACAAAAGCCGGATGAGCCATATTTTGTATGTTATTCTCTGCCATGTACCAGACGGTTCACGGCTCTGTGGTTTCCTGTATGCATTATTCGGATTAAAACGGGTATACTATCTGTAAGAATCATGGTAACAGGGAAACCTCTACTTACCGTAGAGCAGATTACAACTAAGGTAAAAGAGCTTGCTGCAGAGATATCCGCGGATTATGATAGAAAGGATCTGCTGGTTATTGGGATATTGCGCGGCGCGTTTATGTTCTTCTCTGATATTGTTAAATCCATTCAGGTTCCCATGGAGATAGATTTTCTCATCGTTTCAAGCTATATAAAAACCAGCAGTTCAGGAAAAATAGAGATTCACGCCGATATAAGAGAAGATATAAAGAACAGGAACGTTCTTCTAATAGAGGATATTGTTGACACAGGAATGTCACTTAATTATGTAAGGGATATGCTGCTCAAAAGAAGTCCAGCATCACTCAAGATATGCGCCTTACTTGACAAGAGGGGGCGCAGAAGAGTAGAAGTCCCTCTTGATTACGTGGGTTTCAATATATCTGATGAATATGTTGTCGGCTATGGCCTTGACTACGAAAACAGGTTCAGAAATCTGCCGTATATTGCAACCTTCAAAAAAAGCACGTAAACCGAAAATTCCGGCATATTATTGTGACTTCAATTAGTGAACTGACATCCATAGACAAAAATAAAGGAGGCTAATCAGGAAATTATGGTAAGAAGGCTTTCAGATAGAATATACATTGAAATTGACGCAAAAATAAGAAAGAACAAAGAGAAAGCAGACTGCGTTATAAAAAACATCTCCTAAGACTATATATTATCAGAGACTTCTCCTCGTGGAACAGATATTGATTTATCACACGGCGTAAGACTTAATATAGAATTTGAGAATCCTTCTGGAGAATTTCTGAGCCTCCCCTGCAGTGTCTTCTGGTCAAAAAAGGCCTCGTCTGAAAGTCTTATAACAATCTTCTGTCTCAAAATAGAAGAAAAATATTCTGAGTATGAAGACATGTACAAGGACCTTTTTTCAGGCAATGAAGGAATTTTTGAGTCATCTGTTTCGGAATAGTAATTGTATAAAGGGTAAGACTGGAAAGACATAATTAACACAGAACAGTTATAAAATCTTTGTATTCCATGGGGTGTGAGAGCAGTTTAACACCCATACCGTTCTTTATTACACGCAAACCCATACCTTGTTGCCCTGACAGCAACTCCGCTTAGGCATATCAGCCTGTCTCTACTCACCTCAACAGACATCGTTAACTGGATTGGCTTTCTTGTCCTGATGAAGAGCCCTGAGTGGGGAAAATTTGTAAATTATATGGGGATCAGGGATGACCATTAATAGAAGATATGGTGCCGGTCGAAGATCCCGACCTGTCGGGGAGGCCGGACTTTCCGCCGCCCTCCACGGCGGGCAGGCAGGCGAGATCCCGCCACATTATTTTCAATGTGGCGGAGAACTTTCTAATTTTTTTCTAAATTTTATCCTTTTATCACCACCCATGTTCAAGCAGCAAGCATAACAAAAGCAGACGCTTAATTAATTTAGATCATCAGACTCGTAGTCCGGATCTCTATATTATATCAAGTTAAAAGTAATCTATTTATTAATACTTATATTCATAACTCATCTGATCCATTGAATCTCTACGTAGTAAATACTTAACGTTATCTTCGGCAATCATTTTAAAAGCATGCTTTATTATTTCTTTGTAAAACTCGCAGAAGACCGCCTTCTGATTAATATTACCACGGGCATGCATTTCCGCTGGGCATGGCGAACCGCAGATATGCCTGAAGTCACAGACATCACATTCATCAATCTTCTCTACCATTCTCGATCTTATCCGTTTAAAAGCCCTTGAATCCATTGCCTTGGCAATTGATGACCTAAAGATATTTCCGCCGGAGAATTCCTTCATTCCAATAAACTCACCACACGGAACCATTGAGCCGTCTGCAGTGACTGTGAGAAATGTCCTTCCACCTCCACAGGGAGAGATATCGCACATCATACGCCTTGCTGTTGGCGCTATTATGGCTAAGATCGTATTAGCAAAATTTCCGACTACGATCTGTTGTTCGGTCTTCTTTGTAAGATTAACTGCGGTGTCAACAGCCTTTATAAGATTCTCAGCATACTCTGCATCTCCCGCCTTTATCCTGTCAGCTCGCTTCTGGGTCAGCCGTACCGGGTTCAAAAGAACCATAGGCACCTTCTTCCTATGCAGAAACTTCACAAGCTGAGGGAGCTTCTTTACATTGAGTTTTGTCACCGTGCATATAACATTCAGGCCCTCATACCCTTCAAACCACTTCAGTGCCTGGATCGCCTTTTTATAATTGCCGCCACCGTCCCGCGACACACGAGAGATATTATTATCGGCTGCTGTTGCCGCATCAAGTGATATTCCTATTCCAACACGGTACTTCTTAATAAAATCAACATCCGCTTTTTCAAGCAGAAGAGAATTGGTCTGAATGCCGAAAAGCATCTTTCTGTGGTACTTCTTTATTGATTTAAAGAGGAGATCCTTGACTATCAGCGGTTCTGCAGCATGATAAACAATGACCGGTTTTTTCTTTTTGCCCTTGAAATGATCTTTAATCTTGCTGAGGGTCAGGTCGAGCTGCTCCCAGGTCATCTGCGTCCCATGCGTCCTGATCTTTGAAGGGATATAGCAGTAGGGACAGTTCGCGTTACACCTGTCTGTAGGGTCAATATACACGCAGTTCAGCGGTTCTTTGAACCTGAAGTCATGCATTTCCTTATCAAGGTGCTTTCGTTCTTTTTTGTATAGGTCAATCAGTTCCTCAGGTAGCATAAAATCGCCGTTGTTCCTTGGCAGCACACTCCAGAATATATTTTCAGGGTCAAGGGCCAGCTTCCACTCATTTTCAATGTCCGAAAATGAGATTCCTCGGGTATTGTCAGTCATATTACTCTCTCCTTTTTTGTTTTTGATTAGTAATTAAAAGGCTTTGTCATATCGAATAAAATGAGATATCATTACCATATTAATGTTATTTATCCAGTTGTAAATATATAATTCCTCGCTTCTCTCGGAATGACAAAAAGAAGGATTAGGCCGAACGGCCCGGATGGGCCGTTCGATCCTAAATGCTCCACAGTCTTACAGAGGCATTTTTTTCTTAGCCACGTCTCCGTACATAACGAAATGCGTCAGCCCGTTAGCGGTCCTTACGCACTTCATGTGGAAAGAGATGGCTTTGGTCTGTTTTGCCTTCTTTGCCTTCTTCAAATCATCCACCTCCTATGCTGTGAAGTTAGGGAGATAAAATCTCCCTTTGTTTTTCGTCTGTCTATAAGGCGTCTTTTATTTTTCCAATAATTATTTCGGCCAGCTTTTCATAAGTACCTGGCGTTTCTGTATGAATATATTCCACGCCAGGATATATTTCCGTTTCACTCCTTTACCTTAATTCTGACAGTTCTCTTAATAGCATTTCGTTATCTCTTCGTGATTTAACAGCAATTCTAATATAAGAGCTCTTTAACCTTCTAAAGTTCGAACAATCTCTAACAAGGATACCTTTATTCTTCAAGCCTGAAACTATTCTTTCAGCGTTTTCTGTTTTCAGCAAATAGTAATTTACAGTAGACGGAAAATATTCAAGATTTAATTTCTGGAAACCTTTCTCAAGAAAATTCTTTTCTCTCTTTATCAGCTCATCCGTTTCAACCATATACTCATCATCAGAGATAGCAGCTATTGCCGCCTTTTGTGCAAGTGAGTTCACAGTCCAGGGTTCTTTGAACTGTTGGATCTTATTAATTACATCCTTAGGAAAGACCCCGTATCCGATTCTTAAACCTGTCAGGGCATAGAACTTTGTCATTGACCGCAGAACAACAAGGTATGGATTGTTCAGTACATTCTTAATCACGGACTCCTCCAGGCAAAAATCTATGAAGGCCTCATCAACAACCAACATACATCCTTCTTCTTTTGCAGCATCAGCGATCGTAAGCACCTCGTCCCTCTTTAAAAGATCTCCCGTAGGGTTATTAGGGTTGCACAAAAAAGCCATGTCGCAGTCCTGCATAGCTGCAATAATTCCATCAATATTAACTCTAAATCTCTCCTCTTCTTTTAGATCTATGTATTTTATCTGTGTGCTGTATGCTGACTGCTGTGTGCTGACTGCTTTTTCATATTCTGAAAAAGTTGGGGAGGGTATCAGCACCTTTGCAGGATTAAAAGCTCTGGGGATAAGATAGATAAGCTCTGTGCTCCCGTTGCCGCAAATTATTGTTTCAGGATCTATGTCATGATGCCCCGCTATCTTCTCTCTCAAGGCATTTGAATCACTGTCCGGATAATTGACCAGATTATCAATTTCTTTTTTAATCGCTTCTTTCACTCTTCTCGATATCCCAAGGGGATTGATGGACGCGCTAAAATCTACTATTTCGCTCTCCGGTATGCCAAGCTCCTGCACAGCCCTGTAAATATTGCCACCGTGTTCATGATCATAGCCCTGATTATTCTTAGCTGAGACCTGTGATTTGATCATTTCCATAATCCCATAACCATCAATGCAGAAACCAATCCGAGAAAAGATGTAAACTTTGTAATAGTAAGTGCTTCTTTTGAAGCATTCAGGTAATCTCTATTCTGTACCTCTTCGCCTATATAGGGTTTTTCAATATTTACTCCTTCATATGTCGATGGCCCTCCAAGCCTTACACCAAGCGCTCCGGCCATTGCAGCCTCAGGTATTCCGCTATTCGGGCTTGAATGCTTTCTTCCGTCGCGCAGCAAGGTCTTAAAAGCGCCCGGGCCCTTCAATCTCTGTTTTTTAATGGCGCTCAGGATAGTGCCGACTATAACGATCAATAAACCTGTAATTCTAGCTGGAATATAATTGGCAATGTCATCAAGCCTTGCAGCCGCCCATCCGAAATGTCTGTATCTGTCGTTTTTGTACCCTAACATTGAATCCATGGTGTTAACCGCTTTATAGGTCATTGCAAGAGGGAGTCCACCAATCGCAAAATAAAATATAGGTGCAATAATGCCGTCTGATGCATTTTCTGCAAGGGTCTCAATGGTTGCCATTGATATCTCCTTTTGGTCCATACTTTTTGTGTCCCTTCCAACAATAAGGCCAAGCCCTGCTCTTGCATCCTGGATGTTTTTATTTATTAATGAATCAACGACAGATCCGGAAGATCTTATAAGTTCACGTGTCGCCAATGTTGTAGAGACTATGTAGATATAAATAATGAAAGTCAGGTAGCGGCTGAATGTCGAGGACCAATGGGCCAGAAGAGCCCTTTCAATAATAAGAGATGCAATAAAGGTAATGCAGACTATTGCAGCCACCAGCATGATACCTGCCCTCTTCTCCCATTTATCACCCTTGAAGATATTTCGTAAAAACCTTTCCATGCCTTCAATGGCCCATCCAATGATCTGGACCGGATGCGGGATCTGCCTTGGATCACCAACAGCAAGGTCCAGGGCATAAGCCAGTGTAAGGACAATGGGCCCTGTCATTTTCTGGCCTCCATGCCTACCTGCCGTAGGATAAAAGATATATCAAGTTGTTTCTTAAGAATATCTGCCCATCTGTCTATCGCCTTCTCCTTCTCTGTTTCATAGTTGACAGTTGCCTCTTTAGGTGAAAGGCCCTTCTTCATTCTCAGGGAGTTTATGACTGCTCTCCTCAGGCCGTCATTGTCAAAGATCCCGTGAATATATGTACCCCATACATTATCCCTGGCAGATCCATCCAGAACTTCATCAGCAGGCCAGGTTGAGCTATGCAGCCGATCTATCTTAAATAGTCCTACGTCCCCGGTTGTATTGCCCATATGAATTTCATAGCCTTTGAGATGATTCCACTTACAGCTTGTCCTGCTCTCAACGGCATCAAACCACTTGTCGTTCAGAATATTTGCCGACACCGCACATGTCGTCTTTATCTTATCAAGTGTTGTAACAGTATCGAGAAACCCCATACCGCTTATCTCTTTATTGGTGCTCTCCACATTAAACGGGTCGAGGATCTTCTGCCCTATCATCTGATAGCCGCCGCAGATGCCGACCAGCGAGGTCCCTCTCTTAACAGCTGCCTTCACCGCATCCTCAATCCCGTTTTCCCGCAATAAGAGGAGATCACTTACCGTGTTTTTTGAACCGGGGATAATAATAAGGTCAGCGCTGCTGATATCTGTATGGTCAAGTGAGTATTTCAGCTCTACATCATCCTCATACATAAACGGGTCAAAATCAGTGAAGTTGGAAATATATCGTAAACCGAGAACAACGATCTTGATAGGCCTCTTAAGATCGCTTCTGTATCTGGGGATCAGCCTCTCCACAGGTATCGCATCTTCTTCATGAAGCCCGAGGTCCCCCAGATAATCAAGAACGCCGATAACAGGTTTCCCTGTTTTACGCTCTATCATTTCAAGCCCCGGACGAAGGATCTCCCTGTCACCGCGGAATTTATTCACAATAAAGGCCTTTATGTAGTCAGCGTCGCTTTTTCCCTTCTGCTCAAAACCATTGCTAGCATCCTTTAGTAATTCGACCGTGCCGCAAAAAGATGCAAAGACTCCCCCCTTATCGATATCCCCTACAAGGACCACAGGTGCACCTGTATAACGGGCAACGCTCATATTCACTATCTCTTCATCTCTAAGGTTGATCTCTGCCGGACTGCCAGCGCCCTCGATCACGATCAGGTCATACTCTGCAGCAAGCCTGTCATAAGCTTCTGTAACGACCTTCCATGCCTTATCTTTGATGGCATAGTATTCGTCTGCCTTCATATTTGCATGTACCTTGCCGTTCAGGATCACCTGACTTCCTGAATTTGAGGTCACCTTAAGCAATACTGGGTTAATATCATTGCAGGGCTCGATCCCTGCCGCCTCGGCCTGAAAGGCCTGAGCTCGCCCTATCTCACCACCCTCCTTTGTAATAAAAGAGTTGAGCGCCATATTCTGCGCCTTGAAGGGCGCAACCTTGATCCCGAGGTCCCTGAATATCCTGCAGAGACCGGCAGCGATGACGCTCTTGCCAACGCCGGAACCTGTTCCCTGTATCATCAAAGCTTTTGCCATAATTTAAGTCACACTGTAAAGTTAATAAGTTTTGCTATTGGATACCCGTCATAAAACTCAATAAGGTTCATTGCTGCAAAGTCCTGCTCTATCCTGAAGATATTCTCAAGCGGTATACCGAGCAGTTCGCATATTATCACCCTGTTTATCCCGCCGTGAGCAACTATGGCTATATCCTCGCCCCTGTGTTTATTAACAAGCAGGTTAAAGGTCTCAAGCGCCCGTTCCCTCACCTCTATTGTGCTTTCACCTTTCATCGGGCTGAACTCCAGAGGGTTGTCGGCCCATGCCTGGAACTCATCAGGATATTGATCCGCTATCTCATCAAAGGACATGCCTTCCCACAGACCGAAGTTGCGTTCTTTAAGTCCTTCCACAACAACAGGCTGAAGGCCAAGCGGCTCTGCAATGATCTCTGCGCTCTTAACGGCACGGCCGAGGTCTGAAGTATAAACCGCCTTTATCCCTTTTCCGCCGTTCTGTGCTACATAGCCTGACATAGCCTTTACCTGCATTATTCCGTTATCAGACAGAGGAACATCAATATGCCCCTTGTAGCGTCTTGCCTCAGCGCCTTCTGTCTCTCCATGCCTTATAAGGTAGAGTTTCGTAAGCATATCACCGCCATCATTAAAAATAATATCTCTGATAATTCAGATACAGCGCCGAATGAATCCCCTGTCATACCGCCGAACCTTCGCCTGCTGAACCAGACCGCTGTCAGAGAAAAAATATAAAGCACAGGCAGAGAAAAGATGACATGCGCAAGAGCCGGTCTGTTAAAAATCCCAAAGAGAGCAAGCAGGGAAAGTAGAATGGTCAAAGCGGTTGCTGCCAGCAGCTCTCTTACGCCGACATTCTCAATAAATGCCTTGCCGAGGCCATCCTCTCTTGCTGAGCTGCAATGAAAGATCGCCGGCACCATAACCCAGCGGGAGTACACCGGCAGCAAAAAGAGCAGCAAATAGTACGTTGCCGACTGGGAGACTGAATATATTTCATTAAGTAAATACAGCTTGAATAGAATGGCGATCACGATAGCTGCAACACCTATAGGGCCTACGGTTGCATCCTTCATAATTGAGAGCTTTTTGTCCCTGTCCCCTCTTGATGCGATCGCGTCAAATGTGTCGGAAAGCCCATCAAGGTGAAGTCCACCGTTTGTAACGACGAGAAGAAGTATCACAAGAATATTTACCACACCAACCGGCAGGAACCTTGAAGCTATCATTGCAACAAGTACAATTAGGGAGCCTTGAAGAAGACCGACCAGCGGAAAGTAGGAAGCAGCGCCGCCTATCTCCCTGTCAGTAACCACGCCTGTATCTTTTACAGGAATAATCGTCAGGAACTGAAATGCCAGTAATAACTTTTTCATTTAACTTTCACCCAAATTGAGCGATTCTTGAAAATTAGGTAATGATTACAGGTTTCATTCTCCTGCTTTCTTCTGTTCAAACTCCTGGTTCTTGGTTATTATTTCTGCTTCTCCGCTACAGCAGCCTCACCAAAGGTTGCCATCTCTTTATATATCTTAAGCCCTCCCTCAATAAGCATCATGGCCAGCGCCGCACCTGTCCCCTCCCCGAGTCTGAGGTCCAAATCAAGGATCGGCCTTAAGCCTATCTTATCAAGCAGCGCCCTGTGCCCAATTTCCTGGGACCTGTGTGCCGCAAACATATAGTCTTTTGTTTTGGGGTTGATGCTGTAAGCTATCAACGCACCGGCAGTCGATATGAAACCGTCTATAACAACCGGCACCTTGTTTGCAGCTGCTCCAAGGATCAATCCTGCGATACCTCCGATCTCCGCACCGCCTATCTTTGCAAGCACATCGATCGGATCTGATGCATCAGGCTTATTTAGAGCGATGGAATCCTTAATGACCTGCACCTTGTTATTTAATGCTTCGTCGTTAATGCCGGTGCCTCTGCCTGTGATCTCCTCGACTGACTTTCCGGTCAGGACCGCTGTTATGGCGCTTGAGGGTGTGGTGTTTGCAATGCCCATCTCGCCTGTGGCAAATATCTTGTAGCCTTTTTTCGCGTATTCATCGGCAAGCTTTATCCCTACGGCAATGCATTGAAGGGCTTCTTCCCTTGTCATTGCAGGACCCTTTCTCATATTCTTTGTGCCTGATACGACCTTGCTGGAAACAAAGCACTCATTCTTCAGGTCTCCAAAGTCATGATCGACTCCGATATCAACAGCCACTACATCAGCCCCTGCATGCCGTGCAAGCACATTAATGCCTGCTCCGCCGTTAATGAAGTTGAGCACCATCTGGGGCGTTACCTCTTTTGGAAATGCAGATACACCCTCATCCGCCACACCGTGATCTCCGGCAAAAGTGAAGACCACCTTTTTGTCCAGTTCAGGCATTTTGTTTTCCGTAATGGCGACTAGCTGTTTTGCAAACTCTTCAAGTCTTCCTAAGCTGCCCTGGGGTTTAGTAAGGCTGTCGAGCCTCTGCTGTGCATCTTCAGCATACTTTCCATTGGTATTTGTGATTATTTCTGAAAATGAATTTAAGTCCATAATATCCTCCATAGAATTATTTATTAACCTTTTATTTTTAGCGGTATGCCGGATGTTACAAGGTAGACCTCATCCGCCAGTTCTGCGACCTTTTGATTCAAATATCCTGCAAAGTCCCTGAACTCCCTTGCTAATTCGTTATCTGGCACTATGCCCATGCCGACCTCGTTTGAAACTATATACAGAACGCAGAACTCAGAGCCCGGAACACAGACTGAAGACTTCTTGAACTGATTAAGCCCCTTTATAAAATTCTTTATGTTTTTTTTTGTTGTCTGGGTTCTGTCATCTGTGTTCTGTGTTCTGAGAAGAATATTCGAAAGCCACAGGGTCAGACAGTCAAGCACAACCGCCCCGTATCTGTTGTCGAGCTTTGACAGAAGGTCAGAAATATTCAACGGCTCCTCATATGTGTCCCAATCATTGCCCCTGTCTCTTTTATGCTTCTCTATACGCAGATTCATCTCCTCATCAAGCGCCTCGGCTGTTGCGATGTATGCCTTCTGGCCCTTGGTCCTGGAAGCTTCATTCAGGGCAAATGAACTCTTGCCGCTCCTTGCACCGCCTGTGACAAAGATTATCTTTGGTTTCACTGGTTTCCTTCCCTCTTTATTAATGAAAACAGCAAGTCATCAAGCTTATCCAAAAGTTCTTTAAAGATTCCCCCGTGGCTCTTTGAGTAAGAGAATAATTCTCCCCTTATTCTTTTGATTTCAGGATCATCACATTTTTCATATGTTATATAATGCCTCTGTTGTAAGGCATGTCGTTCCATCATTAAAAGCCTTCGGGCTTTTTCAATAAAGGGAATGAGTATTTCTTTGATCTTTGCAATGTTGTTGTCTCTGCTCTGTGTTATCTGGTCTTTCTTCTGAAGCTGTTCTGCTATCTCTTTGACCATAATATATAAGGTGTTGTACTCAAGCCCTCTTACGCCCCGCCTCCACTGTAAAAGCATGGGGGTTCTCCAGAACCAGAGAAAGTTACGCTCACCAAGGGAAATCAGATCATTACAAAAAGAGTGAAGTTCAAACTCTTCAATATCTTTAAATCCCTCTACTCTATTCTGTATTCTTTGCTCTTTGTCCTGCGCTCTATGATCTGCCCCTTGTCCCCCAAGATAATTCCAGAGATTGGTCAGGATATGTTGTCCATTACTGTCATCGGGTGTATCAAAATGAATGAGTGACAAGATCACTTTGCCTTTGCCATAACGGCCTTCAATTATTGCAGGCTCTTTCACCAGCCTCTTTGGGTCAAGATTTATCCGGTAGATCTCTTCAAGCCATTTCCATCCTCCATTAGCTTCTGTGTCTCCGATATTCAGGTCAGAGCTGAATGCATCAGGAAGGGCATCGCCATAAGTTGCAAGAACTCTGACATTATCGTCATCAACAACTAATTGTGATGGCCACCATGCATGAAAAATATCTGTTGACCGTTGTCTGCAATCTTTATCATTTGCTCTTTCTTCTTTGTTCAGCTTTCCCCATATCGGATGTTCATTGATATTCAGTCCGATCCTTCCGCTGAAACTCGGCACCCTCTCTTTTGTAGGCCTTCTCTTTACATCCAGCAAGCCTATGCCGCCCTTTGCCATTGTTGCCAGTCCTGCGCCGCCGCAGAAACCAAGATAGCTGCCGCCGCCTGCAACAAAGTCAAGAATTGCTTCCCTGCCACTGTCCCCAAGAGCCCTGCTCTTATTGGATGCCCATCCGCCGGGAACAAAGAGCATATTATATTTATCCAGCGTGCCTGCCTTTACATCCTCTGACCTTATCAGGTCAAAAGGCAGGCCAAGTCCCTTCAGCGCCTTATAAGCCATAAGACCCCAGAGGAAGGACTCATCCCAGAGAAACGCAACATTATGTAATGTTTCATTGTTCATTTTATATTTTGTATTTACTGCCGTACCCTCTCGGAGTCACCATCTTATCTCTCCAGACAAAAGTCTGTGAATTGCCGATTATCACCGTGCTCTGCATATCTATTGTGTAGTCAAGCATATTCCCCAGGTCGGTAACGGTTATCTCTTCTTCATCTCTCATGGCAGCCCTTACTATGCCTACCGGTGTATCGGCGGGCCTTGATTTTAGGATGATATCCCTTGCCTTTTTTATATGTTCCGGCCTTCCCTTGCTCTTAGGGTTATATATGACTATCACAAAATCCGCTTCTGCAGCTGCTCCCAGCCTCTTCTCTATCACCTCCCAGGGAGTAAGCAGGTCGCTCAGACTTATTGATGCGAAATCATGCATCAAAGGAGCCCCAAGTCTTGATGCTGACGCATTGAGCGCCGGTATTCCAGGAATAACTTCTATTTCAGGTGTACTGTCTGCCGTCTGTGCCCTGACAATTTCAAACACCAGCCCCGCCATCGCATAGATGCCTGGATCCCCGCTGCACACAACGGCAATCTTCTTCCCGCTTGCGGCAAGCTCTACAGCCTTTGAGCATCTTTCCATTTCCTGCATCATGCCTGAAGATATTACTTCTTTGTCCTTGATCAGGTCTCGGACAAGTTCAAGATACGTCTTATAGCCGACTATGACCTCGGATTCTTCAATGGCCTTTCTGGCTGCCGGGGTCAGGTGCTCTGTGCTGCCGGGGCCGATACCTACAATGTATATTCTACCTTTGCAATCGCTAATGTTACGTTCCCCCTTTTTTGTTTATGTGTAATCAGCATAAAGCTGTCAGTTGCCTTCTTTGCGCTTAAAATAGCAGCCGGTTCTGCAACCGCTCCTGCACCGGTGGCTGCCATAACCGTTTCAGCCCCTTTTATCTGATACGCAGATGCCGTTTCATTCAATTCCTCTTTTGAGAAAAAATCCATAGTAAAACCATTATCATGGGCAAATTCAAGAAGCCCTTCTTCGTTATTTTTTATATCGATTGTGGCAAGACCCCTGACAGAATGATAGGACAGCCCTTTATCGCGGAAAACCTCTTCAAGCGCTTCTTGGATCTCTTCTTTTGGTGTCCCCCGATTACAGCCTATGCCGACACAAAGAGACCGCGGCCTTAAAAAGAGTGCCTTGCTCTCAACTAGTCTGTGTGAGATCAGAACATCAGCTTCTTCCATCGCCTCAACAGGGATGAACTCTTTCGGCATCACCGCGACATTAACCGCACCGTCTATCTTCACTTTTATCATCTCCCCGTTAACGATCCTTGCGCTCAGATTCTTTAATTTCTCAAAGTCTTCCACATAAAGTCCCTTCTCCTCTGCCCAAAGGTCAAGGGCAGGTTTCCCCTGTACATCTGATGCCGTTGTTATGACAGCCTCAGCGCCAAGATAACCGGCAATCTCCTTTGCAAGTTCGTTGGCGCCACCCAAGTGTCCGCTGAGCAGACTGATCGCAAACCTGCCTTTTTCATCAAGTACAACAACCGCAGGATCAGTCTTCTTGTCCTGAATAAGAGGAGCAACAGATCTCACAACAATGCCTACAGCCATAATGCAGATGATCTTTCCGGAAGTTGTCCATCTATCAGTAAATGTTCCTGAGCTGAATTTCAGCACTTCTGCTCCGGGATAAAGCTTTTCAATTTTGCTGGCAAGCGCATGACCGCCGTCAGTAATAAAGAATATTGAGCATATGCCTTTGGCAGCCCGTTTATTGACTCCTGACTTATTTTCTGTATCCATGTTTAAAGTCTCTATGATAAAGTTTTGATTCCTTCTTTAGTGATTTGTCTGATGCCCTTAGTGCGTCTCCTACATAAATTAAGGCTGTCTTTTTGATGTCGGCCTCTTTTACCAACTCTGCAATATCAGTAAGTGTGCCTTTCACAACCCGCTGGTCCGGCCATGAAGCCTTTTCAATGACTGCAACAGGGGTATCTTTTGAATAACCTTGCAAAAGTGCTTCCATGACTTTATCGATCATCCCGACACTTAGAAATATCACCATTGAGGTTTTATGTTTTGCAAGCTCGCTCAGTTTTTCGGTCTCAGGAACAGGTGTTTTACCTTCAATACGCGTAAAGATAACGGTCTGGCTTATTTCAGGTATTGTGAGCTCCTGCCCGAGCACTGCCGCGCCTGCCATGGCAGAGGAGACACCGGGGACAACTTCATATCCGATACTCAGCTCACGAAGCCTCTCTATCTGTTCTGAAATGGCACTGTAAAATGATGTGTCGCCGGTATGAAGCCTGACAACGAGCTTTCCCTTTTCAAAGAAATCCTTCATGATATTTATTATCTCCTCAAGGGTCATGCCTGCTGAATCATGTATTTCTGCTTTAACTCCTGTCAACAATTCAGGGTTGACAAGGCTCCCTGCATAAATGACAACATCAGCCTCATCAAGAAGTCTTCGGCCTTTCAATGTTATCAATTCCGGATCTCCGGGACCGGCACCTATAAAGTAGACTCTATTTACAGTTTCCATTTTCTATCCTCTTCCTTGAATATTCAGTTATAGCCATCTTCATTTCTTTACAATCATGGTAGAAAAATAATCAAGCTTGCTGCTGTCTATCGCTTTAATATTCCGATAAACCTTTTCATCCTCCATCCCGGCTCGTGATACACATATGGCATTGTCCGTAAGTCCGGTTTTCTCAAGAAGTTCCAGGACATGATTAAAGACCTTGTTAACCTTCATTAATATGATAGTGTCAAACTTCTCGAGAGTGGACTCAAGTTCATCGAGATAATTGGCAGGAAGAACCGCTATTTTTTCATTTGCAAGACTAAGAGCGATACCGGCTGTTGCTGCCGAGGCATTAATAGATGAAATGCCAGGGACAAACCTAATCTCTGCATCAGGAGCCCTTTCCATAATCAATTCATGAAGATAAAAATAAGTACTGTATATGGTAGGGTCACCGATAGTAATAAAGACGACATCTTCACCGCTATTGATCTTATCTATTATCGCCTTAACGGTTGCATCCCACTTCTGATCAAGCTCGCTGTCCTGCCCCTGGGCCCTTGTCTTTCTCATCGGGAAATAAGCTTCTATTATCTCTTTGCCGGCAAGGCTTACGGCATTTTCTACGATCGAAAGGGCAAGACTGCTTCCATCATCTCTGCCCTTTGGAACAAAGATCACCTTTGATTCTCTTATAACCCGGACAGCCTTTAGGGTCAGTAGCTCCGGATCACCTGGACCGACACCTATAATTGTAAGAGCACCCATCATCCCGATTTCTCCCCTTTAATAATGAATATCGGATTAAGCGCTTTCATCTGCATCTTCTGCCTGATCTGCTTTGACCTTGAAACAGAGACCTCTGTCACATCAATATAAAAACCATTCTCTTCAAGGCACCGCACCGCACTGTTCAGCGTTTCAATTGTTATCGCATTTATGACCACAATGCCGGCATTCATTATTTCAGATATCAAACTCACAATTTCAGGCAGCCTGCTTCCGCTTCCTCCAATAAAGACCCTGTCGGGCAGAGGCAGGCCGCTTAAGGCCTTAGGCGCTTCGCCTTTTACCACCTGAAGGTTACCTGTTTTAAAGGCCGCCAGATTATTCCTGATATGCGTTAGCTGTTCCTCATTCTTTTCAATCGCCGTAACCTCTAATTCAGGACAAAGCCTTGCCGCTTCTATTGATATGGAACCGGAGCCTGCGCCTATATCCCAAAATACACCCTTAACCGGCAGCCTTAATTTATGAATCGCAACCGCCCTTACTTCATCCTTGGTGATCAATCCCCTGGCATGTTCAACTTCTGATTCTTTAAGGCCAAACCTTATTCCTAGCAGCTGATCGCTGACAGCGGCTGACTCTTTTTTATCTATGTTCCATGTTCTGTCTTCTGCCTTCCTTGTAATTATCACAACATTTGGCTGCTCAAAAGAGAGGTTCGCAATATCCTGAGGTGCGCCCTCTGTGATCTTCTCATCAGAACCGCCGAGCCTTTCACAGACAAACAAAGACAGTGACGTGTTAAGGACTGCTGCAATAGCAGAAGGATTATTGGTTTTGTCTGTCAGTATTCCGATTCTGTCGTATTTCTCTAAAAGCTCCGGAATATCCGCGATATCATATTCAGGCTTTCTCCTCTTTTTCATGTCAGGCCCGCCGTGGAGGCTGATGAGCAGCGCATCGCTCCAGGGCTCTTTTATCCTTGAAAATGCCGCCTGGATACTCGACAGGTCCGGCAGTATCTCCACCTCTTCCCTGGCAAATTCCCTGACAGCCATTATACCGATGCCGAAGAAGAGTGGATCACCGGAAGCAAGCAGTGTAATGATTTTTGATTTCTGATTTCTAAGTTCTGCTTTAATAAAATCCATGGTTTCATAAACATTATTGATTATCCTGATCTTATGCTTTACCCCCTCATACTCCTCATACTCCTTAAAGACCTCCATAAGCCTGTCATTGGCAAGGATTATCCCGGCTCTCCGGATTATCCCGGAAGCCTTCTTATCAAGAGGCCTGTAACCGATCCCTATAACGTACAGCTTATTCACTTTCCGCTATTATCTCCCCTGTGTAAGATATAAGGACGGCGTTGACCGGGATCCCGGCAATACCTTCTGCATATCGCCCGGCAATGTTGCATACTTTTATGAATTCGGATTTCGGATTTCGGACCTCGGATTTAATGAAATCAAATATTTCCCGCGCAGTATTAAAATCCTTTTCTGCGGGAACATTAATATCGAGTGAATTCAGAAGAAGAGCAGCCTTCTTAATATTAATCGCGCCAAACCTCACATGTGTTTGAGGCGTTGCCATAGCAATCTTGAGCATCTTTGCCCATTGAGCGCAGAGATGGACCCTTTTGAAGCCCTGCTTCCTGGTTTCCTTTAAAGAATATTCAAGATAGTCACCCATAAGCACGTAGGACGCTTCCGACAGATTGTTTGCTTTCATGTGGGCTCTTTCAGACGTTCTTCCTGCAGAAAGGATAATCTCCTTAAGCCCGATAGCCCTTGCTACATCCATTGATGAGGTTATGGTCGCTCTCCATGCTTCAGTGGATACAGGCTTAACAATCCCGGTCGTCCCCAATATGGAGATACCGCCGAGAATGCCCAGTCTGGAGTTCAAGGTCTTCTTTGCAAGTTCTTCACCATTTGGCACAGAAATAGTTATTTCTAAAGACCGCTGACCGCTGACCGCTGACCGCTGATTCACTGCTTCTAAAACCGCCTCTTTTATCATCTGTTTCGGAACAGGGTTTATCGCCGCCTCACCAACCGGCACGGGAAGACCCGGCTTTGTCACAACCCCGACTCCTTTACCCCTTTTTATGACGATTGAGGGATGGGGGGCAAACTTACAGCTTGTAACTTCTGCCACTATTTCTGCTCCGTTTGTCACATCAGGGTCATCCCCAGCGTCTTTGATAACAGACGCCCATGCATTCTTTCCAGTATTCCTTACCCCTGAACTCTGAACTCTGAACTTAACCCTGCTGCCGTCGGGAAAAGGGATCTCAACACTTCCGGTCTTTTTTATTCCCTTAACTCCAGCCTCGAAATCTATTAACTCTAAAACGGCCGCCTTTGCTGCCGCAGCCGCACATGCGCCTGTTGTATATCCTGATCTTAACCCCTTCTTCACTCTGATCAATTTCAACCCTCTTCCTTTAAAGTCTCAATTGTCTTTATGATCTCTCGACGCGCTTCCCCTATTGTTAGTGGGATACGATCAAAATGAAGATTGTCTTCATGTTTAAGTTTGTAAATAAGTTCGGCAATATGAGGAAGCCGCAATTTTATGTTTGCCATATCTTCAGGGGCATTGAAGACCTCTTCCGGTGTCCCCCCCCTGGCAAACTTCCCCTTACTTAAAATATACAAACGGTCAAGGAAGACCGGCACAAGGTCCACGCTGTGTGTTGCCATGACGATTGTTACCCCTTTTCCCTTGTTAAGCTTCTGGAGCAGGTTCATCATTCTGTATTCACCCATAGGATCTAGACCTGCGGTCGGCTCATCCAAAAGAAGTATCTCATGTCCCATTGCAAGCAGGCCTGCAATACATACCCTCTTCTTCTGTCCGTAGCTAAGGTTGTGAACCGATTTCCCTTCAAGTCCGGAGAGATCCACTTCATTTAATGCATCCATCACGCGTGTTTTCACCTCTTTTGCATTAAAGCCCATATTCGTCGGGCCGAAGGCAACATCCTCAAAAAGCGTGGGTGCAAATAGCTGGTCATCGGGGTTCTGAAATACGAGGCCGACTTTTCCATATATCTTCTTTGGTGACAGGTCCTTGATATCAACCCCGCACAGATAAACTCTTCCCTCGACTCCTTTGAGCAATTTGTCCATGGCCCTGAGAAGGGTCGTCTTGCCGGAACCGTTTGCTCCAAGCAGACCTATGAATTCACCCTTTCGAACATCAAGGCTTATATCCAACAATGCGTGCGTACCGTCAGGATATTTGTATGAGACATTCCTGACTGAATACATCAGATCATCCATACCGCGCCCCCGAATATAACTATCAAGACAGCAACGGTGAGTTCAGCAATCCTTAACGGCTTTACTTTCAGTAAAGGCATATCACCCGTGTAGCCCCTCTGGACCATCGCATCAGCAGTCTTCTGGCTCTGCTCAAGGCCCCGCAATACAAGCGATCCTGTCAGGATGCCGAAGGAGTACAGCCCCTTCTTTATCCCGGCATAACCGAGACGGTTTTTCTGGGCGCTGTAAATAGTAGTGGCATCATCAAGAAACATAAAGAGATATCTATATGCAAACATCATTATTTCTATAAAAGTCTTTGGAACCCTCAACCACGAAAGAGCAGCTACGAACTCGATAAATGGAGTTGCAAACCCAATCATCACTACAAGCGAAACCCCACCGATTATCCTGCTCGTTATCCTTATTCCCTCGATAAGGCCATCTTTATGCCCTATTATTTTCAGTCCCAGTACATTAACGGAAAACAATGTCTCATTCCCTGAAAAAAAGAACTTCAGCAGGAGCACAACAAGCGCTATAAACATGGGCTGTGAAAATCTAAGGAGCATAACACGCAGCGGAATCCGCATCCGCTGGCATATAAGAAGAGAGAGCACAGCTATCAGTAAAGGAAACAGTATACCTTTATAACTCAAGACCATTACAAGAAGCGCAAGGACAGCCATCAGCTTCACCCTTGCATCCACCCTTGTCAGAAAGTGGTCAGTTGTAAAATGTTCCGAAAATACTTTCATATGGTTTTTTGTCTTTTCCCTGTCTGTGCCTGCCTGTCCGGTAGGCAGACTCTGTCTTCTCCCGACTTTCCGTCAGGGACAGGTGTGCTCTGTGTTCTTTCAGTTAATTGTCTCCAATAATACCCCGCTGCAAACCCTCCAACAGTGCCCGCAAGGAGAAACATAAAAAGCAGAAGGTCTCCCTGGTCGGTATTTATAAATGGCTCCCTTGCCGCCCTGCCGTGCTCTTCCGCGTACTTCTCCACAACAGACTCATCAACACCTCTCCATTCGGCTGCTGAAGCAGCAGTAATGAGTAATGAATAATGAGTTATGAGTAAAAATAATAATAAAACAATGATGCTCCACTTACGCCTTCCATGTCCTGAATCCTGAATCCTGAATCCTGACCCCTGTCTTTTCATACCGCACCTCCGGCATGCTCAGGCTTTATCACCCCAAGCTTTACGAGCAGGTCCGGCCTTCTCTTATAAAGCAGGCTTACCATCCCGGCAGCCATAAATCCTTCAAGGATGCCAAGCGGAAGCTGTGTCGGTACAAAGGCAATAAGGATCTTTGTAAATAACGGCATAAATGCCGTGTCCCCCCTTATACCTGAAGCAAGCTCGACAGATGTTGTAAAGTATATCGCCCAGTCAGAGAGCATACCCGCAAAAAAGGCCGAAATTGCAAGGGACATATTGAACTTTCTTAAAAGCTTAAAGACGGCAAACCCTGTAAATGAACCCATAACGCCCATGGAAACTATGTCCGCGCCCCATGTGCTCAGTCCTCCGTGCGCAAGAAAAAGCGCCTGGATAAGAAGAGCAACAGCGGTAACGAGTACACTTATTGAAGGCCCGACCAGTATTGCCGGAATTACAGTGCCTCCCGGATGGGAGCATGTGCCGGCAGTCGGGACAGGTATGGGCATGCAGGAGATTACAAATACTATCGCTGCCATAAGCCCTACAAGAGGCTTAACAGATATATCGGTTTTTGAGATCTTCTTGAGCCTCCTAATCCCGTATGCCACAAATGGCAGGGCAACTGCAAACCAGAGCGCCGCCCAGTTAAAAGGCAGTATGCCCTCAGAGATGTGCATGGCATGAGCTTCGTTAACAGAGCCCAGAAAACAGAGCCCGGAAAACAGACATACAAAGAGGCTGATTTTATATTTTGAATTTTGAATTTTCATTTTTCCTCAGCCATTTTCAATAATGCATTCACAATAGCCACAGCAACAGTTGAGCCACCCTTTCTGCTTATATTTGTTATGTATGGAAATTTCTGTTGAGCAAGCAGCGTCTTTGATTCGATGGCCTTTACAAAGCCAACCGGTACACCGATGACAAGAGGCAGGGCGTCCTTACCAGTCAACAGTTCAACCGTTTTCAATAAAGCAGTCGGTGCATTGCCAATAGCAATAATGCCAATGTTATTATTCTCTTTCAGTGCCAGTTCAATTCCAGCCTCTGATCTCGTTATATGTTCTGAAACATGGTCCCTGCCCCCTGAACCATGAATGTTACAAATTACCTTTCCGCCCCACTTTTCAATCAGCTTCTTATTGATGCCTGCCTTAACCATTTCAACATCAGTAAGGATATCTTTGCCCGCCTTGATGGCTTTAATGCCAGCTTTCACTGCATCCTGGTGAAATGAGAGGCTGCTCTTAAATTCAAAATCTGCGGTTGTATGTATTACGCGCTTTACAATAGGGTGTCTTTCTTCAGGCACATCACTAAGGTCAATTTCATCTGCAATGATCTCAAAGCTTCTTTCTTCTATCTCAGCCGGTTTCAAACCTGTCGCAGAGTTGATCCTTTCATAAACAACCTGCGCCATCTTATTATGAATTCCGAGAGGTTCGGTATAGACAAACTCGACATCAGAATATTTAGTTCCAGCCTCTTTTATGATCTCCGGGATGTCGCTTGTAACATGCATGCCGTTGCTGAGGAAATAGGGATGTATGATCACCTTCTTTGCCCCGTCCTTCACACAGGCTTCCAGCGCATCGGTTATGTCTGGTTTTGCAAACTGCAGATATGCTATCCTGATGCATTTCTCATTGCATTCAGGGTGGATCATTTCGTGTAATAATTCAGCTATGTGCTCAAGACTGTTGGCGTCCTTTTTAGGACTGCCGTGTCCTGCTAACAGTATCAGTTCCATGATGCTCCTTAATATGGTTTATTAGATTTTTGGCAATCGCAGGATTGCTTCCAAAATGCATGTGAATGTAACTGCCTAGTGTATTCTTGACCTTATAACCTTCATCACTTATATGTTTAGCTGAACCGTCTTTGACAGAATAAATTAGATCAGAATGCAGATCATTGCCCGCTGACTGCTGACTGCTGTTTACTATTTCTGAATAGTGAAATTCATGTCCCCTGAGTACATCCCCTTTTCCGCCAAGCATTGAATCTTCTCTTAATATAGTCTCTCGATATCCTAGGTGAGCTCTGCCTTTTGTCATCTTTGTTTTAAATGGGAATACCGCGACCATTGAAAAATAATTGTTATCAAAATCATAAATACCTTCTGTTAAATACATGAATCCGCCGCATTCCGCATAAACCGGTTTTCCGCTATCCGAAAATCTTTTGACAGACTCAAGCATGGAGAGGTTTCTGCTCAGCTCTTCCGTATGAAGCTCGGGATAACCGCCACCGAGATAAAGAGCATCCACGCCATCAGGGATTTTACTGTCAGAAAGAGGACTGAATGTTACAAGTTCTGCCCCAGCATCTTTAAGCATGTCCAGATTGTCCTGATAATAAAAACAAAAAGCTTTATCGTGAGCAATTGCTATCTTAACTTCAGGGTTCAAGGTGTCAAGGGGTCGAGAGGTCAAGCGAGAAAGAGACTCTTCTTTTTTTACTGCCCCCTGCTCCCTGACTTCTGATCCCTGCATTATTTTTTCTATATCAACATGCTCTATAACCACGTCCGCCAGTTTATCTATTTCTTTCTTACTAATTGGGTTTTCCTCTGCCACTAATAGACCGAGATGTCTGTGAGGGATTTCAAAAGTAATATCTCTCGGCAGACAACCAAGAACCGGAACATCCTGAACACTCTCTTTAAGTCTTTTATAATGCCTATCAGACGCTATACGATTAAATATTACACCAGCAACTTCAGTCTTTGTTCTTTGCTTCTTGTTCTTTGCCCTGTATTCCACAAACCCCTTAACTACCGCCCCTGCGCTCTCTGCCATGCCGTATGCATCGACTATCAGGATAACCGGGAGCCCGAGCACTGCTGCAAGCCGAGCTGAGTTTAATTCTCCATCATACATCCCCATCACACCCTCGACAACGGCAACGTCAGCATCTGTAGAGTGTTTCACAAAACAGGTCTTTACATAATCCCCGCCGCACATCCAGAGATCTAGATTTCTTGAGGTTTTTCCTGTGATAAGTCGGTGGATACCTGTATCAATAAAGTCAGGGCCTGTTTTAAAAGGCTGTACCGCATAACCTTTTTTCTGC
>JBCKZY010000016.1:0-25024 GCA_038918635.1 Thermodesulfovibrionia bacterium | reverse complement strand
TTGTCCTTGGTACTGGTCGGGCTGGATAAGCTTGGGCTAAGCGCATTACGTGACTACGAGGTATCATTCCTGTTAACCATTGATTTTTCTGACGTGCTGATGCAGGGGATGCTTTCACTTCTTCTGTTTGCCGGAGCGTTGCATGTTGACTTGAACGAGTTGGGCAGCTACAAATGGCAGGTTGGCATCCTGGCTGTATTCGGCACCCTTGTCTCAACAGTGCTTGTCGGTTTCGGTGTCTGGTACATCCTGCCGCTGACGGGTATTACTCTGCCGTTATCCTACTGCCTGATCTTCGGCGCCCTGATATCACCCACCGACCCGATTGCCGTCATGGGTATACTGAAGTCGGCAGGGGCTCCGAAAAATCTGGAGGTCGTTATAACGGGCGAGTCGCTTTTTAATGACGGTATCAGCGTAGTCCTCTTCTCTCTCCTTCTGGCGATGGTTACCGGCGGGGGAAAGCCGACCTTGACGCACGGTGCGATTATGCTTCTCCAGGAGGCCGGCGGCGGTATTGCTTTCGGATTTGTCCTTGGATACATTACCTATCGCATGTTAAAGAGTATCAACAGTTATCAGCTGGAGGTGCTGATTACACTCGCCTCTGTCATGGGGGGATATGCCCTGGCGAACCGGCTTCATATTTCCGGACCTCTGGCGATGGTTGTGGTGGGGCTTCTCATCGGCAACCATGGCCGGGCGTGGGCGATGTCGGACAAGACCAGGGATCATCTCGATATGTTCTGGGAATTGCTGGACGAAATTCTGAATTCAGTGCTCTTTGTGCTGATAGGGTTGGAGGTGATTCTGATCTCATTCTCCGCGAATATCGTGCTGGCCGTGGCGGCTGTTATCCTGATTACTCTCGGTGCAAGGCTGCTTTCAGTTGGAGTGCCGATCCGCCTGTTCCATAAAGCATTCAGACTTCCACATGGTTCATGGAAGGTGCTATCCTGGGGCGGACTGCGTGGCGGCATTTCGGTGGCGCTGGCGCTTTCTTTGCCGGCCGGACAGGTGCGGGATGTTGTTCTAGCGCTGACCTATTCCGTCGTTGTCTTCTCTATTCTGGGCCAGGGCCTCAGTATCGGAGCGTTAGTGCGAAAAGCAATTCCACGCTCCGGATGATGGATAAAATAATTTCTTTCCTTGAAGGGAAATTGAGCATTCCATATAGATGATTCAGATAGCTGCTGACATTATCTACAGATAATACTGTTACGTATGATTTATATCATGGCATTATTGCTTTAAATATGATTTAATTATAAATAAAATCAATTTCAAGAAACAGGGAGGGGAAAATGTTTTGTAATCAATGTGAACAGACTATGGAAGGCGGCTGTGATAAAAAGATCGGAATATGCGGTAAAAATGAGGATATTTCAAGCCTTCAGGATATCTCAATTTATGGACTTAAGGGGGTCGCTGCCTATGCGCACCACGCTCGTGAACTCGGGGCCACAGATCAGGAAGTTGATTCTATTATGGCTGACACTCTTTACTCAACTCTTACAAATGTAAACTTCCGCCTGAGTGATAACGTCGCTACGGCGCTCAAAGTCGGTGAGGCAGCCATTAAAGTGATGGACCTTCTTGATAAGGCCCATACGGACAGGCTGGGTATCCCTGAACCGGTGACCGTGTCTGAAGATAAGGTTGAAGGGAAGTGCATCCTGGTGTCAGGACATAATCTTAACGCGCTCGAGGAACTGCTTAAGCAGACAGAGGGCAAGGGTATCAATATATATACGCACTCCGAGATGCTTCCTGCCCATGGCTATCCAAAGCTGAAAAAACACAGTCATCTTAAAGGAAATGTCGGACAGGCATGGCATGACCAGAGAAGGTTATTTGATGATTTTCCGGGGGCCATTCTTATGACAACCAATTGTATAATGCCTGTCAGGGGTACATATAGTGATAAACTATTTACCTATGATGTTACCGGCGTGGAGGAATGTCCATATATCGAGAAAAATGACTTTACCCCGCTTATTAATAAAGCCCTCTCGCTGCCTGACGCTGATGTGAAGTCCGAAAAGACGCTGACAACAGGCTTTCACCATGAAACTGTCCTGAAGCTTGCACCACAGATAATTGAGGCTGTCAAGTCAGGCAAGATAAAACGCTTCTTTGTCATAGCAGGATGCGATGCCCCCGGCAGCGGAGGTGATTACTTCAGGGAACTTGCGGAACTTGTCCCCAAAGACTGTGTAATACTTACAACCTCCTGCGGCAAGTTCAGGTTCAATGATTTAGATTTCGGCGATATCGATGGTATCCCGCGTTATATAGATCTCGGCCAGTGTAATAACTCCATATCCTGCGTCAAGATAGCTGTAGCGCTTGCTGAGGCATTCAACTGTTCTGTAAATGAGCTGCCGCTGACCATCGCACTCTCATGGTTTGAACAGAAGGCCGTTGCAATTCTTCTGGGACTCTTCAGCCTCGGTGTCAAAAACATCTATCTCGGTCCCAAGCCTCCTGAATTTGTGACACCAGCCGTTTTTAAAGTCCTGCAGGATAACTTCAATCTGAAGCTGGCGGGAAATGCTGCTGATGATATGAGAGAGATGCTTGGATAAACATTGATGTGCTCGTAAAAAAAGTCATGGGATGGCTAAGAAAAATTTCGATATACAAGGCGTAGTCTGTTTTTAAGGCCGAGACTGTACATATAGTATGTCGAAGATTTCAAAATGAGCTGCAACGCAGTAGATCGAATTTTTTACGACGCCATCAAACATTCAGATATTGTGTCTTATTAAACCAGCCCTGATTATTTCTGAACAATCAGGGCTGGTTTTTATGCAGCTTATTATCGTCCGTTAACGGCTCAAGAGGCTGAAAGGCCCGGATAGCTCCTCTGTATCTCAGGCTGGAATAGAGGTGGCTATTGACAGGTTATACCGATAGCTGATATCATAACGAGTTGTAACTTGATGTACCCGGTAAAACCTACACTTTGTAAGCCCCGGAATACACCGGGGGTTCCCCCCGTAAAGAACAATAAAGGAGAAAATACGAATTATGGAATTCAGCACATTTAATTTACATGCCAATATTGCGGCAGGTATCAAAGCCGCGGGCTATACAGAGCCAACACCGATCCAGGCCCAGGCGATTCCGCCGGTCCTCAGGAATCAGGATGTTATGGGGCTTGCGCAGACCGGAACAGGCAAGACAGCGGCCTTTGTTCTGCCGATTCTTCAGCGCCTGATTAGCGGGCCGCGCGGACGTGTCCGCGCCCTTGTCATAGCCCCCACCCGTGAACTTGCGGAACAGACACACCAGTTCATCATAACCCTGGGGCGCAGAACAGGGATCCGGAGCGCCGCCATCTATGGAGGCGTCAGCATAAACACGCAGATAAAGAAACTGCGTGCAGGCGTCGAAATTATTGTTGCCTGTCCCGGACGCCTGCTTGATCACATGAACCAGCGCACGATAAACCTGTCGAACCTGGAGGTGCTCGTCCTTGATGAGGCTGACCGTATGCTTGACATGGGTTTTCTGCCTGATATAAAGAGGATTATCAAGCAAATACCGAAGTCCAGACAGACACTGCTCTTTTCAGCGACAATGCCCGTAGGTATCAGAAAGCTGGCCAACGACATTCTGCAGGACCCTGTCACGTTACAGGTCGATTACAGTGCGCCCTTAAACACCGTAACGCACGAACTCTTCCCGGTTGATCAGAGCCTCAAGACCGGGCTCCTGATCAAACTGCTGGGCAATACCGACACTGAATCGGTCCTTGTCTTTACGCGCACCAAGCACCGTGCCCGCCGCGTGGGAGAGCAGCTGGAAAGAGCCGGCTACCGCGCCGCATCATTGCAGGGGAACCTTTCTCAGAACAGACGCCAGGAAGCTCTGCAGGGGTTCCGTGACGGCAGATACCAGGTCCTTGTCGCAACCGACATTGCGGCCCGTGGTATTGATGTCTCGTGCATATCCCATGTGATTAACTTTGATATGCCCGATACCACCGACGCATACACACACAGGATCGGACGTACAGGCAGGGCCGCGAAGACCGGTGATGCCTTCACGTTCATTACCCGGGAAGATGAACCCATGGTCTCCAGTATTGAGCGCGTTCTTGGAGAAAAAGTGGAGCGTCGCACACTGGAGGGCTTTAATTATAAACAGCCTGCACCTTCACGCGGCACAGGTGATGCCCGCCCGACGCGCGGACCTCAGCACCGCAGGGATAATAGAAAGAAGACCATGACCTGGACCAATGTTGCCTCTCTTTCTCGCAAGAGCAAGCCGGCACACAAAGCCGCAATGTAGGTTCAGCAGCATTTTGAGAAGCCTGCGGGTTTCGGAAAAAATAACTACAAATATTTTAGTGTGAAATGAAACTCCCCGCCTACAAGGCGGGGAGTTTCATTTGAATGCCTGCAAGACTTAATTCTATTATGAATTTCCCATTCAGTCTCCGTTAAGCCCGATGCGGCTTATAGTATCTCTACTCTCTGAACCGTATTGAATGTCTGAGATTAAAGTGAAAATAATATTTTTTTGTAAATAAAACTTGCATTAATATTTTTTTGTGATACAATATTATAAATCTTTTCATACTCTAACTTTAAAAGGAGGAAGTATGGCAAAAGCAAAGAAGAAAGCAGTTAAAGCAAAGAAGGTGAGATGTCCAGCAAAGACAAAAGAGGGGAAGGGGTGCAAGAATAACGCTTCTGGAAAATCGAAGTTCTGCGCTGCGCACAAGAAAAAATAAAGCCGTACAAGTTTAATCACGAAAGGCCCTCAAGGAGTTCTTCTTGAGGGCCTTTCGTGATGGCTCTACTGGCTTTTGTGTGGAGAATTACATAACATTATCCACTGTTCGTCATTCCGGCTTGTCCGGAATCGTTCCTGGATCTTGTTATTAATAACGATTCCGGACAAGCCGGAATGACAGACCTTAGTTATAGCATCTTATTACACATTAATACACACATATTTCCCCCGACAAGTCCCCGAAGAATCGTGACAGGCGGGACAAGACCGGAAGTGCCAAATAATAATTTTATAACCCGATAATCTCAGGCTCGCGGGTGTCTGTGTCGAATACCATCACGGTAGCGTCTTTCCAGAATCCGTGTGCTGTGCCGGGGTTTAATACCAGTGTGTTATTGACATGACTATGTTCATGTTTATGTGTATGTCCGTATATAACTACATCATACTTTCCTGATGCGATCAGTGAATCTTTGAGCTGTGGCTCGGTCCCGTGATAGCAGGCTACCTTAAGGCCGTCCTCTTTAAACTCAAAAAAATCTCCCTTGATCTCTCCACCGACCTCGTTGAACGAATTTATAAGTCTGAATTTGTCACCGTCGTTGTTGCCGAATATACCTATGAGCTTTATTCCCTGAAACAGTTTGACAGATGCCGGATTTACATAGTCACCCAGATGCAGTATATAATCGACCTTCTGCTCTTTAAATATTTGCACGGCTCTTTTGATATTTTCCATATGGTCGTGTGAGTCTGATATTATGCCTATCTTCATAAGTTTAACTTTGCTCCTTTTGATCTAAGGTCATTCTGTAAATAAAAAATTCTTCAAATAATAGTTTTTTACGTGCTATAAGCGTGTATCGCCATCCGGATTCATATGATATCCTTAAGACTTCCTCGGATTTTGCAATAGATGAATATACCATTTGTATATATCCGTCAGGCTTCAAATGGTTTTTTGCTTCTGAAAAGAATCTTACGACAAGTTCCTTATTATTATCAAACAGTGCCCGGTCAAAATACGTTTTTGTTGCTCCTTCAAGATAGGGAGGTGTAAATATAATAATGTCAAACCTGTCTTCCGGACTCAGGGGGGAGAAGAGATCTCCTTCATACACCGAAACAATATCCTCCAACCTGTTTGCCCTGACGTTCTCCCGTGCAAACCTGACAGCGGCAGGGTTGATATCAACCGCAACGACCTTTTGGGCCTTCTTTGCAGCTGTTATAGCCTGAATCCCGGAGCCCGTCCCTATATCTAACACTTCATCTCCGGGTGCTATCGTTAAATGTTCAGCCATAAACTTGCTGGTATAGTAATATTTCGGGTTGAACACATCTTCAGATATTTTGTAGTTCTTCCCTGAAATCCTTACGTTATGAGGGCCGTATTTCTGGATCTTCCGGATGAACCACACACCTAATGCCTGTCTCAGGTTATCTAACATCTATTGTCCCGGCTGAATAGTGAGTGATGTAGGGTTAAAAATTGTATAAGACCATTCCGGTCAGTAGTTTTGGGTAGAAGTAAGTTGACTTCGGGGGCATTCTGTGTCCGGCAAGCGCCACTTCTTTTACATCCTGTATTCTGGTGGGGTTTAGGAAAAAGACGGCCTCAAACGAACCCTTCCGGGACCTCTCAACGGCAATATCAGGATCCATCTCGTATTCGAAATGATCAACATTCAGGAGTTTTTCAAATATTAATTTATGCAGAATCGATACATCTAGTCTCTTCAGGCTTTCAGGAAGGTTTAAATCCAGGTTTGAGTTGTTATAGGTAAGAGTGTAATAATTATTAGAATTTGTAAGGAGCATTCCGAATGTATGGTCTCTGCTGCGCATCATCTCAAGCATCTTATTCCTTAACTGTTTCTCATCGGCCCCTTCCATGTTTACTTTCTGTATATCAAAATATTTCCTTAGAGAATCTTTTATTTTGATATCTGAATTTATTTCAATAATTCTATGTGTAGGAAGAAGGGTTAAACCCTCTTCTTCCATGTTGGAAAGAAACATGAGCACATAATTAAACGGCTCTTTACCCGTACTTGCCATGCCTTTGTCTTCCATCTCTTTCCTGAAAGCGAGCGCGGTCTCATAGCGGTGGTGGCCGTCAGCTATATAAATATCTTTATCCGACATCTCTTCCCTGATGGTTTCGGTAGAGGCGCTGATGCTGATCTTCCAAAGGCGATGCGTAAAGCCGTCTTTGTCGCTGGCTTCAATGTAAGGTGGTTTATTTGAAGTATCATCAAGTATGGATGATGCAAGCTTCTCCCTGCTGCTGTATAGAGAAAAAATGGGGCTTGTATTGGCGTTACAGTATCTTAGAATATTTAACCTGTCTGATTTTGGCTTTGAGTATGTCATCTCATGGGGATGGACCTTGCCTGTTCCAAGTTCCTCAATCCTGACGGCGCCTAAGAACCCCCTTACTTTTTTATTCTCCCCGCAGATTTCATAGCTTATCTCATAGCAGTAAAAAGATGGTTCAGGGTCGTGTAAAAGCACCTCCTCCCTTAGCCAGTCAGACAGGAATTGAGATGCCCTTGTATAACGGTTCCGGTGCTCGTTGTCCCCGTCGTCGTCTTTCCCGAAATCAACGCGAATTATATTGTATGGACTCTTATTGTAGAGTTCTTCTTTGAGTTCGGGCGAGACTATATCATATGGGGGGGCCATAACAGAACCGGCATGCACCGCCTCTGGATTATAAAGAATGCCCTTAAATGGAATTACTTCTGCCATAATTCAATAAATCCCAGCACTTGAGAGGCTGTTAGCAGTTGTCATACCCGCCCCGTATCGTAGTACGGGATAAACTCCGGCGGGTATCCAGTAACCTATTAAAAAGACTGGATTCCCGTTTTTCATCCTTCGTAGTACTACGGAGAACGGGTCACGGGAATGACGGCAAAAGGTTAAAATCATATTTAAATCAGTTTTTCAATAGCCTATTGAGAGTTATCGGATAAGTTTCGGATTAGCATGGAATGCAGAATATCTTAACATTGAATATTTGTAAATTTCAAACATGAACCTATAAAAAGCATTTGGCCACAGAAAAACGCGGATAAACACCGATCGAAGAAAATCTTATGTTTGGTTTATATTCCACTGAAATGGAGAATTTTGAATCACCTGTAATCATTAATAAATCTGTTTCGATCCGGGCAAATTAGTCTGCGACTCGTCTATGACCCTATGGGTAGAGCGGCTAACTGCCGTTTTTTGGATGAAAGATGTTACGGGAAACGCCAGGCTTTTTAAAGACGGCTGTTTCTGGTATTATTCTAATAAATTGCAATAATAATGAATCACCATGCGGCAACCAGAAGTTGTCGCTTCTAAGCAAGACCGAAGGTTATCCCAAATACCCCCTCCCTTGTCGGAGCGACCCTTTGGTCGAAACGACTAAACTCCGACCCGCTTCGGGATGGGAGGGGACTAAGGGGAGGGTGAATAATATCTTAAACACCCCCTCCCTAACCCTCCCCCATCAAGGGGGAGAAAAACTATTGGAAACCTTATAGCAAAACAACAGGGAACAATCAAATTAATATTTCATGATCAAATGGTTAAATGTCATTAATAAATAAAACAGCAGACTACCTAAGGTTAATAAAGTTCTCCCATTCCATCTTCGCACTGCCTTTTGCGTTTACCGGCGCCCTGATAGCGGCAGACGGTATTCCTGAGTTAAGGCAGATCTTATGGATTACACTTGCGATGATAGGGGCAAGGACTGGTGCTATGGGAATGAACAGGATAATAGATAGGAAGATTGATGCTCTTAATCCAAGGACGGAGAAGAGGGAACTGCCAAGAGGGGTTATGAGTACTATTGAGGCCTCTATATTCACCATGCTGGCTTTTGCCGTCTTCCTGCTTGCCGCTTATCAGCTGAATCCCCTCTGTTTCCGTCTTTCCCCACTGGCAATACTGCTACTTCTGCTATATCCTTACACAAAGAGGTTCACATCTCTTAGTCACGTTGTGCTCGGGCTGGCGCTCTCTTTTGCGCCTCTTGGAGCATGGATAGCTGTAAGAGGAAGTATCGATATTGAGGTTCTGCCCCTTTCTTTTGCTGTCCTGCTCTGGGTTGCCGGCTTTGATATTTTTTATGCGCTTCAGGATCTGGAGTTTGACAGGGCGCATGGCCTCTATTCTATCCCCAGCAGGTTAGGGCTCGGGACATCGCTTCTGCTTGCAAGAATCTTTCATGTAACGACTATTTTGCTGCTCATAAGTCTTGTCCCGATCTCCGGTTTGGGTGGTATATACATTTCAGGCATTGTTATAGCTTCAGCTTTGCTGTTATATGAGCACCTGCTTGTAAAGCCCCATGACCTGAGCAGAATTGATATGGCATTCTTTAACATGAACGGCTATATCAGTATTACCGTTTTTGTATTTACATTATTAGACTATCTGGTAAGGTAAGAAGAGAAAGGGAAAGCTTCCTCTGTTTCAGCCTCATTTCTGTTGAACATGGTGAAATTTTGCCCTATGGTATTAATTCATATATTATTGGTTACTCTCTGTCATTCCGGCCTGTCCGGAATGACACGGAGACCGCATAGTGACATTATGAAAGTTTGCCAGAAGGGCGTTAAATCCATATACGCAGCGTCATAAATTATTGCGCATGTATTCTTGTGCTTGTATCAGGAAATGTGAATCCTGTATCATATATTTCTAATGGCTTATAAAGATTTAAGAGAGTTTCTGAAGCTTCTTGAGGGTAAAGGGCTCCTGAAGAGGATCAAGGTTGAGGTTGACCCTCATCTTGAAATAGCCGAGATAAACGACAGAGTCGTCAAGGCCGGTGGACCTGCTCTTTTGTTTGAGAAACCCGGGGACTCTAATATCCCCGCGCTCGTCAATACCTTTGGTTCCTATGAGAGGATGAGGCTTGCCCTTGAGGTTGATAACCTTGATGAAATCGGAGACAGGATGTTCGAATTTCTTGAGCCCGACATTCCTACTAACCTTATAGAAAAACTCAAATCCCTTCCAAAGCTTAAGCGGCTTGCTGATTTCATACCCAAACAGGTCAGAAGCGGGCCATGTAAAGAGGTTATAATTAAAAACAATCCTTCGCTGGATATACTCCCTATCTTAAAGACATGGCCCGGGGACGGCGGAAAGTTTATTACCCTCCCAATGGTATTTACACGTGACCCGGAGACCGGAAACCGGAACTGCGGGATGTATCGTATGCATGTGTATGACTCAGAAACAACCGGCATGCACTGGCATATGCATAAGGACGGGGCAAAACACTTCCGAAAGGCTGAAGAGCTTGGCAGGCGGCTTGATGTTGCCGTAGCAATAGGCGCTGACCCTGCGGTCATGTATTCGGCTACAGCCCCCTTGCCAGAGGATATAGATGAGATGCTGCTTGCTGGCTTCCTTCGAAGGTCGCCGGTTGAGATGGTGAAGTGCGAGACCGTTGACCTTGAAGTGCCTGCAAATTCCGAGATTGTGCTTGAGGGCTTTTGCGAACCCGGGGAGAGGAGGACTGAGGGTCCTTTTGGAGACCATACCGGCTATTATTCACCGCAGGATGATTATCCGGTATTCCACATAACCTGCATAACACACCGGAAAGACGCTATCTATCCCGCTACCATTGTCGGCAAACCCCCGATGGAGGACTGTTTTATCGGTAAGGCAACGGAGAGGATTTTTCTCCCCCTGTTAAGGAAACAGCTTCCCGAAGTGGTTGACATGAACCTCCCGCTTGAGGGAGTGTTCCATAATATCGCCGTAGTATCTATCGATAAGCGTTTTCCCGGCCATGCCAGAAAGGTGATGTACGCCCTCTGGGGTATGGGACAGATGAGCTTCACAAAGGCCATCGTTATTGTTGACAAGTGGGTGGATGTGCAGAACCTGAGTGAGGTGGTCTGGAGAATGGGGAATAATGTTGATGTCAAACGGGATACGGTCATCCTCGAAGGGCCGCTTGATGTGCTAGAACACGCCTCGAACATACCCGCATATGGTGGAAAGATCGGCATAGATGCTACAAAGAAGCTTCCCTCAGAAGGTTTTAACCGCGAATGGCCGGAGGATATCGTGATGTCAGAGGAGATTGTAAAACGTGTTACCGACCGGTGGCGTGATTACGGGTTTGAGTAGCCATCTCTCATCCTGCCGTGGAACTCTTTTTAATAAACTCAGAAGATGGAAATCTTTATTCCCGAGATACTTTTAATACCTGCCCCAATGCCTTCTGTCTCCATTTGTTAATAAATTGACAGCAATTTAACGTGCTTTCTATGAAGTTACCTGATTAATTTAGAATTGTTCTATAATAAAAAAGATGATGTCATCTACGGTTTACAAAAAGATATTCGAGGAGAAGTGGCCGTCGGAACTCGGCGGGGTGATGCTAGCGCTTCTGAATATCCTTCTGTTCTGGTATTCCGGGCCACTCTCCACAACGACTGCAGTCATTGCTGATTGGGCAAGATGGTTCAAGGGAACTTTCCTGAATGTGCTCTCACCGGAGCAGATTGTACCGGCTTCAAGGTATTATCCGCATAGTATGCTCTATATCGGTCTCATGGCAGGTGTTTTTGTATCTGCTCTGCTTGCAAAACAGTTCAGTCTGAAAAGAGAGGGAATAGGCGGCTATACGCAGGGTTTCATCGGAGGAGCACTGATGGGGATCGGCAGTTTTTTAGCCGGATCCTGTATTCTGGGCGGCTTGTATTCAGGCATTATGATGTTGTCTTTAAACGGGTTTGTGATGATGTCAGGGCTGCTGGCCGGCGCTTTGATTGGTGGAAAATTTGTGATGTGGCAGATTAACCGGAAAGCGGAACAATGCATTGACCCTGCTTCCTGCCACATTCAAACAGCATCAACAAAAGATACTGGCAAACGAGGTCTAAGGCATTTACAACCTAAAATTGCCATAGCCGGGATCCTGATTCTGGTGGTCATTGTTTCGAGAGATGTATTCAAAGGAACGAATTTCCCAACGGCTGCATTTCTCTCCGGTATCGGTGCAGGGGTAATAATTCAGCGGTCCGCATTCTGTTTTGCCGGGGCCTTCAGGGAGATTTTTGTGACAAAAACGACCCGCATGATGCGAAGTCTTATAATCAGTTTAGTAATAGGAGTTGCCGGTTTTACCCTTATTAAAATGGCGGGACTCAAGCCTTCCGAGCCGTATGTCTTTCATACAAGCTGGCGTATCCTGATAGGTAGCGCGATCTTTGGAGTTGGCATGACCATAGCAGGCGGTTGAGTCAGCGGCATGCTCTGGCGGTCTGCCGAGGGATACATAAGACACTGGTTTGCATTACTCGGGGCAATGCTTGTGGTCGGTCTTCGAGCGCCACTTGGTTCAATGCTGCGGGAGACCTGGTTTTACAGGTTTGCTGAAGTACTGCCGTATGAGTTTGGTCTGGAAAGTGCGTTAATAACCACAATGACGATCCTGGTTTCCATGTATATGGCCCTCAAATGGTTCGATTATCGGGTAACAGTGCCCCATAAGTATAAGTAAAGGGATCTTGTATCTTATCATTTTTCATTTTCAGGGAAATACGATCCCCTTGATTCAAATAAAAAATAATCTACCAGATAGATCGTTGTTAACTAGATACAGAGAAAGATAATGTTATAAAACAAAAGGCTGTCGAAGTGAAACGAAGATCCCGATTCATCGGGGACCCTGATTGTAATCATACGGGATAACTCATAACCAGTTCAATAGCCTGATCGAGATGTTCATAAGGCGTATAAAAGTGCGGTGACAGGCGAATGCCTCCGGAGCGGAAGGCGCATACAACCTTGTTTTCCATTAAATATTTATAGAGCGGTTCAGATTCCACACCACGACGACGGAAAGTAATAATCCCCGAGTAACGCCCCTTGCTTATCGGAGTTATTAATTCGAGTTCTGATATTGTTTTGATTTTATCAATCAGATATTCGCTCCGTTTCAGAATCTCTTTTTCAACATAAACCATCCCTGATTCAAGGAGAAGCGACAGGCTTGCGTTTAGGGCATAAATGCCCAGCATATTTGGGCTTCCGCATTCAAATCGACGTGCGTTTTTTGCGGTGCTCCAGTTTTTGATATCAAAATTGCCAGCGTCTTCAACCATGTGCCAGCCGTACTGATTGAGATGTAAACGGTCTCTTGCGTCAGGGTCCGAATAAAAGACCGCAAGCCCTTCTGGCCCCAGCATCCATTTGTGCCCGTCTGCCATGACAAAGTCAGCTTGAATCTGCTGAACATCAAACCTCATTGCACCCAGACTCTGAATAGCGTCAACGCAAAAAAGAATGCCGCGCGATTTACAAAACTCCCCGATGAGATTCAGATTCATCTGTAACCCTGTGGAATACTGTACCGAACTGATTGTAATTAAACGGGTTTTATTGTCAACAAGTGAAAATAAGGCGTCTTCAGGACTTTTTGAATTATTTAAATCAGCCTCACGAAATTCCACCCCTTTTTGCGCGAGAGATTCCCAGACAATCCGGTTTGAAGGGAACTCCTGGTTGCTGCTTACAATATTGTCTCCATTTTCCCATTCAAGTCCGTAAGCAACAACGGAAAGAGCTTCAGAGGTGTTCTTAAGTAATGCGATATCATCTTCTGAAGGCGCGTTTATCAGTTTCCGGGTACGCCTTTTTAATTGTGATTCAATCCCGAGCCAAATGGTATAATTAAAAGAACTTGACAGCATATTTTCTTCTGCAAAGTTCTGTACCGCCTTTGAAGTCCTGTAGGGCCAGGGAGACACGCCTGCGTGATTGAGATAAATTATCTCTTTTCGGAGATTAAATTCATTAGCGATCAATTTATCTATTTCACCTCCAGGTAACGTTTGTAAATTTTACGGGCAGTTGACGGCTTGTTTAGTAAGTAAGTTATTTGCCCTAATTGTCTGATGTTGCATGAATTTAATGGTTGAAGCTGTTATTAAGGACTTATATTGACACCTATCTTTTATATGTGATAGTCTTAAAATACACCATACTTTATACATCATAACAGGAAAAAAGCAATGACTGATAAAGCCGCCATAACTACAACTGCGCAAAAATTCCTTGCAAAGGGCCAGATCGATATGGCTATCGCCGAGATGAAGAAGCTAATCGGAGACGGCACTGACGGTAATTTACACAATCTTATAGGTGACTTATATTTCAGGAAGAACTCGACAAATGAGGCCATAGAGTATTTTGCCAAGGCTGCTGATATATTCAGAAAAGACGGGTTTAACCTTAAGGCGGTAGCTCTTTATAAAAAAATTCTCAATATATCATCCACTGAAGTATACGCCTTGATCGCTCTGGCAGAGCTTAACGAGGAGAAGGGTTTGATCGGCAATGCTGTTGAGAATTATTTTACAGTAGCAGATATACACATAAAAGGTAAATCGACAGAAAAGGCCTTTGATATATACCAGAAGGTCCTTAAACTTTCCCCTGAAAATATTAACCTGAAAAATAGGATTGCCGGATTTTATGAGAAACTGGGACTCAGCGGTGAGACGGTTAAACTGTATATTGAGATTGCCGCTGGTTACTCTGAAAAAGGGGAAATTGAAAAGGCAAAAGGGTATTTTGAAAAGGTATTAGGGATTGATCCACATAACCTTGCTTCTTTAATCGGGTTAAGCCGTATTGCGGAGAAAGAGAATGATATCGGGCAGGCGGTAGATTTCATGGAGAAGGCCCTCTCTATCTCGCCTGACGATAAAGAACTGCTCCTGCAGCGTACTCAACTGGCTCTTGTCTCAGGTGATACAGATGAGGCCAAGGGCATGCTCTCAAAAATTTTAGGGGCTGACCCTTCCAATGCTTCGGCCAATAAACTCCTCGGAGAGATATATATTAAGGAGAATGCGCTTGAAAAGGCATGGGAAGTGCTCATGCCGTATGTTGATGATGCCATTATGTCGGGTAACTGGGACGATGCCCTTGAATTTCTGGACACTTTCAAGGAGCTGGATCCTGTGGCTGTAAGGCTTCGTTTAGCAAGTATAAGTAAGAGCAGGGGGAATACCGTTGAGGCGGTAAAAGAGTTAAAAGAGCTGGCAAGACTGTATGAGGATAGAGATCAGCATAATAGCGCTCTCCAATCTTACAAGGATATCCTGGGATTTGACCCCGGTGACGGGGAGGTTAAGGCCAGAGTTGAGGAACTTGAAGTGCAACTCGGTATTTCGAGTGCGCCCGGACCTGATAAAAATATAGTTATTGATGTTGAGTCCATTTTGTCCGGGAAGGATGATACTGATGTTGATGTTGAGATGGACACGACTCCGCCTGCACCAGAGGTGGACGAAACCGTACCGAGCGAGGTTGAGGCCATGTCTTCCGAGGAGTTTGACGAGAAGAAGACAGAAGCTGATTTTTATATCCAGTATGGTTTTAAGGATCAGGCATTGAAACTCTACGAAAGACTTCTCGCGGCATCTCCCGGCAACAAGGAGATTGAAGAAAAACTCAGGTCCCTCAGCTCTGCGGAAGAACCTGCGGCAGCAGTTGAGCCTGTAGAGGCAGAAACTCATGATGATGCCAATATTCTTACGGATAATGACGTAAAGGATATTTTCAAGGAGTTTCAGGAAGGACTGGAGAAAGAGGTTGGGGAGAAAGATTCAGATACACATTACAATCTGGGGATAGCTTACAAGGAGATGGGGCTTATTGAAGACGCGATCAAGGAACTGGAGATCTCCGCCAAGGACCCGAAGAAGAATCTTCTCTCTATTGGAATGATAGCCATATGTTACATGTCACAAGGGCTTTACCCGGCGGCTATAAGAGAGTATAAGAGGGCGATAGAATCGATCTCTCCTGATAATGACAGTTATCTAGGTTTTAATTATGACCTTGCCGATGCTTATTCAAAAAACAAGGATTACAGGAACGCCCTTAAAAAACTTATTGAGATACATGAAATGTCCCCTGATTTCAGAAATGTTAAGCAGAAGATGGAGAAGATCAAGGGGATAATATCCGGGGGTGATGGTAATCAGAAGAAAGACAGGGTATCATATATATAGTCAGTATATAATAAAGAAAGGGCAGTAACTGTCTGTCAATGAGCTTAAGTTGCTGGTCATTGCCAGACAAAAAATAAACGCTTATGGACTATCTTGATTTTTTTAAACTGAAAGAACAGCCTTTTTCAAGTACAGTTGACGACAAGTTCTACTTTGGCAGCAAACAGCATGCCGAGGCGCTTGTGCGTCTTAAATATGCTATTGATACAATGAAGGGGCTTGCCGTAGTGATCGGCAATGTAGGCACCGGCAAGACAACACTCGCACGAAAGATGCTGAATGAACTGGATGAGAACAGGTATGAGGCCGCTCTACTGGTTGTGCTTCATTCTTCTGTTACCACCGACTGGCTCATGAAGAAGATCGCCTTACAGATTGGGGTTAAAACCCCCGGGGACTCAAAGGTTGATCTGCTTGGACAGATCTACAGACAGCTGCTGGATCTGCATAAGAAGGGCCTAAAGACCGTTGTCATCATCGATGAGATGCAGATGCTCAAATCAAAGGAGATTATGGAGGAGTTCCGCGGGCTTCTCAATATGGAAGTTACCGAGGGGAAGCTTATAACGTTTGTATTTTTCGGCCTGTCAGAAATGGAAGATATCCTGGCGCTTGATGAGCCTTTAAAACAGAGAATAGCTCTCAAGTGCAGGCTGGCGCCGCTGGAGGGGAATAATACCCGGGAGTATATTAATCACAGGACCAGGGTCGCTGGTGCTGAAAGAGGGATATTCACTGCTGAGGCGATAAATAAAATTCATGCTTACGCAAAGGGTGTTCCACGGGTTATTAATACCGTATGCGACAACGCCCTTCTTGAAGGCTTTCTCATAAAGAAGGAGAGTGTTGATGAGGATATAATAGATTCCGTCGCAATTACCCTTGGACTTACGAATGAAGAAGAAGTTGATTGAGGTTCCGGACTTCTTCCGGCAGTTTAAAATCCATGTATCCCGGTTCCGGGTTTAATAAGAGTTTTTCAATTTTTATTGAAAAGCTCAAATCTTCCATATCTATTTTTATTAAAGAGGGGAACCAGCGGCCTCCTTCCATCCTTGGCTTGCTGTAAGTTATCTGTGCTGATCTGTCATTTATCTTAATAATCTGACTTAGCGGAAAGAGAGATCTGTTATCCAGGCGCATCTCCATACCTGTTGTTTTTATTATATACTCCTGACCTCTCCTACGCATAGACGCGTTCATTATACCATCCCACCAGAATATAGCATGGTAGAATTCTCTGCCGACATGCTTTAACCAGGCTCTCTCTTTTCCGGAAACAACATGCACCTCATTGTTTCTTATAACGATATCATCCACCAGCATGCCGAACTTGTATATACGCATATGAACAAGACCGGGTCGTTTAATAAGCACGGACGCGTTTATAGAGGAGTAATATTTGTTCTTCTTCTTTATCGTTACGTCCACAACAGCCTTGAGTGTATCTATATCCCGGCCGGCTATTGATATTACCTCATCAAGTGTAAGGTCTTCACCTATGTGCAGAGGCGGAGGCGCAACGCGGGGCGCACAACCGGACAGATATAAGACGACAAATATAAGATAATAAATCAGGTATTTTTTGTTTTCCATCAGATTATTTGACAGGATTTTTTTACACGAATTTACACAAATAACAAAATAAAGACTTCTCTGACAGGATTAACAAGATAAAGGAGATTCTCCTTTTTTGTATCCTGAAGATCATGTATATCCTGTCTAATTATTAATTATTGTTTTCTTTCTTTTTCTGACAGGATTAACGGGATTAACAAGATAAAGAAGATTTTCCTTTTTTTCTTTTAATGCATCCTGAAGATCCTGTACATCCTGTCTAATTATTAATTATTGTTCTTATTTTTTTAATATATCCTGAAGATCCTGTTAATCCTGTCTAATTATTAAAAGAAGAGTATATCAAGGGCCTCTTCGACATTCTTTACTCCTATAATATCGATATCATGTCCCTTTGGGATGCTCGTGTTGCCAGCTGGTACCAGACCCTTTTTGAAGCCGAGTTTTGCGGCCTCCTTTATCCTCGTCTCCGCCTGGCTGATCCCCCTGAGTTCTCCGGATAACCCGGCCTCCCCAAAGGTGAATATGCCTGGCTCGACCGCTCTGTTCTTAAGAGATGATGCTATAGCCGCTACGATACCCATGTCAATTGCAGGCTCATAGATCCTTATTCCTCCCACAACGTTCACAAAGATGTCCATACCGCCAAGCTGCATCCCGAGACGCTTATCAAGAATAGCTATTAAGAGGTTGAGCCTGTTGAGATCTGCGCCAATTGCTGTCCTTCGCGGCATCCCGAAGCTCGATGTTGTGACGAGTGCCTGTATCTCGACCAGCAACGGCCTTGTCCCTTCAAGGCTTACTGTTACAACTGAGCCAGGGACATTCAAGGGTCTCTCTGAAAGAAAGAGACTGGACGGGTTGTCGACCTCTCTGAGACCTCTCTCGGTCATCTCGAATATGCCGATTTCATTTGTGGAGCCGAACCTGTTCTTGACAGTCCGGAGTATCCTGAAAGGGTTTCCTTTGTCCCCTTCGAAATAGAGGACAGTGTCGACTATATGTTCAAGTACCTTGGGTCCTGCAATGGCGCCGTCCTTTGTGACATGACCTATAAGGAACAGCGGTCTTCCGTATTTTTTTGCATAAAACATCAGCTTTGTCGCACACTCCCTGATCTGTCCAACTGAGCCCGGGGTAGAAGGCAATTCGAGAGAGAAGATCGTCTGGATTGAATCAACAACGATCAACTCAGGGTTGATCTCCTGTGCAGTTGATATTATGCCTTCAAGGGAGGTCTCAGGGAGCAGGATTATCCGGTCTGACTTAATCCCGAGCCTGTCGGCCCTTAACTTTACCTGTTCTGGTGATTCCTCGCCGGAAACATATAGGACCTTGCCGAGTTTTGAGAGCCCTTTGAGTGCTTGCAGGATGAGGGTAGACTTTCCAATGCCCGGGTCACCGCCTATCAGGACGACCGATCCCATAACGATTCCGCCGCCCAGGGTCCTGTCTAATTCACCTATTCCTGTGGAGAACCTGCTGCCGTTAGAGGGTGTTATCTCAGAGAGAATTACGGGTTCAGCCCTCTTCTGCGACACGAGTTTTGAGACACGCTCTTCCTCGGTAAAGCTATTCCATGCGCCGCAGTCCGGGCACTTACCGAGCCACTTGGGACTTGAATAACCGCAACTCTGGCATTGATGCTGAATCCTGGGGCGTGGCATTCGGTATTATACCACTTTTGAAGTTATTCACCGGAGGGTTACTCCGTATATTGCATGAAGTATTTGGTCTTAGTCTTAATAATGTTGATAAGCTCGTAATAAATCATGGGATGGCTAAGTAAAAATTTTGATATACAAGGCGTAGTGTATTTTTAAAGACGAGACTATACATATAGTATGTCGAGGATTTCAAAATACGCTGCAACGCAGTAGATCGGACTTTTTACGACGCCATCATGTTTGTTATCATTATAAAAACAGTGAGCCTGCCGGCAGGTCTTTCTATGGCCTTCATGCAATATGAGGGTTAAAGAACTATTTCGGTATTAATGTCCCTTTGAGAATCAAGGTAATAATCTAAATCCCTATTCTGATACGGACAGGAAACTCCAGCAAAGATGTATTCGGACTCTCCGGAATCTCTCTTAAAGGCGGGACAGTATTCTCTGAAATAATCAGGACATTCCCAAGTTTCCCAGCAGTTTTTAGTCTCCATCTTCGTTCCTTTCCGGCAATGTATGCCATTTTGCTACGAGGGTTTCTTTATTAACATCTCCAGTATTGAACCGGGGTGATGAAAGTCAGGATGCTCCTCTCTCATCACAATCTGGTAGAAATTACAATCCAGGCAATCGAATACCTTCTGAGAAAAACTACCCTGGAAGTCGTTATCACAACTCGTGCCCGCAATGACCCAGCAGGCCCTGCCGGCATTTGTTCCTCCATGCAGGCCGTCCAGCCTCGTCTCTTTTGCCACGGGGCATACCCCTTCCTTATGCTTCTCCGGTTCGTCCATTCCTCTACCGCACTTCTTGTATTCCCAGCAGTTTATTCCTTTCATCTGGCCACCTCGGTTTTTTTGGTTAATGCAGATAGAAATGCAATTACTATACCAGCAGAAAAAACATTATATAGTAATGAGTTACATGAACTGCGGGAGGTTATTGGGTAGCCCGTTACATAGTGATGTGTAGCTGGGTAACTACTCAGGTTCACGGTTCAATGGTTCAAGGTTAGAGAGCGATTAAGATTGAACAATTTGATGATATTGAGGCTTGGCAACTGGCACTCGAATTGACTCAGAAAATGTACAGTCTGATAAGTCGGTATATCCCACGTTTTGCCGTTAACTTTGAACCTTTAAACCTTTGAACCATTGAACCCTGTTCTTGAATCCATTTGACTTTGAGAGTGTAATTCTGTTAATTTTTATGTCTCCGCAATTTACTAAATCCATAATCGGCGGTGTAGCTCAGTCGGTCAGAGCATACGGCTCATATCCGTAGAGTCGATGGTTCGAGTCCATCCACCGCCACCATTTTTTCTGAACAGGACTATAATTGTTCCATCTGGTATTATTCAGGTGAGTCTTTACTGATTTCCCCTGCGAATTGACAAAACGGTCAATTTTCTGAATAATCTGGTAAAATCTAAGTATGAGCAGAGATCTTGACGAAAAGAAGAAGATTGAGTACCTGAAGAATATCAAGCTGTTCTCCTCCCTTACGGCTGATGAACTGTGTAAGATTAGTGGAAATATCACTACAAAATGGTTCGGGAAGAATGAGACTATACTCCATGAAGAGGATACGAGCGAGTTCATGTACATGATATTTTCAGGTCAGGTCAAGGTTGTCAAGACAACAGGAGAGGGCAAGGAGATAATTCTTTCCATGCACCAGGCTGGTAATTTTTTCGGTGAGATGTCTCTTATAGACGGCAAGACCATCCCGGCTTCTGTTGTAGCAACCGAAGAGTCCCTGATATCATTAATATCTAAAAAAGAGTTCTTTTCAATATTACATAACCAGAAGAAAGTATTTGAGAACCTTTTGATTATATTGAGCTCACGGCTTCGCAGCTCCTGGGAATCGATTAAGCTGCTCTCCTTTAACCAGGCCTCTCAGAGGTTAAGGGCCCTTTTCTTTATGCTGATTGATGAGTATGGCAAAAAGACCGACGAGGGAACAGAGCTGAACATCAAGCTCTCGCACCAGGAGATATCCGAGATGACGGGTATGACGCGTGAGACTGTTACACGGGTCATTGATAAGTGGCAAAAGATTGGAGAGATAACTATTCTAAAGAACAAGTTGATCCGTCTTAACCCCTCATTCCACAAGCGCAGCACCGATCTTAAATAAAACAGGGACCTTCCCTTCTCCCCTATTCCCATTTTCCCCGGAAAAGATTAGAATATCTTTTATGACAGAACTCTGGAACATATCAGGCATATCCCCTTCCCCCTATATTAAGTCTGCAGTTACGATACTTCTCTTCATTGTAATGGCCTGGCTGGCTGACTTCTTCTTTTCAAAGATCCTGAAGAGGGTTACGAGGTTTACAGAGACGGATGTTGACGACAGGATAATAGCGCTGGCTCATAAACCCATCTTCTTTACCGTTCTCCTTATTGGTGTTGCCCTTTCCGTTATGTATCTTGAATTACCCCAGAAGGTGGTCTTTTATTCCGAAGGCCTGCTCTACAGTTTTCTTACCGTCTTATGGATGATCACTATTATAAGGATCAGCAGCATTCTTATAGAATATATTCTGCAGAGACAGGCCGATGTCTCAGGACTTCATAAGGATATCATGCCCGTTGTTGAGAATATCTCAAAGATAACCATTATTGTCGTCTCTCTCATGGTGCTTCTTTCTTTATGGAAGATCAATATTACACCTCTTGTCGCGTCAGCCGGGCTTGCAGGTATGGTTGTGGCCTTTGCCGCGAAAGACACGATGTCCAACATCTTCGGGGGTATCAGTATATTTTTTGATAGGCCGTTCAAGATAGGAGATTATATCATCCTTGATCAGGGGGAGCGTGGTGAGGTCGTCTCGATAGGGATCAGGAGCACAAGGATTAAGACAAGGGATGATATTATGATAACGATTCCAAATTCAATCATCGCTAACTCTAAAATTATTAATGAGAGCGCTCCGGTCCCAAAATTCAGGACCCGGGTGCCCGTCTCAATCGCTTATGGGAGCGACATAGACCTTGTTGAGAAGGTCCTGCTGGAGATCGCTTCAGGGAATGACAATGTTTCCATGGAACCATTGCCGCGAGTAAGGTTCAGGGCCTTTGGTGATTCAGCGCTTAACTTTGAATTGCTGTGCTGGACCATGGAGCCCTCTTTAAGGGGCAAGACCATACATGAGCTTAATTCAGAGATATACAAGAGGTTTAACAGTGAAGGGATAAGGATACCTTTCCCTCAAAGGGATGTTCATATTTACAGGGACGAAGCATAGGCCCCTTTTTTTATACTGCTTATCCTCAGGAGCCTCTTACAACAGTATCGAGAGAATCGCTATTGTTGTCATACTCGCCCCGTATCCCCGATATTGTCGGGACAGGCAAGCACGGGATAAACTCCAGCGGGTATCCAGAAGCTTTTAATTATAAAGAATACTGGATTCCCGATAAAAACCTCGGGAATGACGAATAAAGACTTTTACATGAGGCTCTTAGGATAACAAATTTATGTTTTAGTGACTGCGGCGTGAGATTTCGTTATTTATGCGTATTTTCTTTATAATAGTTTTCCTTATCTACGGTCTGGTACATCTGTACGCCTTTCTCAGGGCGAGATCCGCGCTCTCCTTCAAAAGAAGCACCGGCTTATCCCTCGCGCTTTTTATGGTCATTATGACCTTTGCACCATATCTTGTGCGTATTTCTGAGAATGCGGGTCTTGATAGTCTTGCGATTTTTGTATCACATACAGGATACATATGGATGGGTCTTCTCTTTCTCTTCTTCTCCACATCTGTAGCAATCGATATCTATCGTCTTGCGCTCTTTCTTGCAGGGGCTGTTCTGCGATCAGATACCACAGTACTGAAACCATCCGCGGGTTTCTCATTTTTTGTCCCGCTAATATTATCAGTTCTTCTTTCCTCCTACGGCTTCTACGAGGCACGAAATATCCGTACTGAGAAGGTGGTGATCAGGACATCAAAGCTGCCCCGTGATATAGGGAAGTTTAAGATCGTTCAGATATCAGACGTTCACCTCGGCCTTATAGTTAAAAAAGATAGGTTAAAGAGAATTTTAAGGAGAGTGAAAGAGGAGTCTCCTGATATGCTTGTCTCAACAGGAGACCTTGTGGACGGTCAGGTCAACAGTCTTGAGGGTCTTGATGAACTGTTTCAGGGGATTACCGCTCCCTACGGAAAGTTTGCAATCACGGGGAACCACGAATTTTATGCTGGACTTGATCATGCTCTTGAATTTACTGAGCTGGCCGGTTTCAGGGTCCTCAGGGGAGAGGGGATAACAGCGAACGACCTCATTAATATAGCGGGAGTGGATGATAACGCGGGAAGACGTTTCGGTCTCCATAGTGAAGTTTCAGAGAAGGAGGTGCTTTCAGGTCTTCCGCGCGACAAATTTACGCTTCTGCTGAAACACAGACCAGACATCGACAGGGAAGCGATCGGTCTCTTTGACCTTCAGCTTTCAGGGCATACCCATAATGGCCAGATATTTCCTTTCAGACTTCTTACCAGGTTTTTTTATCCACACGTTTCAGGGCTTGTTGGACTGGAGGGAGGGTCCTCTCTGTATGTAAGCAGGGGTTCAGGGACATGGGGACCCCCGATACGTTTTCTCGCACCTCCTGAAGTTACTGTCATTGAGATTGTCAACGGTGGAAGGTAATTGAAGAGTAGTAGGTGTACTCATCAGTACTGTATGCCAAATTTTTGAAGCGCTTTATACTGATAGATTGAGATCAGGCTTGTAAGAAAGGAATGCGGCATATGTACGATATGAACCCGTTTTATCTATCATCTATCAATGTATCTTTAACAGTCTTCTGGAAACCTTGCCCGTAAACGTCTCCTTTGACCTCAATGCCCCGTGAGGGCATACCTCTATACAGCAGTAGCATCTTATGCACTTGTCATAATTAAAACTTATACTTTCCCCGGAAGGTGTTATGGCCACGGCCGGACAGTATCTCCAGCATTCTCCGCAGAGCTTGCATAGCTTTTCATTACATACGGGCCTCTGTGTTATATGTCTCCTCATGAAGCCGTGCAGAATCTTTGGGCCGAAAAGGGATGAGGTGATCTCCGGGAACCTGAAGCCCTCTATCTGCGGGAGCTTGCCGTCAAGCTCAATATCACCTTTAACAAGGCCCTGCTCTATAGCGGCCCTGTTTGTCGGTAACGTTTCAGGCGTTATGCCAAGCAATCTGCAAACAGTCATATCAAGCGCTACCGTGTCAGAACTTCCCATGAGCACGCCGATCTCTCTCGGGTCCCCGCTCTTTCCCGGCCCCTGTCCCTCCATCGCGAGTATGCCGTCAAGAAGAGTTAAGGAAGGTTTTACGGCATGAAAGACATTGACAAGCAGTCTGGCAAACATCTCTCTATCGGCACCTGCCCTTAAATGCCACTCAGGTTTCTTCATCCCGACTACACAACCGAAGAGGTTCTTTATGCCGAGGGTGAGGAGCATCTGGGAGTGTGTCTTCAGTTTCGGGAGATTTATCAGAAGGTCAGCATTTACCGAGTCATTTGCGAGCTCTATTTTATTGAACGGTCTCCCGGTGTCAACAGTAACAGACGAACTGAACTCCCTGAATTCAACATCCAGCCCCTTGAGCGCGCTTATGTATCCGCTATCCTTCAGTATCTTCTCAAAGGCACCGACGGCGGGGCTGTCAGAGATTTGAACCCGGCCGCCTTTATCAAGTACATACTCTACAGTTGCTCTTACAACCATCGGGTGTGTTACGATGGCTTTCTCAGGCGGGGCAGCGGCAAGGAGGTTGGGCTTAATAACCACATGACAGCCCCTTGAGATGAGATTGCCTGCGATGGAGTCCATTATTTCAAATACAACGGGGCGAAGATGCTTGTATTCGTATGTGGACTCTCTAATATATACCACTGACATAAATATATAATACTCTCTTTCGTGTTGTAGTTGAAGATTTTAAAATAAATACTAAAAAATCCCTT